>JAJXVG010000028.1 GCA_021782315.1 Pseudomonadota bacterium | reverse complement strand
CGTGCCTTTCGATCTCGAGCAGGTCGTTCAGAATGCGCTGTTCATGGTGCAACAGCGGGCGGAGGGCAAACGGATCGAATTGATCGTCGATTTTCCGCCGACCCGCGGCTTGCGCCACCTGCTCGGCGATCCCCTGCGCCTGGGCCAGATATTGATCAACCTGCTGTCGAACGCGGTCAAATTTACCGAGGCTGGCCATGTCCGACTCAGCGTCAGGGAGGTGGCATGCAACGGTGAAACGGCCGGCATGACTTTTCGCATCGCGGACACCGGGATCGGCATGACGCCCGAACAACTCGGCCGCCTGTTCCAGGAGTTTTCCCAGGCCGACGGCGCGACGACGAGAAAGTACGGCGGTACCGGGCTGGGGCTGGCCATTTCGAAACGCCTGCTGGCCGCGATGAGCAGCGAGATGCAGGTCGAAAGCACGGTCGGGAGCGGCAGCGTATTCCATTTTTCCCTGCAATTGCCGCTGGCACCGGGCGCCGCCCTGCTCGAGGAGGAGCGGCCGTTGGCCGCCTGCCGTCGCGGGCTGGTGGTGGACGATTGCGCCGCCGCACGGGAAAGCATGGTGGACCTGCTGCTGGCCATGGGGTGTCAGGCGGTGGACCGGTCGGCGGGCGGCGAAGACGCCCTGGCCAGGCTGACGGCGGCTGCGGAGAGCGGAAGCGCCTACGATTTGCTGCTGCTCGACTGGTTGATGCCAGAGATGTCCGGGGGGCAGTTGCTCGACGCGCTCCGGGCAAGGGATGTCGCATTGCCGTCCAAGGTGGTCGTCGTTTCGTCGGCCGATGCGGTGATGCTGCGCTGCGAGGCGTCGCATCCGGAAATCGCCGATGTCGTTCAAAAACCGCTGCTGCCGAATGCCCTGCGCCGCATTTTCGATGCCGGCGACGACCATGTCGCCCGACTGGAGTCCGTGCTTCCCCGCCCGGGGTGCTTGCAGGGCATGCCTATCCTCCTGGTCGAGGATAACGAGGTCAATCAGGAGGTGGCCGGCGAAATTCTCAAAGACTGGGGGGCCCATGTCGAGATCGCCGCCAACGGGCAACTGGCGCTCGATATTCTTTTTGCGCGGGGGGCGGATCACTTTGCGCTGGTCTTGATGGATATCGAAATGCCGGTCATGGATGGCCGGGAGGCCGCGCGCCGAATCAGGTGTGACGAGCGATTCCGCGACCTGCCGATCGTCGCGATGACGGCGCATGTCGCCGGCCATGGCTTGAGGGAGGGTCTGGCCAAGGGGATCAGCGGTTACCTGGCCAAGCCATTCGAACCGGATGAACTGCTGGCCATGGTCCAACCTTTCTGGCCGGCTTCAGCCGGCTCGGCCCCGGCGCCGGCCGAGCCTGCCGTCATTTCCGAAAGCGAGCAGACCTTCAGCGCGGCGGTCGCCGCCATACCGGAGATCGACTCGCTGGCCCTGTTCCGTCGCTTCGCCGGACGCCTGCCTTTTCTCGCCCATGCCTTGCGGCAATTCGTCGATGAATGCGAAAGCTGGTCCGAACGCCTGGGCGAAAGGCTGCTTGCCGGCGATATCGTGGCGGCCCAGCGCCAGGTGCATACCCTGAAGGGGCTGGCCGGCACCTTTGCCATGAAGCGATTGCAACTTGCCCTGTATGATCTCGAAAGCGCCATCCAGAAAGGTGTCGTCGAGCCCTTCGGCGAGATCGCCGAGGTCGATGCCCTGTTGACGCCCCTGCTCGCCGGCCTCGAACGCTTGCCGGCACTCCGTGCGGCGGAGAGGGGCGATGGCGACCGCGATAGCGGGGCGATCGACATGCTGTTGAGCCGCTTGAATCAACTCTTGGCGGATGGCGATGGCGAGGTCGAGGAGGTCTGGCGTCTGAACAAGGGGCGTCTGGCCGGTTTTTATTTGCCGCGACAGATCGCGGCAATCGATCATGCCATTATCCAATGGAATTTTAACGAGGCCCTGGTCGTTCTCGCCCAGGGCCGGAACGGAGGGGGCGGCTAGTGGAAAGAGAAGGCAATCCGAGCATACTGGTGATCGACGATACGCCGGCCAATCTCAGCCTGCTCAACCAGTTGTTGCGTACCCATTACCGCGTCCGGCTGGCCAACAGCGGCGCCCGCGGCCTGGAACTGGTGGCCGGCACGGCGCCGGACCTGATCCTGCTCGACATCATGATGCCCGACATGGACGGCTACGAGGTTTGCCGGCGATTGAAGGCGGCCCCGGAAACGGCCGGGATACCGATCATTTTCCTGACGGCCAAGGTCGGAGCGGAGGACGAAGAGTACGGGCTGGCCTTGGGCGCCGTCGATTTCATTCACAAGCCGATCGCTCCTTCGGTCGTTCTGGCCAGGGTGCGCATTCACCTGCAGATCAAGACCTGGCAAACCTTTCTCGAGGACAAGAGCGCCTGGCTGCAACGCGAGGTCGAGCGACGGGTCAACGAGGTCCTGCACCTGCAGGAGGCATCGGTTCGCGTCATGGTGTCGCTGGCCGAATTTCGCGACGAATGTACCGGCAATCATATTCGCCGGACTCAGGATTATGTCCGCCTGCTCGCCGAGTATCTGAGCAGGCAGGAGCGCGACCGGGACATTCTGAATCCCGAGCGGATCGATCAAATCGCCAAGGCGGCTCCCCTGCACGATATTGGGAAAATCGCCATTCCCGATCATATTCTGCTCAAACCGGGCAAGCATACCCCGGACGAATTCGAGATCATGAAGACCCATTCGGTCAAAGGCGAAAGCATGCTGCTGCGTTCGCAGCGGGAACTGGGCGCCGAGAACCAGATGCTGCTCTATGCCGGACAGATCGCCCGCAGTCATCACGAACGTTGGGATGGCGGCGGCTATCCGGACGGCCTGTCCGGCGAGGCCATTCCCTTGCCGGCCCGCTTGATGGCGGTGGCCGATGTCTATGACGCCCTGCGCTCGCGCCGTCCCTACAAGCCGGCATTCAGTCACGCAGAAGCCGCTGCCGTCCTGGTCGAGGGGCGCGGCAAGCACTTCGACCCCCTGTTGATCGACGCTTTTGTCGCCCTTGAAACGAGTTTTTTGGAAATCGCTATCAAATTGGCCGATGAATGAGCCATCCATGCACAACATGAATACGCACGCCCGTCGGGCAAATACCGTCGCCTGGCTAAGACCCGTGGCCCTGTTTGCCCTGGCGGCGCTGGCGCAGCCGTCCCTGGCCGTCGATTTGACCCTGTCCGGGTTCGGTACGCTGGGTTATGCCCAGTCCGATCAGGCGGCCCCCTACCAGCGCTTCATCGACGACCGCGGTGGATTCAAACGGGACAGCATTATCGGCGCCCAGGTCGACGCGCGCTTTACCCGGGAATGGGGGGCGACCGTTCAGGCCAGGTTGGCGCCCTCCGATCATTCGGACAGCGCTTTCCAGGCAACCATGACCTGGGCCTTCGTCTCCTGGCGACCGACCGACGACTGGCTGGTTCGGGCGGGAAGAATTCGCCTGCCGTTGATGCTCAATACGGAAAACAACGACGTGGGTGCCACCTTCGATTTCGCCCGCCTGCCCCAGGAGGTGTACTCGATTTCACCGATGACCGATATCGACGGGCTGGGCGTCAGCAAGACCTGGGTCGGCGAGCGCGTTGACTGGTTGCTTGAAGCCTATACCGGACGGGCGAAAACCTATTGGCGATTTTATGGCCGTGAAATGACCCTGACCCAAGAGGGGGCGGGCAGTTGGTTCCTGCCGATCGATATCAGCAGCAGCGGACTGGTGTTGACCGCGCGCAGTTTCGATAATGTCTTTCGCATCGGCTTTCACGAAGTCCGGGCCTCGCGCGACGGGGCCAAGATCGGGGCGCCGATTACCGCAACGCCCATAGGCGGCGGTCTCGTCGCCTATGGCGTCGGTTCGGGCGGCAGCGACAGGGTAAGCGTTCCCGTGTTCACGCTGGGCAGCAGCATGCTGCTGCCCGAAAATTTCCGAGTGACCGGTGAATACGCCAGGATCAGCATCAACAGCGTCAGCGAAGGCCTGAGCCGTTGGGGGGGCTACCTGGCGTTGTCGAGGAAAATCGGCGAGTGGACGCCCTATGTCTATTATGCCAAGACGAAGTCGAGCGATTCGGCCCTCGCCAAATACCGGACCTTCAATGGCAACATCCTGCCCAGCAATGCGCTGACCGAGCGCCAGAAGCTGCTGGCCGACATCGTCTCGCCCTACGATCAGTCCACCCTGGCCTTCGGTTCCTCGTATCGCCTGAGTGCCAGCAGTCTGCTCAAGGCCGAGTTGTCGGCAATCCGGACCGGCGATGTCTCCAGTTTCATCGACGCGCCTTCCGGGGGCGACAGCGCCCATCAACGGCTGAATGTTTTCTCGCTTTCCTACAATTTCATTTTCTGAGCGCAATGTTGAGAAACCTCTTCCTGCGCTGCCTGCCCTTCCTCGTCGCCTGTGGTCTGGCGGGTGCGGCGGGAGACGAAATCGTGGTGATCGGCCATCCTTCCCTGCCGAAAACGGATCGGGTAACCTTGCAGCGGCTATACACCGGCCGTATCGTCTCGATCAACCAGCAGGCGGTGGTGCCCATCAATCTCCCGGCTGGAACGGCGGCCCGCGAGGAATTCCTGCAATCGGTCATGGAGCAGAACGAAGAGCAGTACACCGGCTACTGGCTGGTCCGGCGCTATGTCGGCAAGGGCGCATCGCCAATGGAACTGGGGAGTGTCGACGAGGTGCTGAAGTACATCGCCGTTACCCCGGGAGCGGTGGGCTACGTGCCGGCCTCCAAGGTGCCGCCCGGCAGCAATGTGATTTTCAGGCATTGAAGGGGCGCTGGCTTTTTTTTTCCGGCGTGGTAAGGTGAACCCGTGCCGTGGTTTGCAGCACGCCCGGCATTAAGTGGCAGTATCCGCTGCGCTGCTGGAGAGTATATGGTCGTATTCGATGGATGCATTCTTGAGATTACCGCGTAGTACTCCTTGACGGCGAATAGCCGATTACCCGGGCCGAATGAGCCGGGGTTGCAGTAACCGAAGCCCATGCCATGAAACGCATGGGCTTCACGTTTTCAGGAAAGGCAAATGTCCATTCAACGCCACGGTACGACCCGGCGCTATTCGAACAGTGTCGTCCACGGCGGCACCGTCTATCTGGTCGAAGTGCCCGCCAATCTCGATGCCGACATCACGGCCCAGACGGAGAACTTGCTGGCCGCAGTCGACCGGCTTCTCGCCGAGGCGGGCAGCGATCGTGCCCACCTGCTGATGGTCACCGTTTACCTTGCCGACATGGCCGACTACGACGCGATGAACGCGGTATGGGACGACTGGCTGCCGGCCGGGCAGGCACCGACCCGTGCCTGCGTGCAGGCGAAACTGGCGCATCCCGGCTATCGGGTGGAAGTGGCCCTGACCGCGGCGCTATTGTAGTGCCTCACTCTTGACGGCACATCCCCGGTTCAGGACTGAACCTCGGCACTGCAGTCGCAACCTTGCCCGGCGGCGATCCAACGGGTAAGCAGGCGGCGGGCCGGGGATTCGCCGATGCCTGGCAGGCAGCCGATGTATTGCCGCGGATTGGCGAGCAGGCCGCAGCGGTAGCAGCCGGCCGGTTCCGACCATTCCAGTGCCGGACAGGGGCCTTTGGCCCGCATGAAGCGCAGGCGTCCCGGCGGACAGGTTTCCAGCGCGCAGCAGATGCCGCAACCGTTACAGGGCTGCCCTTCGGCCGGTTTGGCGGGGGCCGAGCGGTGAAGGCGGATGGTCTGCTCTGGCATGTTTGGCGCTCCCGTCGCCCCAAGTTTCCCTGCCCACACCCGCCGGATGCGCTTAGGGCGTCGACCGGCGAGCGAGAAACAGTTCGGGATCGACCGGCGTGTCGTTGAGAATGACCGTCCAGTGCAGATGCGGCCCGGTGGCCCGGCCGGTCGCGCCGACGGCGCCCAGCACCGCTCCCTTGCGTACCGTCTGGCCGGGGCGGACATCGATGCGGGACAGGTGCATGCAGGCGCTGATCAAGCCCTGGCCGTGGTCGATGAAGACCGTATTGCCGTTGAAGAAATATTCCCCGGTATCGACCACCACGCCATCGGCCGGCGCGCGGACCGGGCTGCCTGCCTTGGCCGCGACATCCAGTCCGGCGTGCGGGTTGCGCGGCTGGCCGTTGAAGATGCGACGCAGGCCGAAGCGCGAGGAGAGGCGGCCGCTGGCCGGCAGCGAAAAATCGGTGGCCGGCGGCGACGGGCTGAAACGACGCTTGATGGCATCGCTCCTTTCCTTTTCCTGTGCGATGCGGGCCAGGTCCTCGGGATCGGGTTCGACCTGGCGCCGGTTTCCGATGGTCAGGCGCTGTTCCGGGTAGTTCTTGATGCGGACGACGACCGGCCGGGTCGTCGTGGTCGCGCCGACGGAGACGGCGAGATCCAGTTCGCCGGGCAGGGTGTCGAGGGGGATGCCGAGCAGGGCGAACCAGCGTCCGTGTTCATCTACCACGGCGACAGGCTGTTCGCCCCAGCGGACGCTCGGCGCCTCCCCGCCGTTCGGACCGAGGTCCACGACGGCGACGCCGCCGGGTACCGGCGAGTCCACCGGCAGGGCCGCGGCACCCAGGGCGCAGGCGAACAGCAGAATGCCGATCGGGATGCGGGTCGGGTTCAGAGCTGGGCCGCCTTGAAGGTGTTGCACTGGTTCATGTCGCCGCTTTCGAAACCCATCTTGAACCAGCGCACGCGTTGCGCCGAGGTGCCGTGCGTGAAGCTTTCCGGCACGATGCGGCCCTGCGCTTGCTGTTGCAGGCGGTCGTCGCCGATGGCCGAGGCCGCGGTCAGGGCCGTTTCGAGATCGCCGGGTTCGAGAATCCCCTTCATGGTGTCGGTGCGTTTGCCCCAGACGCCGGCCAGGCAGTCGGCCTGCAATTCCATGCGCACCGACAGGGCGTTGGCCTCGACCTTGCCGGCGCGCATCTGGGCCTGGTGCACCTTGTCCGAGATGCCGAGCAGGTTCTGGACGTGGTGGCCGACTTCATGGGCGATGACATAGGCCTCGGCAAATTCGCCGGGGGCGTGGAAGCGGGTCTTCAATTCCTGGTAGAAGGCGAGATCGATGTAAACCTTGCGGTCGCCCGGGCAATAGAAGGGACCCATCGCCGTCTGGCCGGTACCGCAGGCGGTTGGCGTGGCGCCCGAGAAGAGGACCAGTTTGGGGTCCTCGTACTGCTTGCCGTTGGCGCGAAAGATATCCGTCCAGGTGTCCTCGGTCGAGGCCAGTACCTTGGAAACGAAGCGGGCCATCTGGTCGTTGGCCGGCGGCTGGTGGGCGGCCGGCGGGGCGCTGCGCTCCATGGCCGGCATGCCGCCGCCACCGCTCAGCATGTTGATGACGGTCAGCGGATTGATGCCGAGGAAATAGCTGGCGACCAGCGCAACGACGATGGTCCCGATGCCCATGTGGCCGGCGCCGAGGCGCATGCCGCCGCCACCGTCGCCGTCGCCGCGACGGTCTTCGAGATTGTCGCTTTCGCGTTGGTCGTCCATGCGCATGTCGGAATTTCCTTAACGGTACAGATTGATGGCGTCGCGGGTTTCGAGCGCGACCCGGCGGGCGGCTGCGGTAAATCCTTCGTCCGTGCCAGCGTAAAGAATGGCACGGGATGAGTTGATCATCAAGCCGCCGGCCTGCTTCGTTCGGCCGGCCTTGACCGTCGCTTCGACATCGCCGCCCTGGGCGCCGATGCCCGGGACGAGCAGCGGCAGGTCGCCGACGATTTCACGGACGCGGGCGATTTCTGCCGGAAAGGTGGCGCCGACGACCAGGCCGATCTGTCCCGATGTATTCCATTCGCCGGCGGCGAGCCGGGCAACGCGCTCGTACAGTTTTTCGCCGCCGACATCGAGAAACTGCAGGTCGGAGCCGCCGGGGTTGGAGGTGCGGCAGAGCAGGATGACGCCCTTGTCCGGATAGGCCAGGTAGGGATCGACGGAGTCGCGTCCCATGTACGGGTTCACCGTCACCGCGTCGGCCCGGTAGCGTTCGAAGGCTTCGATGGCGTACTGCTCGGCGGTCGAGCCGATGTCGCCGCGCTTGGCGTCGAGGATGACCGGGATGGCGGGATGTTTCTCACGGATGTGGGCGATCAGCGCTTCGAGCTGCTCTTCGGCGCGGCGGGCGGCGAAGTAGGCGATCTGCGGCTTGAAGGCGCAGGCGAGATCGGCCGTGGCATCGACGATGGCGGCGCAGAATTCGAAAATCCTGTCGTTGCGCCCCCTGAGGTGGGCGGGGAACCTGGCCGGGTCGGGGTCGAGGCCGACGCAGAGCAGGGAGTCGTTCTTTTGCCCGGCGGCATCCAGTTGTTCGATGAAGGTCATGCGACGTCCTTGTGCTTGTCAGACGGTAAATAACGGGAAAATTTCTCCGGCAGCAGGCAGTTCTGCAGGCTGCGCTGGGTGAACAGGAAGCGACCGTCGCAGATGAAGCCGAGTTGCTGCCAGTCCACCTCGCGATTGAGCATCATCGCGCATTCGATCAGGTCGCGCCGGGAGATGTGCGTGTTCTTCGGAAAGAGCGCCAGGATGGCGCCGTCGAAGCTGTGGCAATCGTGCAGGAAGAAGGGTTCCGGCTTGCGCGTGCGGCCATTGACGTAGATGCGCGGCAGCTCGCTGACCGGAAAGGCGCGGCCCCATTGCCACCAGTTGCTCTCGTCGAAGGGCCTGACGCGACGGGCCAGCAATTCGGCCTTGTGCTTGTCGAGATGGGGGTGCTTGATGCCGTAGAGCATGCGGCGGGTTTCGCCGGTTTCCACGGTTTTCGAGTAGACGAATTCCATGTTGCCCTTGGGGTGGGTGTAGATCTGGTCCGCCCCGGAGACGGCGCCGACCTTGACCGTGAACAGGTCGGCAAAACGCACGCTGTGGTCGTCGCGCAGGAACATCAGTTGGCCGTCGGCCTCGACGAAACGGCGGCCGTCGGCCATGCGGCGGTCCATACGGCCCTTCTCGAAGCGGAAGATGGCGCAGTTCGGCGTGTGCTCGCCGAAGACGCGCACGTCACCGGTTTCGTAAAAATGGGTGATCGAACCCTGGGCGTAGAGCCAGGCGTTGAGCTTCTTGGCGGCGGTCAGCTTGATGAACTCGCGCGGCACGATGAAGACCAGTTCGCCGCCCGGCTTCAGGTGGCGAATGCATTTTTCGATGAAGAAAAGGAAGAGGTTGCTGCGCCGGTCGAACAGTTCGGATACCAGGCGCTTTTGCGTGCCGGCCGCGACATCCTGGAAACGGACGTAGGGCGGGTTGCCGATGACGGTAGCGAACTGCTCGCTCAGCGGGTAATCGAAAAAGTCGCGAACCAGCGCGCCGTCCGGGGCGACGCGGCGGTCGATCTCGATGCCGACGCAATCGGCCTGCCGCGCCCTGAGCGCCGAGAAAAAGGCGCCGTCGCCGGCCGAAGGTTCGAGCACGCGCCCGCGATTGGCGCACAGGTCGAGCATGAAGGCCACCACCCCGGGCGGCGTGAAAACCTGGCCGAGCTGTTCGACGTCGCGGGCTGCCACGGCGCTCAGAAGCCGCTGCCCGGCTGCGCCAGGTAGTCTGTTTCGTCGGCGCTGGAGCTTCGCGCCAGCAGCGCATTGCGGTGCGGGAAACGGCCGAAGCGGACGATCACCTCGCGATGGCGATGGGCAAAGTCGACAAAGGGCGCCAAGACCGGATGGGCCTCTCCCAGCGCGTCGAACAGGGTGATCGAATATTCCTGGTCGGCCAGCGCCTCGCTGTGCTCGAAGGGCAGGTAGACGAAGACGCGCTGGACCGGTAGCAGATCCCGATCCCAGCCCTGGCCGATGACCTGCCGGGCCAGGGCAAGGGCCTGGCCGTCGCCGGCAAAGGCGCGGGCCGTGTTGCGAAAGAGATTGCGCGGGAACTGGTCGAGCAGGATGAGCAGGGCCAGCGCGCTGCCCGGCGCCTCGGCCCAGTCGTCGCGCCGGCCGGCCAGGGCCGCTTCGACCTCGGCAAGGAAGCGTCGGCGAATTTCCTCGTCGAAAGCCTCATCCTTGCGGAACCAGGCCGGCCGCGCCTTGCCGTGGTCGACTTCGGCGGGGGAGCCGAACCAGAAAGCGAGAATCTCCTCCGCCATCGCCGGGTTCATCAGCCGGCCTTGCCCCACGAGTCCTTCAGCGTCACCGCCCGGTTGAAGACCGGCGCGCCGTCCTTCGATTCCACGCGGTCGGCGACGAAATAACCATGGCGCTCGAACTGGAAGCGTTCTTCCGGCTTCGCGTCGCGCAGGCAGGGTTCGAGTTGGGCGACGATGGTCTGGCAGGAGGCCGTGTTCAGGTCGTCGAGGAAGTCGCGTTCGAGGTCCGGGGCATCGCCTTGGCGCCGGGTGCCGGGTGCCGGCACCGTGAACAGGCGTTCATAGAGACGGATTTCGGCACGATAGGACTGGGCGGCAGAGACCCAGTGCAGGTTGCCCTTGACCTTGACGCTGTCGGCGCCGGGGGTGCCGGACTTGGTTTCCGGCAGGTAGTTGCAGTGCACCGCGATGACCTTGCCGTCTTCATCCTTGTCGCAACCGGTGCATTCGACGACGTAACCGTAGCGCAGGCGGGCCATGTTGCCCGGGAAGAGGCGGCGGAAACCCTTGCTCGGCACCTCCATGAAATCCTCGCCCTCGATCCACAGTTCGCGGCTGAAGGGCATGCTTCTCTGACCGAGTTCCGGATGCAGCGGGTGGTTGGGCGCAAAGCATTCCTCGATCTGGCCGGCCGGGTAGTTGTCGATGATCAGCTTTACCGGATCGAGAACGGCGATGCGGCGCAGGTCGGATTCGTTCATGACTTCGCGCATGGCGTCTTCGAACAAAAGGTAGTCGATCAGCGAATCGTTCTTGGAAACGCCGATGCGTTCGGCGAACAGGCGGAACCCTTCGGCCGAATAGCCGCGACGGCGAGCGCCGACCAGGGTCGGCATGCGCGGATCGTCCCAGCCGCTGACGTGCCTTTCCTCGACGAGCTGGATCAGCTTGCGCTTGGAGAGGACGACGTAGGTCAGGTTGAGGCGCGAGAACTCGATCTGCTGCGGCAGCGGGCGCTGCATCAGGCCGGCCTCGGCCAGGCGTTCGAGCAGCCAGTCGTAGAAGGGGCGCTGGTCCTCGAATTCGAGCGTGCAGATCGAATGGGTGATGTTTTCCAGCGCATCCTCGATCGGATGGGCGAAGGTGTACATCGGGTACACGCAGTAGCGGTCGCCGGTGTTGTGGTGCGTCGCGTGGCGGATGCGGTAGATGGCCGGGTCGCGCAGGTTGATGTTGGGCGCCGCCATGTCGATCCTGGCGCGCAGGATATGGGCGCCGTCGGCGAATTCGCCGGCCTGCATGCGCTTGAACAGATCCATGTTGTCGGCGACGGAACGGTCGCGAAAGGGCGAGTTCCTGCCCGGCTGGGTCAGCGTGCCGCGATTGGCGCGCATCTCGTCGGCCGACTGGCTGTCGACGTAGGCGTGGCCGGCGGTGATCAGCGCCTCGGCGCACTGCAGCATCCAGTCAAAGTAGTTGGAGGCGTAGTAGAGATTGCTTTCGCCGTCCTTTTCCCACGAACAGCCGAGCCATTTGACGGCATCGACGATGGAATCGACGTACTCCTGGTCTTCCTTCTCCGGGTTGGTGTCGTCGAAGCGCAGGTGGCAGCGGCCGGCGTATTGTTCGGCCAGACCGAAATTGAGCAGGATGGACTTGGCGTGGCCGAAATGCAGGTAGCCGTTCGGTTCGGGCGGGAAGCGGGTGCGCAGCTTGGCCGGGTCGAGCGGCCCGGCGGCATGGTCGGCGGCTGTGCCGGGGCGGCCGGCCCAATGGCGCCCGGCATGCTTGCCGGCGGCGAGGTCGGCCTCGACGATGTTCTTGATGAAATTGGCGGCGGGGGCCGGCGTGCCGGCGGGCTGGTTGGGGCTGCTCACGGTAAAACCTCGGATTTCAATCACGCCATTTTAACGGTTGAGACCCATATTCCGCTAAAATTCGCCGAATGTTTGCCTTTCACCATCTTTCCGCCCTCAATTTCCTGGCCGTCGGCCTGGGGGCTGCCTGTGGGGCCTGGCTGCGCTGGCTGCTCGGGCTGGCCCTGAACCCGCTGTTTCTCTCCCTGCCGCTCGGCACCCTGGCCGCCAACCTGATCGGCGCTTACCTGATCGGCGTGGCGGTCGGCGTTTTTCACCTCAATACCCATTTTCCCCTGGCCTGGAAACTGTTCGCGATCACCGGCTTCCTGGGTGGCTTGACGACTTTCTCCACCTTCTCGGCAGAAGTCGTCGAGCGCCTGCTGGCCGGCCAGCCCGCCTGGGCGCTCGGCCTGGCTTCGGTTCATCTGGCCGGTTCGCTGGGCGCCACCTATCTCGGCCTGTTGACCGTCGGCGCAACCCGTATCTGGTCCTGAGCAACCGGGTTTGGCCAAGAGGCCGCAAGGACGGGGCAGCTGTCGATGCCTGCCGAAAGGGGAGGTTCAGCGCAGGCGCTCGGCCAGGCGGGGCGACAGGCTGCCGAGAAAGCCTTCGACGGCAGCCGTGTAGTCGGGGTCTGCGCCGAGCCGGTAATTGATTTCGCCGTGCGTTTTGTCCTCGACCAGTACCTCGGCCCGGCCACCCAGGGCGACGGCCTTGCCGACGAAGGCGCGGGCCTGCGGGCAGGCATCGTCGCGGCGGCTGGAGCAGACCGCCAGGATGGGCGCCGTGGTCGTCCCCAGTTGCTGGAAGGGCGAGGCCGCCGTCCATTCGGCCGGGTTGCCGCCGAAGGCCCGGTCATAGAGTCGCAGATGACGGGCATTCATGATGGCCGGCACGTCGAGGGCGCCGCTGTCGAGCAACACGCTGCCCCGCCATGGCCGGGCGCCGGCTGCGGCCTGCAGGTCGGGGCGGGCGGCGAGCAGTGCGACGAGGTGGGCGCCGGCGGAATGCCCCATCAATACGATGTTGTCGCTGTCTATACCGAGTTTTTGTGCACGGTGCTGGACGTCGGCCAGGGCCCGTGCCAGATCGCGGGCCTGTTCCAGCGGCGGCGCCTTCGGTTGCATCCGGTAGTTGACGCTGGCGAAGGCGATGCCGCGCGGCAACCAGCGGTCGACCTTGTTGTCCACCACACGCGCCGCATCCTTGTCGCCGCGCCGCCAGCCGCCGCCGTGCACCATCAGGATGAGTGGCGCCCTGTCGCCCTCGGCCGGCCGGTAGAAGTCGTAGCGCTGATCGGCGTCGGGGCCGTAAGCGATGTCGCTCAGGGTCGGGCTTGTCGCGGCCCTGGCGTTGACGGCGCAGGCGAGGAGGAGGGCAGGGAAGAGGGCAGGGAAGAAGCGCATGGCGGTTGTCGGCAGCTTGGGCAAGGGCCATATTGTTGTCGCATCAGACCACGTAGAGCAATATCGCGATGAAATGCGCCAGGCTGCCGGCGATTACGAACAGGTGCCAGATGCCGTGCCAGTGCCGGAAGCGTTCGTCGAAGGCAAAAAAGACGATGCCAACGGTATAGAAGACGCCGCCGGCCGCCAGCCATGCAAAGCCGGCCGTGCCCAGGCTGTCGAGCAGGGGTTCGACGGCGACCAGCACGATCCAGCCCATGACGGCATAGATGATCAGCGACAGGATGCGTGCCTCCGAACGCGGCTTGATTTCCTGCAGCATGCCGATGACGGCCAGGGTCCAGACGATGCCGAACAGCGACCAGCCCCTGGCGCCGCGCAGGCTGATCAGGCAGAAGGGGGTGTAGCTGCCGGCGATCAACAGGTAGATCGACAGGTGGTCGAGCTTGCGCAAGACCCGTTTGGCCCGGCCGCGCACGCTGTGATAGAGGGTCGAGATGCTGTAGAGCATGACCAGCGACGTGCCGTAGACACCGACGCTGATCATTTTCAGGGGTTCGCCGTGGGCGCTGGCGAGCAGCCAGATTGCGCCGGTCAGGGCGAGCAGGGCGCCAAACAGGTGGGTCCAGGCGTTGAAGCGTTCTCCGTGGTACATCGCGCTCGATATCAGCTTGGCGGCGCCGGGGCTGCCGCCGCGAGATGGATTTCCAATTGTTCATCATACTCCCGGAAGTGGGCGAGCAGGCTCTGATGGACCTGTTCTATGCCCTCGATGGCGACGATGCCGTTGCCGTCCTCGGCAAAGACCACGCGAATCGCCTGCAATTGCCGGGCGATTGCCATGTGCGCCTGGTTATGGGCGAGGCGATGCGCCGCTGGCACCAGTTCCTCCATGAACATCGATTCGATCAGGTTGTGTTTCAGCGTCGTTTCGACCAGCGAGCGGATCAGCTGTTCGACATTGCCGCGGCAGACGACGCGCCGCACCGGGGCGCAATCCTTGCAACTGTCGCGGACCTCCTGTTCGGTGCATTCGGCGCGAATCCGCTCGGTCAGTTGCAGCATGTGCGCATGGTCTCGCCGGATTCGCGCGATGGCATTTTCGCCAATGGGTGGCATCAACTGTCTTCCTTCCAAGAATGCACTGCGCGGCGTTGCCGGCCGACCGCTGGTCGCCGATGCCGAACGCTAGGCGTACTGGGCTTAGTCCGTCGCTGGCGAAAAACAGTTCAATGCGGCGATGGAAAAAGGGCCGGGCTACCGAACGGCCCGGCCAGGCATGACACGGAATTTACGTAAAAGCCGCGAGCTGCTCTAAAATCGGGTTTTGCCGAAATCCGGTTCGATGCCGCTGGGCGGTGACGATGTCAAGTGCCGGAGCAAGGCCGGCCCCTGGCGTCCACGCGATCGTGCGGCCTCGGCTGCCGGCCGTGGCCGGTCTCCTCCATACCCGATGCAATGAATTCAAGCCAGTCCTCACCGCCACAAAAAAACGACCGCCGTCCCGAGGCGCCGGAAAATCTCTGCCTGAGCAGCGACTTGAAGCGCCTGCGGGGGATGCAGCGCGACCTGCTGCGCGCCGGCGGGCAAAATCGCGCCAAGCTGCAGGCGGACCTGGCGGCGCTCGTCGAGCGTTCGCGGGCGGCCGTGGCCGCCCGCCGGGCCGGCCTGCCCCGGCCGGAATTCCAGGGCGACCTGCCGGTCAACGAGCGGCGGGACGACATCGCCGACTTGATTCGAAAAAATCAGGTTGTCATCGTCTGCGGCGAAACCGGTTCCGGCAAGACGACGCAGTTGCCCAAGATTTGCCTCGATCTCGGCCTGGGGGCGCGCGGGCTGATCGGCCACACCCAGCCGCGCCGGCTGGCGGCCCGCTCGGTGGCGACCCGCCTGGCGCAGGAGTTGAAGACCCAGGTCGGCGCCGGGGTCGGCGTCAAGATCCGCTTCCAGGACCGGTCTACGCCGGAGAGCTGGGTCAAGCTGATGACCGACGGCATCCTGCTCGCCGAATCGCAGTCAGATCCCTATCTCAACGCCTACGAGGCGATCATCATCGACGAGGCGCACGAGCGCAGCCTGAACATCGATTTCCTGCTCGGCTATCTCAAGCAGTTGCTGGGCAAGCGGCCGGATCTCAAGCTCATCATCACCTCGGCGACCATCGATGCCGAGCGCTTTGCGCAGCATTTCAGCCGGCACGGCAGGCCGGCGCCGGTGATCGAGGTGTCCGGCCGGCTCTACCCGGTCGAGATACGCTACCGGCCGGTCGAGGATATCGACAAGAAGGACGACGAGCGCGACCTCTACGATGCCATCGTCGATGCCGCCGACGAGGTGGCCCGCCTGGGCAGCGGCGATATCCTCGTCTTCCTGCCCGGCGAACGGGAAATCCGCGAGGCGGCGGAGGCCTTGCGCAAACACGCCCTGGCCCGCCCCGGCCTGTCCAGCGCCCACGCCCCGGAAATCCTGCCGCTCTTCTCGCGCCTGTCGGCCGGCGACCAGGACCGCATCTTCAAACCCTCGGGCGGCCAGCGGCGCATCGTGCTGGCCACCAACGTGGCGGAAACCTCGCTTACCGTGCCCGGCATCCGCTACGTCATCGACACCGGGCTGGCCCGGGTCAAGCGCTACTCCTATCGCAACAAGGTCGAGCAGTTGCAGATCGAGAAGATCGCGCAGGCGGCGGCACGGCAGCGGGCCGGGCGTTGCGGCCGGGTGGCGGCGGGCGTTTGCATCCGGCTCTACGACGAGGCCGATTTCAATGCCCGGCCGCCATTCACCGATCCGGAAATCCTCCGCTCCTCGCTGGCCGGCGTCATCCTGCGCATGAAATCGCTGCGCCTGACCGATGTCGAAAGTTTTCCCTTCATCGAGCCGCCGCCGGCCAAGGCCATCGCCGACGGTTACGCGCTGCTGCAGGAACTCGGCGCCCTCGGCGAGGACAATGTCCTGACCGCCATCGGCCAGGCCCTGGCCAGGCTGCCGCTCGATCCGCGCATTGGCCGCATGCTGGTTGCTGCCCGCGACCTCGGTTGCCTCAAGGAAGTGATGGTCATCGCCGCCGGCCTGTCGGCGCAGGACCCGCGCGAACGACCGCAGGACAGGCAGCAGGCGGCCGACGAAAAGCACAAACTGTTTACCGACGAGAAGTCGGAATTCCTGAGCTGGTGGAAGCTGTGGAACTGGTTCCAGAACGCCGTCGAGCACAAAAAATCGAACAAACAGCTGGTCGATAGCTGCCATGCCCAGTTTCTCTCCTACCTGCGTCTGCGCGAGTGGCGCGAGGTGCATGGCCAGTTGCATGCGATGGTGACCGAACTCGGCTGGAAGGAAAGCGAGCTGCCGGGCGGCTATGACGCCATCCACCAGGCGCTGCTGGCCGGACTCCTCGGCAATCTCGGCTGCAAGGCCGACGAATCCGGCTACTACCTCGGGGCGCGCGGCATCCGCTACCTGATCCATCCCTCGTCGCCCTTGCAGAAGAAAGCCGGCAAATGGGTCATGGCGGCCGAGATCACCGAGACGACACGCCTTTTTGGTCGCTGCGTCGCCCGCATAGAACCCGAGTGGTTGGAGAAAGTGGGCGCTCACCTTGTCAAGCGCAGCTACTTCGACGCCCACTGGGAAAAGAAATCCATGCAGGTCGCCGGCTGGGAGCGGACGACGCTCTACGGCGTGGTCATCAACCCGAAACGGCGTATCCATTATGGCCCGCTGGCCCCGGCCGAAGCGCGCGAAATTTTCATTCGCCAGGGCCTGGTCGGCGAGGAAATCGACGAGGGATTCGCCAGGCGCTGGCCCTTCTTCCAGCACAACCAGAAGCTGATCCGCGAGATCGAACATCTCGAACACAAGCAGCGCCGCCAGGACGTCCTGGTAGACGACGAACTGATATTTGCCTTCTATGACCACCTGATCCCCGAGGGCATCCACAACGGCGCCACTTTCGACCACTGGCGCAAGGAAGCCGAGCGGGACGACGGCAAGCTGCTCTTCCTGTCGAAAGACGACCTGATGCGCCACTCGGCGGCCGGCGTGACGACCGAGGCTTTCCCGCATCACCTCAAGGTCGGCGGCGTCGATTACGCGCTGAGCTACCACTTCGAGCCAGGTTCGCCGCGCGACGGCGTCACGCTGACCCTGCCGCTGGCGCAGCTCAACCAGATTCCCGTACTGCGCATGGAATGGCTGGTACCGGGGCTGTTGAAGGAAAAGCTGGTGCAGTTGATCAAGACGCTGCCGCAGAAGATCCGGGCGAAGGTGGTGCCGGTCCCCGAGTTTGTCGAGGAATTCCTGTCGGCCGTGGCCGGCAACGAAAGGAAGATGAACCAGGGTCTGATCGCGCCGCTGATCGAGCACATTCTCGAAGCGCGCGGCCTCAATGCGCGCGGCTGGGCGGTGACGCCTGATTCCTTCCGGCCCGATGCGCTGCCGGCCCATTTTTCGATGAACTACAGGCTGATCGATGAAGACGGCCGCCAACTCGACATGAACCGCAGCCTGGTCGCCCTGCGCGCCGAATGGGGGCGCGAGGCCAAGCAGGAATTCGCCGAACTGCACGAAACGCCGTCCGAGTTCACCAATCTCACCGACTGGACCTTTGGCGAACTGCCTGAATTGATGGAGGTTTCCGTTGCCGGGCAGACCGTGCTCGGCTATCCCGGCCTGAGCGACGATGGCGAAACGGTCAGCCTCAAGGTCTTCGATTCGGCCGAGGAGGCTGCTGCCGCCCACCGGGCCGGCCTGCTTCGCCTGTTCATGCTGCAGTTCCGCGATCAGGTGAAGTATTTCGACAAGAATATTCCCGGCCTCAGCCAGATGGCCATGCAGTACATGACCTTGGGCAGCAGCGACGAGCTTCAGAAGCAGATCGTCGCCCTGACCTTCGAGCGTGCCTGCCTGACCGAGCCGCTGCCGACGACGCCGAATGCTTTCAAGAGCCGCTGCGGCGACAGCAAGGCGCGCCTCGGCTTGATCATGCAGGAGGTTTGCCGCCTGGTCGCCACCGTGCTCGGCGAATGGCAGGCGGTACTCAGGAAATTGCCGGTTTTCAAGGCGCATGCCGCAGCGGTCGCCGACATCGAGGCGCAATTGAAGCGGCTGATGGGCAAGCGCTTCCTGGTCGATACGCCCTTCGAGCGCCTGCAGCACTACCCGCGCTACTTCAAGGCCATCGGCGTTCGCCTCGACAAGCTCAAGGCCAATCCGGCGCGCGACGCTCAGTTGATGGCCGAGTACGGCCCGCTTTGGGCCAACTACGAGCGACGCGCCATCCAGTTGGCCAAGCTCGGGACGCTCGACCCGCAGATCGAACAATTTCGCTGGTTGCTCGAAGAGTTGCGCGTCGGGTTGTTTGCGCAGGAATTGAGGACGCCGGTGCCGGTGTCGACCAAGCGCCTGCAAAAGCAATGGGAGGGAATCAAGAATGGGTGACGCGAATGGATGAGGTCATGCTGGCGCTGGCGAGAACCTTTGCCAGCCTGAAAAGCGGCAAGGTCTGGCTCTACGTTCTGAGTCCGGCGCTGGTTTCGCTGCTCCTGATCGTCGGATTGGCGATCTGGGCACTCGGCGCCTTTGTCGATGAGATGATGGCCTATCCGCCGATGAGCCTGCTGGCCGGCTGGGGATTGATCTGGCTGGCTCACCTGGTGGCCTATCTCGGCGGCTGGATGGCGATCTTCGCCATCGCCTACCTGGCCGCCTCGCTGCTCGCGGCCATCGTCATCATGCCGCTGATGCTGGGCCACCTGTCGGCAACCGAGTACCGCGACGTCGCGGCGATGGGCCGGGACAGTTTTGTCGCAGCGGCGGCCAACAGCGTTCTGGCGACGATACTGTTCATCGCCGGCTGGCTGCTGACCGTTCCTTTATGGCTGATTCCCGGCTTTTCCCTGCTCCTTCCGCTGCTCCTGATGGGCTGGCTGAACCGCCGCACCTTCGCCTACGACGCGCTGTCCATGCACGCCACGGCCGGCGAATGGCAGGAGATTCGCAGCCACCGGAAAGCGCCGCTGTTCATGCTCGGCCTGACCATGGCCTTGCTCGCCCACATTCCCTTCGTCGGCCTGCTGGTGCCGGCTCTGGCCGCGCTATCATTCGTCCATTACGGACTGGAGGCGCTGCGCCGGTCGCGCGGCGGGGCCGTCGTCAGCATCGAGGGAGAACGTCTATGAATCGCAGCTTTGGCGCCGTCGTCATCGGCGATGAAATCCTGTCGGGAAAGCGCCAGGACAAGCACTTCGCAAAAATCGCCGAACTGCTCGGCGCCCGCGGCCTGCGCCTGAGCTGGGTCGAATACCTGGGCGACGACCGGGCGCGTCTGGCCGCCACCTTCAAGCGCACAATGGCGGCCGGCGACGTCGTTTTCTCCTGCGGCGGCATCGGCAATACACCGGACGACCATACCCGGCAGGCCGTGGCCATGGCGCTCGGCGTCGATCTGACCCTGCATCCGGAAGGCTACGAAGAACTGAAGGCCCGTTTCGCCGGCGAGGAAATCAGCGAGCAGCGCCGGCAACTGGTCACCTTCCCGAGCGGTGTGCGGATTATTCCCAATCCCTTCAACCGTATCCCGGGTTTCATGGTCAGGGACCACTATTTCGTGCCCGGTTTTCCGCAGATGGCTCATCCGATGATCGAGTGGGCGCTCGATACTTTTCACCGGGATGCATTCAGGGCGGTAGACGGCGTCGTCGACAAGGCTTTCCTGCTGTCCGGCCCGAACGCCTACGAAAGTGCCCTGCTCGATCTCATGGAGCGCATCGTCGCCGACTATCCGAGCCTGCGCCTGTTCTCGCTGCCCTCGCTGGTCGGCAAGGAGCGCAGGCACCTGGAACTGGGGGTGGAGGGTACGCCCGAACTGGTCGACCGGGCCATGGCGGAAATTCGCGTCGAGGTCGAGCGCCGGGGTGTCGACTGGGCGTGGCGGCCCTGATGCCTGACTTGCGGCGAGTTCCCGCCAGGGCCTGCCGTTAGATCCGCCGGGCGTAAAAAAGCCCGCGAATTTCGCGGGCCGTCGGTGCCGGGAGCCTGGAAATTACTTGGCGGCCGACTTGCGGGCGGCGGTCGTCGCGCTGGTCTTGGCCGGAGCGGCAACCTTGCCGGCGGCAGCCATGTTGGCTTCGGCGATGTCGGACAACTGCTTGGCCATGCCGGTCATGTTGTCGAAGGCCTTGGTCGAGGCATTCAGCATGGATTGCATGGTTGCGGCAAAAACGTCGCCGCCGACCGGTGCCGAGGACTTGGCCTTTTCGACGGCGCTGTTGGCGTTCTTGGTGAAGCTGCTGTACTGGGCTTCCATGACGGAAGTCAGTTCCTTCTGCATGTCGGCGACCAGTTCGTAGACGCTGCGGGAATAGTCCATCCACTTGGCGGCGTTCGGCTGGGCCAGTTCGCTGTTCAGTTTGGCGACGGCGTTGGCATCCTTGGCGCTCAACAATTGCTGGGTGCTGGCCAGGGTGTTGTTGAAAAACTCGCGGGAAGCGGCCATGTTCAGGGCGGTCAGGCGCTCGACGCCGTTGAAGGCGGTACGCATCAGCGTCGTCATGACTTCGGCATTGGCTTTCTGGGCGGCGGTCAGTTGATCAAGGTTCGGGTTGCTCATCATCATCTCCAGGTCTGTTTGCGGGTGTGGATGAAACAGGCCCCCGTCGAAACGGGGGCCTTGGTACGAAAATTACTTCTTCTTGGAAGCGGCGGTCGTGGCGCTGACGGCCTTGACGGTGGCGTTGGTCGCGGCGGCAACATTGGCTTCGGTGATCTCGGCAACCTGCTTGGCGGCCTTGTTCATGTTGTCGAAAGCGGAGGTTGCGGCGGCAATGGCGCTCTTGACGGCAGCGACGGCAACGTCGGAACCGGCCGGGGCAGACTTGGCGGCCTTGTCGAGCAGACCGGCAACGCTCTTCTGGAAGTCGCCGAACTGGGCTTCGACCATCTTGGCCAGTTCTTCCTGGGTCTGGGCCGAGATTTCATAGACGGAACGGGAGTAGGCAACGGCCTTCTCGACGTTCGGCTGGGTCAGGGAGGCCTGGATGGAGATGACTTCCTGGACGTCCTTGGCACCCATCAGGGCCTTGGCGCCGGAGACGGAGTCTTCCATCACGGAACGGGCGGTGTTCAGGTTGAGGGCGGCGATACGCTCGGCGGAGGCCAGGGCGGTGTTGGCCAGGGAGAGCAGGGAGTCGACGGTGGCCTTGTTGGCGGCAGCAAATTGCTCGGGGGTGGTGAACATGGGATATCTCCAATATAAAAGGTCATGCAAAACAATCGAATGCTCTTGCAGCGCCGTCTCACGAAGGGATGTTGCACTGCACCATGCACTTTATTATAGGGATGATTGTCACATTGTCAACATTATTTTTGTGCGGTGCACAAAAATAGCTAAGCCGATGAAAATATAGGATTTGTTCAGTCTTTGTCAGCTCCTGATAGGGCTTCTTTCGGATAGGTCGAAACAGCCGCCGGTCTACTGCTGACGATCTGGTTCGCCCAGCTTGGCGGCACCCTTGAGTTGGAGTCCTTCGCCGTTGGGCGCGGTTTTCGCCTGGCCCTCCTTGGCTTTCGGTTGAATGATCGCCCTGACGCGTCCTGGCGGTGCCTTCGGGTTGGCGGGGTCGGCCGCCGTGACGAGATATTTCTCGCTGATCGAGTCATACCAGATATAGTCGCCCCTGACCTCGTCCTCGCCATTTTTTACCCAGGCGCGGTGGAAGAGTTCGAGCACTTCGCTGTTGGTGTTGTATTCGATGCGCTCGCCTTCGCCTTCGATATATTCATCCTTGCCGTCGCGCTTCTGGCGGAAGCGGGCCAGCCCGTCCTTGCCGCCGAAGGCGGTACCCTTTTGAAAGCCGTACTGATCTTCGGTGATGACGACGCGGTCGGCCTTGAGAACCATGGTGCCCTTGGTGATCAGAACGTCGCCTTCGAGGATCTGAATTTTCTTGGCGTCGTCGAGCGAGGCGCGATTGGCTTCCACCTGCATCGGCTTGTCGCGATCGGCCCGTTCGGCATGCGCGGCAAGACTGATCAGAAGGCAAAGGGTAAGTGTGGCGATTCGGTTCATGGCTTGGCAGTGGGTCGGATATATTCTCCCTTGACCCGCGAAAGCAGGACGAGAGTCGAATTGTTGTTGTCGATTTGAGCGCCGACACCGTTTACCCAGGAGCGCCCCTGGGTAATTTCAACCAGGCTGCCGCTGAAGGCGGTGCCGGCATCGGGTTGGGCTGTCAATTCGGGCATGCGGGCGATCATTTCCGGGCGTTCCGGTGTGCCGGTTCGGGTCAGGACGACGTGATCCCAGAGAAAAACCGTTTCACCCTTGGCGGTGCTGATGGCGTGGTCGCTGGTCACGGTTACCGGCGGACTGTTAGGCTGGTAACTGGTCAAGGTCGGCGAGGTCAGCTCGGAGGTTTCGCTGTCCGGATAGTGCACGAAGTAGGGCCCGGTCAGGCGGTATTTGATCTGGCCGGTTTGGTCGAAGCGGCGGACCACGAAATTTTCAGCCATGGCGTCCGGGTCGTGGCGGAGATTCCCGTCGTTCTTGGTTTCACCTCGGTCGACGGTGCTTTGCAGCCAGAAACTGAGGCCGGCCAGTATGGTCAGGACAACGATCGGAAAGAGGTGGCTGGGCCAGTGCTTCATCACGGTGCCAGGTAGGGAGCGAATGCCGCGTCAAGTTTGCCCTGGGCGGCGAGAATGAACTCGATGGCTTCGCGCACCGCCCCCTTGCCGCCGGTGGCTTCGGTGACAGTGTGGGCGCGCTCCTTGACGACGGGACGGGCATTGGCCGGGGCGATGGCCAGACCGCAGCGGGTCATGGCCGGCAGGTCGATCAGGTCGTCGCCCATGAAGGCGAGTTCGGACCAGTCGAGGCCGAGTTTGTCCAGCAATGCTGCCGAGACGGCGCGTTTGTCGCCGACACCGTGAAAGACGTGATCGATGCCGAGATCTTTCGCCCGGCAGGCGACGACGTTGGAGGTGCGGCCGGTGATGACGGCGATTTCGATGCCGGCGCGTTTGAGCAGCACGATGCCGAGGCCGTCCTGGACGTTGAAGGTCTTCAACTCATGGCCGTCGTCGGTGTAGTGAAGGCCGCCGTCGGTCATCACGCCGTCGATGTCGAAGGCGACCAGTTTGACGCGGGCGGCGCGGGCTTTGCTGTCCATCAGATAACCTTGGCATTGAAAAGGTCGTGCATGTTGAGCGCGCCGATCAGGCGCTGTTCGTCGTCGACGACGAGCAATGCGTTGATGCGCTGGTGTTCCATCATTTCAACGGCCTCGACGGCGAGGCGGTCGGGACCGATGGTGCGCGGTGCGGCATGCATCACGGCTGCGATGTCGCCCTGCAGCAGGTCGATGCGTTTTTCAAAGGCACGGCGCAGGTCGCCGTCGGTAAAGATGCCGAGCACCTGCCGGCCGGGGCTGACGATGGTCACCAGGCCCAGGCCGCCACGCGACATGGCGATGATGGCGTCGGTGATGGCGGTGGCGGGAGCGACGGCCGGTACCTTGTCGCCGGAGCGCATGACGTCGCTGACGTGGGTGAGCAGGCGGCGACCGAGCGAGCCGCCGGGGTGGGAGCGGGCGAAATCGTCCGGCCCGAAGCCGCGAGCGTCGAGCAGGGCGACGGCGAGGGCGTCGCCCAGCGCCAGGGCGGCGGTCGTGCTGGCCGTCGGCGCCAGGTTGTGCGGGCAGGCTTCCTGCGCCACGCCCGCGTCGAGCAGCACGTCGCACTCGCGCGCCAGCGCCGAGTCGCTGCGGCCGGTGATGGCGATCAGGCGCGCGCCGCGCCGCTTGACCTGCGGCA
>JAJXVG010000217.1 GCA_021782315.1 Pseudomonadota bacterium | reverse complement strand
ATCTGGGTTGGCAAAGGGTTCGCCTTCGGTACCACGCAGGAGCAGGGCGCGCTGGTCGCAGAGCATGAGGATATTGCGCATCAACTCGATGAAATCGGGATGGGTTGCCGGGGCGACGAGAACAGCATCGCCCCGAAAAGGACTGATCAGTTTGACCAGGCTGTGGGCGCTGTTCCTCACCCCGATCCGACTGCGCAGGGCAAGCAGGTTGTGAATGCCGGGGCAGAGGGCATGCAGCGGGAGGAAGGCCAGTCCGTTTTCGTTGAGCGCGACCTGTGCCTGCGTGGTCGATATGCTGGGCATGACACCCAACTCTCGAAAAATCTGGGCGGTGGTCACCCGTCCGTATCCTTCGAGCAGGCCGTGCACCACCACCGGCACGCCAAAGCGCTGCAGCAGCAAGGCCAGCAACGGCGTCAGGTTGGCTTCCTTGCGCGCGCCGTTATAGCTCGGCAGAACAACAGGGCGAACGCGGCCTTGGGGCATGTCCAACTTGTTCGTACGCTCGTCGACGGCGCTCAGGAAACCCAGCATCTCGTCCACCGATTCGCCCTTGACGCGCAAACCGAGAATGATCGCGCCCAGTTCGAGATCGGGAACGCCGCCGTCGAGCATGGCGGCATAGAGCTGCCGCGCATCCGCGCTGCCCAGATCGCGCGAACCCTCGGCGCCGCGCCCGATTTCCCTGATGTATTGGCTGTAGCTCATGGTCTCCTCCGCTCGCGCTCAGGCTGCCGCCGCGAGCTTTTTTTCGTGTTCGGCCGCCATGCGCTTGATATCGGGCAGACATGATCCGCAGAAAGTGCCGCATTTCAATTTTTCCTGGAGTCCGGGCAACTCCGCTCCCCCATCCAGTTCGAGACGAATCTGCACATCGCTGACATCGGCGCATTTGCAGACGATGTTGCGGGCGATCATGGCTGTCGGCGGCTTGGCCGAAGGGGCCAGGGCAAAGCGGATCAGGCTGGCGTCGAGCTCGTCCTCCGCCATCGCCTGTTTCAACCACGTCTGGGCCAGTGTTTCGCCGGCCAGACGGATACCGAGCAAACGCCCGTCCAGGGCGATGGCCTTCTTGTCCACCCGGCGCTTGGCATCGGCATAGACGATCGCGCCGTCGCTGCCGTCGAGGCCGAAGAGACGATCGATGGCGGCGATATCGCCATCGGCAATGGCCGCAGCAGCCGCCGCCCGGAAAACCACCAGCGGGCGCTTGCGCCCGTAAAGACCGACCGAGGCATAGGGAAAGGCAGCGAGTGAACGCCGGGCGCTCTGCATCAGCTCCAGCGCCTCCGATTGGCTGGCGCAACGACGGATTACGGCGAGCGGATAGGGCAGGTCCAGCTTGGCGACCTGGACCGCCGCATGCTTCAGTTCCGGCTGTTTCGAATAGGGATCGGTCGCATCGCAGGCCAGCGCGTTGGCACCCGGCGTATTCATGAAGCGGTTGCCCCAGTGCATCGGCATCCACGACCGCCCCTTGGCCAGGCCGCCGCGCTCGGCGACGCGCACCACCATCTCGCCCCGGGCGTTGCTGACCTTGACCAGATCGCCGGAGGCCAGCCCCCGGTGACGCATGTCGCAGGGATGCATGGCCAGCAGCGGCTCGTCCTCGAGGTTAAACAGGCGCGGCACGGTACCGGTGCGGCTCATGCCGTGCCAGTGATCGCGCAGACGACCCGAAAGCAGGCTGATCGGCAATTCGGGAGTCGTTGCGTCGGCCGTCGGCTGGTGCTCGATGGCCACGAAGCGCGCCCTGCCGTCCGTCGTCGGAAAACGTCCGTCCTCGTAAAGGCGAAGCTTGCCGGTCTCGGCGCCTTCCGGACAGGGCCATTGTTGCGGCCCACCGGCCTCGAGCCGGGCGTAGGACAGACCGGTGATATCGAGATCGCGGCCACGCGTGCTTTCGCGATGCTCATTAAAGATGGATTCGGGGTCGGCGTAGGGAAACAAGCGCTCGGCGCCGTCATGATCGAGCTTTCTGCCCAGGCGCCGGGCAAAATCGACGACGATCTCCCAGTCGTGACGCGCCTCGCCCGGCGCCTGGACGGCGGGCAGCACACGGCTGATGCAGCGCTCCGAATTGGTCACCGTGCCATGCTTCTCGCCCCAGGCGCTGGCCGGCAGCAGGAGATCGGCGTAATCGGCCGTGTCGGTATTGCCGTAGGCCTCCTGGAGAACGACATATTTCGCCGAACCCAGCGCCTCGCGTACGGCGGCCTGGTTGGGCATGGATTGCGCCGGATTCGTGCAGGCGATCCACACCGCCTTGATTTCGCCCGTTTTCAGGGCTTTGAACAGGTCGACGGCGGACTTGCCGGGGGTCGCCGGAACGAAGGGCACCCCCCAGAAGCGTGCCATCTCCGCACGATGCGCCGGGTTGGCCAGATCGCGATGGGCCGACAGCAGATTGGACAGGCCGCCGACCTCGCGTCCACCCATGGCATTCGGCTGCCCGGTCACCGAAAAGGGCCCGGCTCCCGGTTTGCCGATCTGCCCGGTCGCCAGGTGCAGATGAATGATTCCGGCATTGTTGTGCGTGCCGTGCGCCGACTGATTCAAGCCCTGGCAATAGAGCGACAGGGATGCGTCGCTGGCGGCGAACCAGCGGGCCGCCTGGACGATGCTCTCGGCGGGAACCCCGCAGATGGCGGCCACCCTGTCCGGCGCATAGACTGCGACCAATTCGGCCAGGGCGTCGAAACCGCTGGTATGGGCATCGATATAGGCCCGATCGAGCAGGTCCTCGGCGATCATGACCTGCAGCATGCCGTTGAACAGTGCGATATCCGTCCCCGGCTTGATCGGCAAATGAAGATCGGCGATCTCCGCGCTCTCCGAGCGACGGGGATCGGCGACGATGATTTTGACATCGGGATTGGCTGCCTTCGCGTCCTCGATATAGCGGAAAACGATGGGATGGGCGACGGCGGGATTGGCCCCGGCAATGAAAATGACCTTGGCCAGCAGAATGTCTGCATAACCGCACGGCGGCGCATCGGCGCCCAGGGTCTGTTTGTAGCCGGCAACGGCGGAGGACATGCAGAGCCGGGAATTGGTATCGACGTTGTTGGTGCCGATCAGTCCCTTGGCCAGCTTGTTGAAGACATAGTAGTCCTCGGTCATCAACTGACCGGAAATGTAGAAAGCCACCGCATCCGGACCATGCTCGCGGATGATCCCGGCAAAGCGTTCGGCCGCTTCGTCAAGCGCCGATGCCCAGCTTAGCCGTTGCCCGGCCTCGCCCCGCACCGGGCGCTTTTCCGGAAAGAGCAGGCGATAGCTCGGATTGACGGTCTGCTCCAGGGTCGCCCCCTTGGTGCACAGGCGCCCACGATTGGCCGGATGGGCCGGATCGCCGCGCACCCCCGTGACGACACCGCCTTCGGTTTGGATCAGGACCCCGCAACCGACACCGCAATAACAACAGGTAGATTTGACTTCAACTCTCATGATTTTCCTTCCGGCATGCAACCAGCAACAGGCATGCCATGTATAAAAATCATGGGCTTGAATGAAAAAAGGGGAAAACCACGAATGGATTTTCCCTTTTTTGGTGCGCTATCCGCTGCCGGCGTCCCTATTTGATGCGCTGCAGCTTGGGGCGCCCTCCTTCCGGGCGCGGCGGCTCGGGCGGCGTTTCGTCCGCAGGCGAAGCTTCGTCCGCCGAGTCGCGCCATTCGCCGGCTTCGGCCTCTTCCTCGCCGTCGACTTCGAAAGCCATGCCGGCGCCGTTTTCACGAGCATAAATTGCCGAAACCCGTTGGACCGGCACCGACAGGTCGCGCGCGACGCCATTGAAACGCGCCTGAAAATCGATGAAGTCGTTACCGATCTGCAGCTTGCTGGTCGCACTCGGGCCGAGATTCAGGACAATCTGCCCGCCACGCACGAATTCGCGCGGCACCCGTGTCCGCTCATCGACCTCGACCGCGATATGAGGCGTAAAGCCGTTGTCGCAACACCATTCCCAGATGGCACGCAGCAGGTAAGGCTTGGTGGACGGAAGTTCCATGTCTTACTTGCGCATCGCCTTTTCGGAGGGCGTCAGCGCGTCGATGAAACCCTGGCGGCTGAAAATTCGCTCGGCGTACTTCATCAGCGGCGCCGCCGCCTTGCCGAGATCGATGCCGTAGTGGTCGAGACGCCAGAGCAGCGGCGCGATGGCCACGTCAAGCATGGAAAACTCGTCGCCCAGCATGAATTTCTGCTTGTTGAAGATCGGCACGATCTCGGTCAGGCGGGCGCGAATCTCCTGGCGAGCCTTGTCGGCAGTCTTGCCATTCTTTTCGATCACTTCCATGAAGGAAAAAATTTCGCGCTCCATGCCGACCAGGAGCTGGCGTGCCCGCGCCCGCATGATCGGGTCCGCCGGCATCAGTTGCGGATGCGGGAAGCGCTCGTCTATGTATTCGTTGATGATGTTCGGCTCGAACAGGACGAGGTCCCGTTCGACCAGCACCGGAACCCGATTGTGCGGATTGATCGCCGCCATCTCTTCCGGCTTGTTGAACATGTCGACATCGATGACCTGAAAATCCATGCCCTTTTCAAACAGGACGATACGGCAACGATGGCTAAAGGGGCAGGTAGTGCCCGAGTAGAGGTTCATCATTTGTGGCAACCCTCAAAATGAGATTCGGCATCGGGGGCAGGCCTAGGCCAAACCCGCGATGCCGTTGACCGATCCCCAAAGGATCAGTGAATGTCTTTCCAGTATTCCTTCTTCAGCGCGTAGGCGACAACGAAGAGAACGACCAGGAAGGCGAGAACGAACCAGCCCAGGGTCCGGCGGAATTCCTGTTGCGGCTCGGCCATCCAGACCAGGAAGCTGACAAGGTCGGACACCGACTTGTCGAACTCCGCCGGCGGCATCGAACCCGGAACGGCCAGTTCCAGCTTGTGCGCTTCATGATTCAATACCTGCTGGCCTTGCAGGCCGTACAGGACATGCGGCATGCCGACGTTTTCGAATACCAGGTTGTTCCAGCCGGTCGGACGATTCGGGTCGCGATAGAAGGAACGCAGGTAAGTGTAGAGCCAGTCGGCCCAGTCAGCGGG
>JAJXVG010000216.1 GCA_021782315.1 Pseudomonadota bacterium | reverse complement strand
ACCGCTGCCGCGTGGCCGGCATCCCCGATGAGATGGTCTACCGGCCCAAGTGGAAGATCGCTCTGGAGCTGTACGACCGCGCGAAGGGCAACGGCCTGCACTTCGACTGGGCGACCTTCGACGAGGCGCTGGCCTTCGTCAAGTTGGTCAGTGCGCCCTTCGGCTCATTGACCGAGGCGCAGTGGCATCACCTGACCGAAACAAGCGTCATGCAGCGCGCGGACGGACGCTGGGCGTTTCGTTACGATCCGCGGATCGCCGAGCCATTCAGGGCGGCCTTTAGCGATCAGGATGTCGATCTCTGGCCGGTGTACGAGCAGATCAAATGCCCAACTCTGGTTATTCGGGGGGCCGAATCCGATCTGCTGGCCCGCGATACCTGGCTGAAAATGGCCGCCTGCGGCCCGCGGGCGGGTTTGGCCGAAATCGCCGGAGTCGGCCATGCCCCGATGTTTCAGTCGGCAGACCAGATAGCCGTTGTTCGCGAATTTCTGCTGAGCGCTTGAATTCCCGGCCTGTCGGCCGGGGGGGGGGCTGCTGCGGCCTGCCGCGCTCAGGCGGTCGGGCGGTTGGCAGCCTTCTGCCGGCGCGCCAGCGGGTCCTGGCGGTAATAGCGGCTGAGCAGATCGTATAGCTCCGGGTATTCCCCGGCGACGACCTCCGGGATTTCGAAGAAACTTTCGGTCAGCACGGCGAAAAACTCGGCCGGCGCGGTCCCGGCATAGGGGTCGATGGCGGTATCCTCGCCGTCGTCCACCCGCCGGCAGAAATTCTCGTAGGCAGCGACAAAGGTCGTCTGCCACTCGATTTCGCCGATTCCGGCGTGCAGGGCCGGCATGCCGTCCGCTTCGCCGTTCAGCATATCCAGCTTGTGGGCGGCTTCGTGAATGACCACGTTGTAGCCGTCCCCGGCCATTTGCGCGTCTCGCCAGGAAACGAGCAGCGGCCCCCCGGCCCAGGCCTCGCCGGACAACACGTCGTCGTATTCGTGGATGACGCCGACTTCGTCTTCGATGCGGCGCGGCACGACGAATTCGTCGGGATAGACGACGATACCCACCCACTCGCGGTAGGCGCTCAGGCCAAGCCTGAGAATGGGCAGGCAGGCCTGGGCCGCGATGGATACGCAGATCTCGTCGCTCAGTTCAAGCTCGCCGGCGGCGCTGAATTCCTTGTCGGCCAGGAAGGTTTCGACGATGGCCTTGAGTTCCCTTTTCTCGTCGTCGGCCAATTCGTCGAGAAAGGGCAGCGCAGCGACGGTCCTGAACCAGAGTTCGTCCGGTACGAGCGATGTTTTTTTGCCGCGCAGCCGATCGAACCAGTTCGTCATCTTTTCATGGTCAGCCAGATGCCGCCAAAGATCAGGCCTATCCCCAGGTAGTGGTACCAGACCGGAACTTCCCCCAGGAAAAGGAAGGAGAGGATGACGCCAAAGACCGGCATGAGGTGGATGAACAGGCTGGCCTTGCTGGCGCCGACTTCTGCGACCGCCTTGTTGTAGAAAATGTAGCCGACGAAGCTGGGGAAGATGCCGACATAGGCCAGGGCGGCCAGGGAACCGAAATGGAGATTGATGTGGCGGCCCTGCACCAATTCCCAGGCATAGGCCGGGGCCAGCGCGACGAGGCCGATGACGGTGGTGGTGCCGAGCATCAGCATCGGATGCACGCCGGCCGGGCGCCAGGCGAGGGCAATGGTGTAGAGGGCCCAGTCGAGCACGGCGACCAGCATCCAGACGTCGCCGACGTTGAGATCGAGATGGGCGAGGATGGTCGGGTCGCCGTGGGAGACGATGGTCAGCGCGCCGCACAGGGAAATGACGACGCCGATGCCTTCGAGCGGGCGCAGGTGTTTGCCGAGAAAGGCCCAGGAAATGGCGATGGTGGCGATCGGCACGAAGGAATTGAGCAGGGCGGCATTGGTCGCCGTGGTGTCTTGCAGCGCCAGGTAGGCGAAGGTGTTGTAACCGCCGATGCCGAGCAGGCCGAGAACCAGTAGCGGCCGCCAGCCTCCTTTCAATAAGGGCCACTGCGCCTTGAGATGGGGCAGGGCGAGCGGCAGGATGAAGAGGAGGGCGATGGCCCAGCGCCAGAAGGCGAGGGTCAGCGGCGGGATGTCGCCGCGGGCGCCGCGACCGACCACCATATTGCCCGACCAGGTCAGGACGGTCAGGATCAGTAGCAGGTGGGGATTGGCAAGCGGTGTTTTCATGGTCGCCGGATTATGCCTGATCACTTGCCGGCGGGGGGCTTGTCGTTGATCAGCAGGTCGCGCTCGTCCTCGCCGGGGCGGGTATCCGTTTTTTCCTGTTGTATTTTCCGTCGACTTTGTCCATGGCGATTTGCTGGCGCCGTTCGACCATGGCGGTGTCGAGCAATTCCTCGTCGATGTCCACCACCGACTGGCTCGACAGCCGTGCCAGGAGCGCCTGCAGCGTCTGCTGCCCGCTGACCCATTCCGGGTAGCCGGCCTGTGAATCCCGGGCCGGCGGCCAGTTGGTGTTCGATTGCCTACTGGCGCGCTGGCGCTCCCGGTAGGCCTGGTACAACTCCCGGTATTCCTTGTCATTCTTGATCGCCTGCCTGAACGGACCAAGGTGCATGCTTGTAGTACTCGCTTTTGAACTACGGTTCATAACAATCAATAACTTACGCGTTTAACTGATGAACTCGGGTTTGCGGGGACGACCGCTGGGTTTGCATTTCTTTACATGCAGCCATTAAGTTGATGTTGGCATATCCATAATGAATATATATTATAAAAATGTACAGTTTCGAAATACATGTTCAATGTTATTTATCGTTTGAAATTAATATGCAATTCAATAGGAGTTAGCGCATGGACAAATTATACGTATTGGGTATAATAGGGCTCAGGGCTCAGGGCTCAGGGCTCAGGGCTCAGGGCTCAGGGCTCAGGGCTCAGGGCTCAGGGCTCAGGGCTCAGGGCTCAGGGCTCACTCTGAGCCGACACCAGTCGACCGGCCGGCAAGTATCTGCCTTGCCCACACTTCCAGTATTGCCAAACTATTTGCTGCGCCGCGCCCTCCTGACGGAGGGGCGACGGGTAGGCCTCGCCCAAGCGGGCGGCTGGCCCGGTCATCAACAGCAAAACCGGATGCCGTTCCTGTCTTTGATCGCTGCCCAGGCGATACGACGGACACCGTTGCGGGGATGACCCAGGCATCAGTGGGCTCTAAACCCGCCCACAATCTGGCCGACCGGCCACTACCTGAACTGTCTTTACCGGCACTGCCCATAGCGAGGCCGATCCTTGCGTGCTTCCTGGAGCAGTCGTATGACACGCTCTCCGGCTTCCGGGGAGTATTTGTTTGGTATGAAAAGGGTGACTCATGTTAATAAAATGCAATCCAAATAAATTGTCCACGGCATATCTCAATGCCTCCGGGGTTTTTCTTGTCGCAGGCCTGTGTCTTTTTGGTTTGACGCCTGATGCACTGTCCGAAGCGGCGGTGACGCAACAATTCGAGGCGCAGGAGTCGGCGGGACGCGGCGAGATCGACAGGAACCTGGTCGATGCCTATGCGCTGATCGAGGCCGGAGACTACGTCCGCGCCGAAGCCTTGCTGCTCAAAACCCGGGAAAATAATCCTGACGATCTCTGGGTCGTACTCAACCTCGGCGTTGTCTATCAACGCACCGGCCGCCTCCAGGATGCCACCGCCGCCTTCAATGAGACCCTGGCCCGCGAGCAGGCCTCGATTGACGCCGGCAATCCACCCAATTTCGCCTATTGGCGCACCTCTTTGAGCGCCCTGGCCCAATCCAATCTGAAAAAGATCAACGCCGCCGCCAAGGCATCGGCTCCAGCCACAGCGCAGGTCATGCCGGCGTCCCAAAGCGCGGTACTGGCCGCGCCCGTCAAGCGCTGAGCATTTCAAATGGCGCCGCCACGCTGCGGCCTTTCAAAACCGGGTCTGAAACACCATGGCGCAACGTATCCCATTGCGCCATTTCGGGTATTTGAGCAACACAAATAAGGCAATCATCATGACTACGAAGACCAACTCTACCTCTTTGAATATCGCCGCAGAAAACAAGGTCGTTGATCCCAACGCTGAGCCAGTCACCCCATCGCTCAACGGCCAGCGCAAAGCTGTCAAAGTGGCGAAGGCAGGCCCTGACAAACTGTTCAAGGCAGGTCGTAAGTCATGGGAAGAAGAGGCAGAGCGTCTAGAGGCGGAGCGTCAGGCTGAAGTAGCCGAGCAACTCGCCCTAGCCGGTCGGGTATTGCCGGCCGAAGCCCGACTGGCCGCTGCCGAAGATGACGATGCCGCAGGCTACCTTGCCGGTGAGCAGGCAGACGCTGTGCAAGCCAGCCCGTGGATATCCGAACAGGGCACGTCCCATGCCTTCAGCGTCTCCAGTGACGCCTTGGCTGGCTTGCCCTACAGCGCCATGTCGAGCCTCATCGGAACCGGTGCTGGAAGCTTTGGCGGATTCGTCGCATCTGCGGCAGGCTTGGCGCTCTTGGCAGTCGGTGGCGGTGGCGGTGGCGGTGGCGGTGGCGGTGGCGGTGGCGGTGGCGGTGGCGGTGGCGGTGGCGGTGGCGATAAAACACCACCCGTTGCGCCAGAGCTTGATCCGACCGACGGCGACAAGATCAACGGCTCGGTCGAAGGCGAAACCGGCGGCACCGTCACCATCACCAACCAAAATGGGGAAGTCATCGGCACCGGCACGGTCAACCCCGACGGCACCTTTACCGTGGACCTCGAACCCGACGCCAAGGATGGCGAAGAGCTCACCGTCACCGTCACCGACCCGTCGGGCAACTCCGGCGAAGGCAGCAAGGTCACCGTCGACAACATCGCTCCCCCGCCGCCCAAGGTAGATCCCACTAGCGGCGACAAGGTCACCGGCTCGGTGGAAGGCGAAGAAGGCGCCAAAGTCACCGTCACCGACAAGGACGGCACAGTCATCGGCAGCGGCGTGGTTGGCCCCGACGGCAAATTCACGGTAGACATGGAGCCTGACGCCAAAGACGGCGAGGAACTCACCGTCACCATCACCGACGAAGCCGGCAACACGGGCGAAGGCACCAAAGTCACCGTTGACGGCACGCCCCCCGGCAAGCCTGTGGTAGACCCCACCGACGGCGACATCGTCACCGGCACTGCCACCGGCGAAACCGGCG
>JAJXVG010000027.1 GCA_021782315.1 Pseudomonadota bacterium | reverse complement strand
CAGCCGAGCCGCCAAAGCTATCCCGCCCTGGCCGCCGCCGACGATCAGGCAATAGGGCTGGCGCGACGTGAAAAGGACCCGTTACTGCTGGCGGCCGGCTGCAGGGTGCAGTTGCTCTACTCCCAGGCGGCGCAGATCGTCGCCAAGCAGGAAATGGATCTCGACCTGCCATCGCGGCCGGCCGATACCAGGGCCGCCCTGCTCGCCCGTTTGCCCGAAATCGCCCGGGAAAACCTGCAAATCTTCGGCCGCGAGGAATGGTTCGCACCGGTCGCCTCAGGCTCCAACCCGCCCGATGCCATGGTCGTCTGCCCCTGTTCGATGGGCACGCTGGCCGCCATCGCCCAGGGCCTGGCCGACAAGCTGATCGAACGCGCCGCCGATGTCGTGCTCAAGGAAGGGCGCAAGCTGGTGCTGGTTCCGCGCGAAACCCCTTTCTCGGCCATCCACCTCGAAAACATGCTGCGCCTGTCGCGGGCCGGCGCCGTCATCCTGCCGCCCAGCCCCGGCTTCTACCACCACCCGGAGAGCGTGCAGGACATCGTCGATTTCGTTGTCGCCCGCATTCTCGACCAGATCGCCGTGCCGCACGCGCTGATGCAGCGCTGGGGCGAGGATCGCTGACATGGGCTGGTTCGACTTCGTCCGTTCGCCGGCCGGCAACGCCGTCGAAACCCTGCGCATCCCGCTTTTCCCGCTGAATACCGTCCTTTTCCCCGGCACTGTCCTGCCATTGAAAATCTTCGAACAGCGCTACCTCGACATGGCCGCCGCCTGCCTGAAGGAGAATTCGCCCTTCGGCGTCTGCCTGATCGAAAAGGGCAGTGAAGTCGGCGCCGTCGCTGAACCTCACGCCGTCGGCACCCTGGCCAGCATCGGCAGCTGGGAAATGGAGCAGCTCGGCATCCTGATGATCACCGCCCACGGCGGCCGGCGCTTCCGTATCATCGAAACCCGCAACGGGCCGGACAAGCTCCTCGAAGCCAGCGTCGAACTGTTGGCCGAAACCGGTCCGACGCCGCTTCCCCCCGAACGCCAGCGACTGCTGCCGCTGCTTCGCCGCATCGTCGACGACCTCGGCAAGGAACGCCTGCCCGAACCGCACCGCTTCGAAGAGGCCGAATGGGTCGGCTACCGGATCACCGAAGTCCTGCCCATCCAGAATCTCGCAAAACAGAAGCTGCTCGAACTGGACGACCCGCTCAGCCGGCTGGAAATACTCGAAAAATATCTCGATCAACGCAAATTGCTGGGCTGAACTTTCGCCGGCTAATCGCTCGCCAGGGCGCGCAGGCGGACCAGGGCGGTTTGAAACTGGAAGGATTTGACGGCATCCGCGATATCGTCGATTTCGGCGGCGATATCGGTGCCCGCGGCAGTCGATTGCAGTTCGGCGAAACGCTTGAGGGCATCGAACTTGCCCAGTTCAAGCAGCGGGACGAGATGGTCGACGGCCTGCCGCAATTCGCTTCGATCGAACAGCCTGACCTGCGGAGCGGGGGCTTCGGGTTGCCCGGCCACGCTTGCCTCCGGGGTCAGGGCATTGCTCAGAACCCGGTGCAACTCCGATATGACGAAAGGTTTTGGCAGAAAATAATCCATTCCGCTTTCCAGGCAGCGTTCGCGGTCTTCGGCAAAGACCGAGGCGCTCACGGCGACGATGGGAATGCGGGCCAGCCCGTGCTCCCGCTCGTGATCGCGAATTGCCCGTGTCGCGGCGTAACCGTCCAGTCCTGGCATGATGCAATCCATCACGATCATGTCGGGTCGTTGGTCCGCGCAGGCGGCGCTGACCGCTTCGTGACCGTCCATGGCGAAGGCGACGCTCAATCCGAGGCGGGGCAGCAGGGTGCCGAGCATCTTGCGCTCGAAGGCATTGTCCTCGGCGACGAGCACATGGCCTGAAAAACGAGGCTTGGCTTCGGCAGGCTCTTCGCCGGCTTCGCTGTCAAACGGGGCATCGCTTTCCTGGCTGGCCGGAATGCGGAACCACAGGCGGCTTCCCTTGCCCTCCTCGCTTTCCAGTCCCGCTTCGCCACCCATCACTTCCGCCAGGTTACGGACGATCGACAGCCCCAGCCCGGTGCCGCCGTAACGACGGGTGGTCGAACTGTTGGCCTGCGAAAAGGGTTTGAAGAGCGTTTGTTGCTTCTCCGGCGGAATGCCGATGCCCGTATCGGTCACGCTGAATTCGAGCGTGGCCACGTCATTGTGGCGGGTGACTTCGGAAATCTGGATGTCGATGAAGCCGCTGGCGGTGAACTTGATGGCGTTCGAGACCAGATTCGAGAGCATCTGTTGCAGGCGGTAGCCGTCTGCCAGGTAGCGCCGATGGGCCGACCCCTGCCAGGTCGAGGTAATGCTCAAGCCCTTGCTCTGCGCAGTGCCCTGGAAGAGCGCCAGGATTTCCCTGGCCAGCTGCTTGGGGTGCCAGGGCTTGCGTTCGAGTTCGACGCAGCCGGCCTCCACTTTCGCCAGGTCGAGCACGTCGTTGAGAATGGTGAGCAGGGTTTTACCCGAATCGAGGATGACCCGCCCGTACTCCCGGCTGCGCGGGTCCGTCAATTCCGGACCGCAAAGCACCTGCGCCATGCCCAGGATACTGTTCATCGGCGTACGGATTTCGTGACTCATGTTGGCCAGGAATTCGCTCTTGGCCCGATTGGCTGCTTCCGCCGCCTGCTTGGCCTGCATCAATTCGGTGATGTCCACACGAAAGCCGACAATCGCCCCGTCGTCGGTTTTGCGTTCACGCACATCCAGCCAGCGACCATCCGGCAGTTTCTGCACAAAATTCTCTTCGCCTTGCCGGTGCGCCACCACCCGCTTTTGTATCCAGCTTTCCGCATCTTCCGCCAGTTCCGGATATTGACCATGGGCCACGCCGTAGCGAACGATCTCCTCGAATGTCTTGCCGGGTACGAAGATCGGGGCCGACATGGGGTAAAGCTGACGATAGCGCTCGTTGCACCAGGTCAGCCGGTCCTCCGCGTCGTAAATCGAGAAGCCCTCGCCGATTGCCTCAATGGCCGAATGCAGCAGGCGTTCCAGATATTGACGCCGCTCCTCGGACTGCTTGTGGGCCGTGATATCAAGATGCACGCCGAACATGCCGAGGGGCTGGTGATCCGGGCTCCGGAGAATGACCTTGCCCCGCAACTGAATCCAGACCCAATGCCCGTCGGCATGGCGGATGCGGAACTCGCTCTCGAAGCGCTCGCTGCCACCGGCCAGATGATCGGCCAAAGCGGTTTCCAGAACCCTTCGATCCTCCGCATGGATACGGCTCATCCAGGCCTGCAGGTGGTCATCGCCGAAGGAATCGAGAGAACAGCCGACCATGTGCGCCGAAATGGCGTCCAGTTTCAGTGTCCCGGCAGCCACATCCCATTCCCACGGCCCGGCGCCAGTCCCCGACAACACGTTGATCAGTCGTTCCCGGTCGCGGGCGATTTCCTGTTCCTGTTGCCGCAAGGCGGTGATGTCGCGCTTGATGGCCACATAGTGCGTCACCGCTTCGCTGGAATCGCGCAGGGGGGAGATGATCGCGTCTTCCAGATAGTCGCCGCCCTCCTTGCGGCGGTTGATGAATTCACCCCGCCAGACCTCGCCCTGCTCCAGCGCCGCCCACATCGCCGCCTTGGTGGCGGCCGGCGTGCGGCCCGAGCCGAGAATGGAGGCCTTGCAGCCGATGATCTCCTCGGCGGAATAGCCCGACGACTCGGTAAAGGCCGGGTTGGTATACACGATGTGCGCCGCCCGGTCCGTCATGACGATGGCCTCCGGACTTTGCTCGATGACCTGCGAGAGCCGCCGGGCATACTCCTCCGCCTGGTAGCGGCTGGTGATGTCGCGGCTGATCACGATGAAATGATTTTCATCGTCCCTGCCCGTCTCCTTCCTCGCCACCGACAGTTCGAAGCAGGTATCCCCATGCGCCAGCGGCAGCTTGATCACCTTGCCGTAGCTTCTCCCGTGCTGTTTGGCCTCGGCCAGCGCCTGATGCACGATGGCAGCGGCCTCGGGCGGCAGTTTGTCGTCCACGGTAGCCCCCAGCAACTCACTTCTCGAATCGGCGAGCAAAGTATCGTCATGGGACCTGATGCTCAGGTAAGTGCCGTGCTCATCCACCTCGAACAAAAGATCGGGAATAGCCGCCAGTGTGGCGTCAAGAGCGTCCTGACTTTCTTTCAACTGCTTGTTTTTCGTCGCGATGGCGGCCGCCATCCCGCGTGCCTTCTGTTCCGCCGCTTGCGCATCGCGCAGCAACATGTCCTGAACGAGGCGACCGACCGTCAGCAGAAAGAGAATGATCGCCGTGATCTGAATGCCGAGCGGCGCCTGGAAGGCATGGGGAAACCGGTAGAAAACGGCGGCCATGGTGATGGCGAAAACCATCAGCGCCCACCGGACATTGGTCAGCATCAGGGCGAGAATGAAAGGCACCCAGATGGCTTGCGGAACAGAGAAATCGAAAGCTTGCGAGCGCATCCCCGCGCCGATTGTGATGACCGAGACCAGGGTGCTCAGTTTGAGCGCCAGGGCATGGCCACGGAGATAGCTGACAAAAAGCGCCGCCGTCATCACGACGCCAAAAAAAGTGGCGATGTAGAGCCGAAAAAGATCCTCGTGATTTCCAATGGTCGGGTAAGTCAGCGGGTCGTAATTGACAACGACCGCATTGACGATCATCGACACAACCATGAGTGCAAAGAAACCCAGCGCCATCAGGTTGTAGGCTCTTTGACTGACGGGGATACGAAATAATTTCATGGCTTCCTGGGCTGATCGAACTGGGAAGAGGCTCCTTTGCCGGTCAAGCGCTACGGCATCGACGCGACTGCGTCCCGGCAAATAACATTATCGCATAATACGATAAAAATGATACAATCATTGCCAAACTGCTGTTTTTGTTGTTTTGTTAAGTGGCGACAATCGGGGGCTGCTGTCGATTTTCCGCCAATCCGGCCATTGGCCGAATGCCCTGAATCGGGCAACAATCCGCCGCCTATCTGTCGTTTAGCCTTCAGAGGTCGCGAACGGCAGCTTTCCCTTCCATCGAATGCGTACTCAGTGCCCATTGCGGACATTCCTCGATTCAACCGTCCGAAGGCAGGTTCCAACCTGAAGCTGACACTACAGATGATTTCTCGCCGGCAAAAGCGTGGCCAAAAAGTCGCTGGCCAAATGAGAATGAAAAGAGATGACTTAGGGAGCCATCGGGGCGACGCAACCAGCAGGCCTCACATCATTCACCTTGATAATATGCCATCCCGCTTCGTCTTCGAGAGGCTTACTGCTGTATTCCCCTTTCTTGAGGCCGACAATGGTTGGTCCCCACTTCGGGAATAGACTCGGAGAAACCCACCCTATCAGTCCTTTTTCAATCCTCAAAAAAAATTGATTATTGGTTGCCGCCAACTGCTCAAAGGACTCCCTGTCATTCAGTGCTTTTTCGATTTTCTCTGCGTCTTCTTTAGTATCGACACGAATTTGGGAGATGTTGTACTGACACGGCTTGGGGCGATCACTTGGCTTTTGCGGAATCGTCGTATTTGGATCGTAGGGCAGAAATCTTCCGATCCATCCCGAAGTGCTACCGGCAAACGGAATTGGGCCGTATGCGCCGATCCCCGAACTTTCCCTATTGACTACTATGGAGCCTGCGAAATCCTTCCGAAGGCGCAGCAGTGTGGATTCGAAGCCAAGGGTTCCTTGTCCCGCCTCAAACTTTCCGCCAAGGTCGAGAAGCAGCGACTCCCCACCACATTGAATGTCATGCTGGCTTTGCGCGATTATCTTTCCGTCTAGGTAAGCGGTTGCTGTGAGGGTTTTATCGGTAATTTTTAAACCAAGTCTATCTGCGGCAACTACCTCGGCAGGCTGCTTTGAGGCATCTTTGCCTGCTATGCGACTGATTACGAGGCGAGAGGGGTAATCGTATGGGGTGTAATCGCCGTCGATATGGGCGCACAGGGCCGGGTCATTTGCGAGCCGCGGCCACTTTTCCGGATACGGCTCATTGGATGCACATCCGCTTGTCGCAGCGGCTACCACCAATAAATTTCGCCAATCCATCAATGCATACCTGAGAAGTTGGATCCATCGAGTCATTTGCTGTCCATTGACCGTCATCTTTTCTAAGATTGGCTGAGAATTACGTCTTGAATAAAGGAGGCAAAGGCAAGCTCCAGATTACTGTCATTGCCTTACCTCGGACCAACAACTGTATTGGCCATAATGTATCAATTGCATGTAGTCATGCCTTATGGTTGAGCTCCATAAAGCCAATCTCCCGTCTGTATCGCACGCACATTACGGCTGGTACCCCCTTAAAATCATAGACCTATGGCTTTAAGGGAAGGTATATATCGGTCACCAACTCATGCTCCGGCGTTTCCGGCATCAGGTTGAGATAGTGGAAATAGAGTGGAAAATCGCGCAATTCCTCTCCGCTTTCAGGTAACCAGTCGCGATAGAGCGGATAGATACTTTCTCCGATCCTGGCGTGCGAGCCGTAATGCCGGACTCGTGCGCAGCGGCCGCCGGGGATGTCCTTCGTCACCACGCCTTGCGGGTTGGACGGCACCTCGTCGCTTACCTCTCCACAGATGTCAAAGCGGAAGTCAGCCGGTTCGGTGGTATCCGGGTTGTCGTAAGCAATGCCGAAGGTGCGGCTGGAATCCTTCGGCGAAAGGCCGCTTGCCTTGCGCCAGGCGATAAATTGGCCGACGGACTCATTGACTCTTTCGCTTGGGCCGCGATGAGCCATGACGGCGATGCGGGTGGTTTTGAAATCGACGATCTCGACTTGCACGATTTGTTTCCTTTCCGGGATACGGAAGCGATAGCGTTCATGCCAGGATTCCCAGTCCGCTTGCCGCCTGAATTCGGATGGCGACTGGCCGAAGGTATTCCTGAAGGCACGGGTAAACGATTCCGGGTTTTCGAAGCCGGCGTCCAAAGCGATGTCGATAACCTTCTCCTGATGACTGAACGCAAGCCGATAACTGGCTTGCCGCAGGCGCAGCAAAAGAATATAGCGACCGACGCTGGTGCCGACGTATTCGGCGAATTGCCGATGGAAGTGAAATTTGGAGAAATTGGCAACCTGGCTCAGGGCTTCCGTGCTGAGTGCTTCGCCCAGATTGGACTCGATGTGGTCGAGCACCTTCTCGAAGCGCCTTGCGTAGTGTTCTGCCTGTGTGTCGCTCATCGTTAATCCTCCGTTCACTGCGCACACTATGCTCGGAACGAACGGTCAAATCTTGACCGCAATTGCTCAATGCATCCGGAGACCTTCAATTGGAGGGGCAACTTGTCGAGCTTGCGCACAATGATCACCGCCAACACCGGGGTTCGAACGCCGCAGATACAGGAGCAGATCGCTACTCGCCAGTTCCGGCATGCCCAGCCGTGACGCACGAGTTCGAGCGCATGCCCCGGCGATCTCGGAAAAAGGCTTTGCAATTCCTATTCCATATGTCTTGCCATCGAGTAAGCCCGCCTTGCCAAGAACGACAGAGCGGTACAAAGGGAGACCAAGTTTGTCTGACGAGCGGATTGCGACCCGTTCAAGCGGATGGCGAGCTGTCCGCCAGAACACAAAAACTTGTCTCCCTCAGCCAAGCACGAAGTAAGCGTTTGTAAGAGATTCCGAATACGAGCGTCATTAACGATGACACTCGGTCAGCTGCCTGGCTGTCTCAAGCGCATGGTGCTTGCCGTCCTTTCCGCGGCCAGCAAAGCGCAGGCATTTGAGCAGTCGCCCTTGGCTTGCTGAAGCAAACATACAAAAAACAGGAGACAAAAATGACTTCGGACCTTTTCCCAACAGGGATCGTGCCACATGACAACCTGGCTCACGTCAGAGGCAGGACGGATATTCCGCTATCCGGTCTGACCATGGATGGACTGCTGCGTGCGACCGTCGACCGCTGCCCCGACCGACTCGCCGCCGTCTTCCGTTCGACCGGAACCCGATGGAGCTGGCGGCAACTGGATGCCGAGATATCGGCCCTGGCCGCCGGCTTCCAGGCCCTGGGGCTGAGTAAGGGCGACAGGCTGGGCATCTGGGCGCCCAACAGGGAAGAGTGGCTGCTGACCCAGTTCGCCACTGCCCGCATCGGCCTCATCCTGGTCAACATCAACCCGGCCTATCACCTCGCGGAACTGGAATACGCACTGCAAACCGCCGGCTGCAAGGCGATTGTCACGGCAGAACGGCTCAAGGCTTCCGACTACCTGGAAATGCTGCGAACACTGGCACCCGAGCTGGATCATTGCCAACCCGGCAGGCTGAAGGCCGAGCGTTTGCCTGAACTGCGCATGGTCATTCGCATGGGCAAAGGCCGTACGCCGGGCATGCTCAACTTCGATGCCGTGCTCGACGATGGCAGAAGCGCCGGGATCAGGAAGATGCCGAAGCTGAACTGCCACGATCCGATCAATATACAGTTTACCAGCGGCACGACGGGCAGCCCGAAGGGGGCGACGCTGACCCATTACAACGTGCTCAACAACGCCCGCTTTGTCGCACGCGCGATGAAATTCACCGAGGCGGATGTGCTGTGCGTCCCGGTTCCTCTCTACCACTGCTTCGGCATGGTCCTGGCCGTGCTGGCGTGTGTCTCCACGGGCGCCGCCATGGTCTTCCCGGGCGAATCATTCGATCCGGCCGCAACCCTGTCTGCGGTGGAGGCAGAAGGCTGCACCGCCCTTCATGGCGTCCCGACCATGTTCATCGCGGAACTCGACCACCCGGATTTCGCCAACTTCGACCTGTCCACGCTGAGAACGGGCATCATGGCCGGCTCGCCATGTCCGATCGAGACCATGAAGCGCGTCGTGTCACAGATGCACATGAGCGAAGTCACCATCGCCTACGGCATGACCGAGACCAGTCCGGTGTCCTTCCAAAGCTCGGCAGATGATCCGATGGAACGCCGGGTTACTACCGTCGGTCAGATCCAGCCGCATCTGGAGGTCAAGCTGATCGATACCGACGGCGCGACGGTCCGGGTTGGCGAGAAGGGAGAGCTGTGCACTCGCGGTTACGCGGTCATGCAGGGCTACTGGGGCGACCCCGCGCGAACCGGCGAAGCGATACGCGACGGCTGGATGCACACCGGCGATCTGGCCGTGATCGATGCCGACGGTTACTGCAACATCGTCGGTCGCACCAAGGACATGGTCATTCGGGGTGGAGAAAACCTGTATCCGCGGGAGATTGAGGAATTTCTCTTTCGCCATCCGAAGGTACAGTCTGTTCAGGTATTCGGGCTGCCCGACGTGCGCTACGGCGAAGAACTGTGCGCCTGGATCGTCACCAAGCCCGGCATCGCGTGTACCGAGGACGAGATTCGCGATTTCTGCCGCAACCAGATCGCACACCACAAGGTGCCCCGCCACATCCGGTTCGTCCAGGAAATACCGATGACGGTGACGGGCAAGGCACAGAAGTTTGTGATGCGCGACAGAATGATCCAGGAACTGGGCATCGAAGCGGTTCGGACGGCTTGACCAAGCTGCTTTTTCCAGGAAGTTCGCTGCCGGAAATACGGATCGCTCCCCGATTCCTCTCTTGGCACAGCGAGGCGAATTGGCGCTGTTGTTCTCCTCGTTGATCCTTCCGTTGGTGCGGACCGCATTTCTCGCCTGGCATTGAATAAAGCAAGCTTGTCGGGCATGCAAGCATCATTCTATTGGCATGTTTTCTGCTTATAGTAATAGCTCAACAGTATTCTTCAAGCATCTCGACCCAATTTAGTTGACGTTGAGTGGAACCGAGGGCGCCCACTGCTCGTGGCGACGGGTTCCGGCGTGAAGGACGGACAGATGCGAGGTGACATGGGTATTGCATACTCCACAGCTGGCATAAAACCCGAGCACCGCTTCGAGTATTGGATCGACGTCGTGTGCCGCCACTGCATCCCCGCCGCCAGCGGACAGTTAACAGAAACGCCGTTTGACGGACAACTGACCGTCAATTCAGTGGGTGCGGTAGACATCAGCAAGATGGTGGCGCCCCTGCACTGGTGGTCGCGTAACGCGACCCATCTGCGTCGTTGCTCCGATGATGATCTGTGGATCGGCTACATGGCGGACGGCAGCGCCATCATGCGCCAGGAGGGTCGGGAGGCGCGCTTCGCCAAAGGCGATCTGGTGCTCTACGACGCATCTCGTCCCTTCGATATTACGCTGGAGACGAGCGGCATCTATCTGGTTCGACTGCCACGGCGCTCGCTGTTGCAACGCTGCCCGGGCGCGGATCAGATGACTATTCGCGCCATCAACGACAGCCAGCCGGGCGTGGTGCCTCTGCGGACAATGATCGAGCATGCCGCTGCCACCGATTTCGCCAAGATGCGGCCCGGAGCGGCGGCGCAACTCGGCAGCACGTTGCTCGATCTGGCAGCGGTCGCGCTTGAATTCCAGATCGGCGACGTCGAGCCGGTCGCCGAGCACAACCTTTACAGCAAGGTCCTGGCCTACATCCAGCGTCATTACGATGATCCCGACCTGCATCTTGACGGCCTGGCAGCAGCCCACCACGTATCCTCCCGCACCATCACCCGGGCATTTGCCCGCCGCCAGCGGACGGCAATGGGTATGGTCTGGCAACTGCGCCTCGAAGCCAGCCAGCGGGCGTTGATCGAAGGCAGATCGCGCAGCGTGACGGAAGCGGCTTTCAGCCATGGCTTCTCGGATGTATCCCATTTCAGCCGAGCCTTTCGCAGGGCATTTGGCTGTGCGCCCCACACGCTGATTCGCGACTAGGCCTATCCCGTTTCAAGCTGCGCTTGATCGTGAACGGTTTCTTGGAAGCCCCCCTGTCCTTCAGGGGCAATCACACCGTCCCTCCGGGGACAGCATATCTGCCGCCACTTCTTTAACTTATGAACGACGGGCATGGCGCCATTCGCATGCCCAATCGTTCAACCTAAAAAAGGCACATGTGCCGGAGGAGATAAGTAATGGCAGACAAAGAACTTCAATATCTCGGTATGCGGCTGATCCAGCCGTGCAAGCTCTCATCGGAGGAAGCAAGGCAGGCGATGCCGGCCCCGATCCGCGTCAGGGCAGTTCGCAGCTTGGCGACTACAGTGCAGCGTCCGATCAAAGTCAATTTCCCAAAACCACTGCGTGCTGCCAGCCTGGCCGTCGCCTGCCTGATCGGCACGAATCTGGCGCAGGCCGACATCGGCTTACCTGTGCTCAATGGGCAGCAGTACCGCCCGCACTATTGGGACCTGCCCACCGACTTCAAGAGCAGTTTCATGTTCCCCGGGCAAATGGTGTTCTATAACGCCACCGACACCAAGTTCGATGCCCATGGCAACAAGGTCGATATCGGCTCCACTCAGTACGCCACGGTCGGTCTCACTGCCATCCCCAATGTGTTCAAGTTCAAGGATGCCGACAACTGGGCCTACGCCTTCGGCATCGATTTGCTGGAGGTCCGCATGTCTTCGGGCGACCCTGACCAGGCCAGCTTCTCGGGAGTAGGCAATGTCATGGCCGACTTCATCGCCTGGACCAAGCCCGATGCCAACAGCACCGTGGGTTACAACGTCATCCTGGGTACCCCGGTGAATATTGCCGGTGACGACATCACGCGCAATACCGATCTTTACCTGCGTGGCTTTTACAGCAGGAACATCAACAATTTCAACCTTGAAGCTGCTGCCGGTTATCAGCACAGCTGGAAAGGGAGCGGCGTGGAAGGTGATATCGAGGACAACTACAACGTCAATCTGCGCGTTGCCTATGACTTCAATAATGTCTCCGACCGCAAACTGCGCATCAGCCCCTATATCGGCGTTGACCATATGTGGACTCAGGATAACGGGCAAAACCTCACCAATATGAATTACGGCGTCCAGTTCGCCCACGCCAGCGGCATGACCTGGGGCATGAGCTACATCGGCAGTGTCAGGGGAAAGAATGCGCCCTTCAGCGCCAACATGCTCCAGGCCCAACTCTGGTTTCCGTGGTGACGCATTTAGCAGACAAAGAAAAAAGAAAGCAGCGACTCGCTGCGAATCTTCATCAAGAGGAGAGACAATCATGATTCAAGTCATCAAAACGTTCGCCATGGCTGCTGCCGTGACGGCGGCTACGCTGTCTGCCCCGGTCGCCATGGCCGCGCCAGACATCAAGCTGGGCAGCCTGCTCGACACCTCGGGCAACTTCGACGCCTACGGCAAGCCCATGAACATGGGCCTGGACCTGGCCATTGAAGAGATCAATGCCAGCGGCGGCGTGCTTGGGCGCCAGGTGCGCAAGGTGGGTTATGACACCCAGTCCGACATGGCGCAATACACGCGCTTTGCCCAGCAACTGACGCGCCAGGACAAGGTGGATCTGGTCATCGGCGGCATTCTCTCGGCCTCGCGCGAAGCCATCCGCCCGCTGCTGCACCGGGCCAGGACGACTTATTTTTACACCCCGCTCTATGAAGGCGGCGTCTGCGACCGCAACGCGGTACTGACCGGCATCACGCCGGCGCAGCAGGCCGAGGTATTGGTGCCTTACGCCATGAAGGCGTTCAAGGGCAAAAAGGCTTACATCCTGGCCGCAGATTACAACTATGGCCAATACATGGCACGCTGGTTCGGGAAATACCTCAAGGACAACGGCGGCTCTGCTGTCGGGGTGGATTTCTTCCCGCTGGATGTGGCCGATTTCAACTCGACCATCAAGAAGATCCAGCAGGCCAAGCCGGATTTCGTGATCTCGGCCTTGGTCGGCGGCGCCCATCTTTCCTTCTATCGTCAGTGGGCTGCTGCCGGCATGAAGGGCAAGATTCCCATGGCCTCAACCACGCTGGGCGTTGGCAATGAACACCAGGTGCTGACGGCCGCCGAGGGGGACGGCATTCTGGTCGCCTACAACTACTCGCCCTAGCTTTCCACCCCGGCCAGCAAGGCGTTTGTCAGCGCCTGGACCAGGAAATACGGCTCCGCCAAGGACATCACCGAAATGGCGGCCTCGCAGTACCAGACCGCCAAGCTGTGGGCCGCCGCCGCCACCAAGGCCGGCGGCACCCAGCGCGATGCCGTGATCAAGGCGCTGGAAGGGGGCCTCGCCATCGAAGGCCCTTCGGGCAGGATCACCATCGACCCGCAGACGCACCACGCCTCGGTCGATGTCCACGTGATGGAAATCCGCGACCAGAAATTGCAGGTGCGGCAATCCTTTGCCCAGCGCCCGCCGCTCGACACCCAGGCCAAGTGCGACCTGCGCAAGGATCCCGATAGCAACCAGCAGTTTGAAATGGATCTTTAAGGCACCGGGGGCAATGGTCTTGGATCATCTACTCGTCAATCTGCTCGACCTGGCCTACGCCATCGCCACCCTGTGCCTGCTCTCCAGCGGGCTGGCGCTGATCTTCGGCCTGATGCGCATCATCAACCTGGCGCACGGTGAGTTCATCGTGCTGGGCGGCTACGTCACCCTGGCCGCCACCCAGGCCGGTGTGCCCATCTGGTGGGCCATCTTCGTGCTGGCGCCGCTGGCCCTTGCCTTGTTCGGCGGCCTGGTCGAATGGGCCATCATCCGCCATCTGTACGGGCGCATGATGGACACCATGCTGGCCACCTGGGGCTTGTCGATGCTGATGTCGGGCGCCCTGGTCACCGTCTTCGGCAACACCACCACCGGCGTCACCAACCCCTTGGGGGCGCTGGTGATCGGGCCGTTTCAGGTGGGCGGTTACAGCGTGTTGGTGATCGGCGTCACTGCGCTGTTGATGCTGCTCGCTTACCTGACGCTGCGCCACACCCGTGCCGGCATGGTGGTACGCGCGGCCATGCAGTCGCCGCAAGTGGTGGCCGCCCTGGGCTACAACCCGCGCACGGTGTATCGGCGCACTTTCATGGCCGGGGCGGCGCTGTCGGGCCTGGCCGGCGGGCTGATGGCGCCGTTGATCGGGCTGACCCCGGCCTCGGGCGGGCAGTTCATTGCCAAATCCTTCATCACCATCATCAGCGGCGGTGCCTCGGTGCTTACCGGCACGCTCAGTGCCAGCGCCCTGTTCGGGCTGGTGAGCAAGGCGGTGGAATGGTTGACCACGCCGGTCTGGGGTGAGCTGGCCTTGCTGCTGGTGGCCATCGTCTTGCTCAGACTGATGCCGCAGGGCATCACCGGGCGTTACTTCAAGGGGCAGGTCTGATGCGCGCACTGCACGCAAATATTGGTTGGTGGTTCGGTTTTGCCCTGGTGACGCTGGCCTTGCTGTTCGCGCCCATGTTTTGGGGTAGCTTTCATTTGACGCTGCTGGTGATCCAGGGCTTGTTGGCGCTTTCGCTGGGTCTGCTGTGGGGGCAGGCCGGCATCCTGTGTTTTGGCCAGTCGGCGTTTTACGGTTTGGGAGCCTATGCCTACGCCGTGGCAGCCATGAACCTGCAAGGCCACCCCTGGGGCACCCTGGCGGCCGTGTTCATTGCCTTGCTGGTGACAGCCAGCTTCGCCGCCGCCCTGGGCGCCATGATGTTCTATGGCCGGGTCAGTGATGTCTACCTGGGCGTCATCACCTTGGTGGTCACGCTGTTGTTCAACAAGTTCATGAACGCGGCGGCCGGCAGTGCCTATGTCATCGGGCAGGCGCACCTGGGAGGCTTCAACGGCATACCGGGGTTTCCACCGTTGGCCCTGCCATTGTCGGAATCATTCGAGGTCACCGGTGACGCGCTCTATGCCCTGTGCTGCGTCTTGTTGTTACTGGCCTTGGCCGGCTGCCATTGGCTCGGGCAAACCCATTGGGGACGCGCCCTGGCCGGCGTGCGGGAGAACGAACTGCGTGCCCAGTTGCTGGGCTATGACCCGCGCCGCTTGAAGACCGGCATCTTTGCGCTGTCGGGCCTGCTGGCCGGCCTGGCCGGGGTGCTCTACGCCTGTTGGGCCGAAATCGTGACACCGGGCCTGTTTTCTCTCAAGCAGGCGGCCGAGGTCATCATCTGGGTCATCGCCGGTGGGCTGGGCACCTGGATCGGCCCAGTGGTGGGGGCCTTTGCGCTGGGTGGATTGAAATCAGCCCTGGCCACGCAGACCCTGATCGACAACACCGTGATCATGGGCGCCGTGCTGGTGGCTGTTGTGCTGCTGCTGCCGCGGGGCGTGGTGCCCAGCTTGCAGCGTTGGCTGCAGCCTCTCGGCAGCCGGGCTAGGTGGCGCCTGCGCTGGATGCGCGGCGAAGTCACCGCCAACGTGGCAAAGGATTCTCACCATGATTGACACAAAATCCCAAACCTCCTGTGTGCTGGAAACGCGTGGCCTGGGCGTGCGTTTTGGTGGCGTCGTCGCCGTCGACAGCGTCGACTTCAGCCTGCGCCAGCATGAACTGCGCTGCCTGATCGGCCCCAATGGCGCGGGCAAGACCTCGTTCTTTCGCTGTCTCACGGGCCAGACCACGCCGAGCCGGGGTGAGGTGTGGCTGGCCGACACCAACATCACCGGCTGGGTGCCCCACCAGGTGGCGCGCCTGGGCGTGGGCATCAAGACCCAGATTCCGAGCCTGATGAACGAACTTACGGTGCGTGAAAACCTCTGGTTGGCGGCGCGACGCACACAGCCCGCCCGACAGGCCGATGACGCGGCCGATGAAATGCTTGAGCGTCTGCACCTGGCCCCGCTGGCCCTCAAGCTGGCCGGGCAGTTGTCGCATGGCTTGCGCCAGCGCACCGAACTGGGCGTGGTGCTGGCGGCCCGGCCCTGGCTGCTGTTGCTGGATGAGCCCGCCGGCGGGTTGACCCATGACGAGGTGCAGCAAATGGCTGAATTGATACTGGAAATAGGCCGCACCACCAGCATCGTGGTAGTGGAACACGACATGGCATTTGTCCGTCAGATCGCACAACAGGTCACCGTCTTTCACCAGGGCCGGGTACTGCGCCAGGGCGCGGTTGATGACGTCCTGTCGGATCAGGTGGTGCGCGAGGTCTATTTGGGCAAGAGGGCGCAATGATGATCGGCACATCTCCAGGCGTCTGCCCTACCGATACCGAGGTGCAGGCGCTTGCCCTGGCGGTGCAGGATTTGCACGCCGGCTACGGTGCGATGCCGGTATTGCAGGGTCTGCACTTAAGCGTGGCGCATGGGCGCATCAACGGCATCCTGGGTCACAACGGCATGGGTAAATCCACCCTCATGAAATGCCTAATGGGCTTGCAACCCACCACCGCCGGGCACATGGTCTTCAATGGCCGCGATCTGACCCGGGTGCCCGCCCATGAACGCGCTGGCGCCGGCATCGGCTATGTACCGCAAGGGCGCGGCCTGATCGCCGCACTGAGCACCGAAGACAACCTGCGTCTGGCCTGGTTCAAGCGCAGTGGGCGCAGTGAAGCCGAGGCCATCGAGGCGGCCATGCAACGCTTCCCGCGTCTGAAGAAACTGCTGCCCCGCCCCGGCGGCAGCCTGTCCGGCGGCGAGCAGCAGCTTGTGGCGCTGGCCAGAAGCCTGATGGGTGACCCCTGGCTGTTGTTGCTCGATGAACCGACCGAAGGCATCCAGCCCAGCATCATCGAGGAAATGGCCGACACCCTGGTCGCCCTGCAGCGCGAGCAGGGAATGACGGTGCTGGTGGTGGAGCAGAACATGGATTTTTTGCTCAGTTGCAGCGAGCGCATCCTGGTCCTGGAAAAAGGCCGCTTCGTGGCCGACCTGGACGCCGCCCAACTGCAGGACAGCGCTGCCGTCGCCGAACTGATGGGCCTGGGGGCCGGACGCCTCACTTCTGTAAACCCGGCAGCTTGTTCAGTGCGCTGACTCGAGTGATTGGCGGCGGATACGGAAGGCTGGCATGCGGTCGACGCTTGGTCCGCAGCACGCCTGTCCTTCAGGGGCAATAACCCTGTCCCTCCGGGACCAGCATATCTGCCGGCGCTGTCGTTAACTAATGAACGAGGGGCATGCTCCATTTGCATGCCGAATCGTTCAACCTGAAAAAGGCACATGTGCCGGAGGAATAAACCCATGGCAGACAAAGAACTTCACTATCTTGGCTTGCTCGAAGCGGGAAGGCTGATCCAGTCGCGCGAACTCTCGTCGCTAGAAATGACGGAGGCGATGCTGGACAGGATCGACGCAATCGATACCGGCCTTCGGAGCTATGTGACCGTCCTGCGCGAACAGGCCCTGGCCGATGCGCGCCGGGCCGACGAGGAGATTGCCAAGGGACAGCTGCGCGGCCCGTTGCAAGGGGTGCCGGTCGCCGTCAAGGACCTGTTTTGGACCAAAAATGCACCGACCACCCACGGCATGCCGATCAACCGTCGCTTCCTGGCCAAGGACGATGCCACGGTGGTCAGGCGGCTGCACGATGCCGGCGCGGTACTCCTGGGCAAGCTGCAGCAGACGGAAGGGGCCTTCGCCGACCATCATCCGGACGTGCCGCCGCCCATCAACCCTTGGGGCGAAGCGCTTTGGTCGGGCGCCTCGTCGAGCGGTTCCGGCGTGGCCTCGGCGGCGGGGCTTTGCTTCGGTGCGCTGGGCACCGATACCGGCGGTTCGATTCGATTCCCTTCGGCAGCCAACGGGATCACCGGCCTGAAGCCGACCTGGAGTCGCGTCAGCCGCCATGGCGCCTGCGAACTGGCCGCCTCGATGGACCACATCGGCCCGCTGGCGCGAAGCGCTGCTGACGCCGCAGCCATCCTTCAGGCAATTGCCGGCAGCGACCCGAAGGACCCCACGGCAAGCCACGAACCGGTACCCGATTACCTGGCCTTGATGACGCGCGGCCTCACCGGGATGCGCGTGGGCGTCGACCCGGCCTGGTCGATCGATCGGGTGGACGATCCGACACGAGCTGTTCTGACCGGGGTTCTGGAGGCAGTCTCGCAACTGGGCGGTCAGGTCATGAACATTCAGTTTCCCGATTCCGACCAGGCCGCACACGACTGGGTACCGTTGTGCGGCGTGGAAACCGCTGTCTATCACGAAGCCACCTTCCCGGCGCGACGCGACGAATACGGACCTGGGCTGGCCGGCCTGATCGATACCGGACGCCAGACCAGCGGCATGGACTACCAAAAACTACTGCTGCGGCGTGCCGACTTCCGTGGTCGCGTCAATGCGCTGTTCTGCAAGGTCGATCTGGTGGTGGACCCGGTCACCGTCGAGTCCGCCCTGACCGTGGAACGGATGCTGCAGTTCGGCACCGATGCAGACCTCTTTGCCGGCACCCTGCGTTACACATGTCCATTCGACATGAGCGGCCATCCCACCATCACCATGCCGGGCGGCTTCACAAAAGGCGGTACGCCGGTGGCCTTCCAGTTCATCGCCCCCCATTTCGGCGAGGCCAGCCTGGTGCGGGCCGGCTGGGCCTACCAGCAGCTGACCGACTGGCACAGGCGCCATCCCGCAATTTGATCCTTCGACGCCATCGACCCCATGCCGCCCCTCGACATGCAATTTGTGCCTTTCTGGCCCGGAACAGGTGGCTTGGAGTCGACGGCTGTTTCGATCAATCACGAATTGAAGCCGACCCGTCGCAAGTTATTTTCGGGAAACGGGTATTCCATATGCCTTGCCGTCGCCCTGGCGACGCTTTCGCCGCAATAACGGGAAACCACTTTCAGTGCCATGTCGATCCCGGCCGAGATGCCCGCAGAGGTCAAGAGATTGCCGTCTTCGACGACATGCAGGGCCTTCTGCACCGCCACCTTTGGGAAGAGCTCCTGCATCCAGTCAAGGGAGCGCCAATGCGTCGTCGCCCGCTTGCCGTCCAGAAGGCCTGCCTGGCCAAGCAACAACGAACCGGTGCAAACGGAGGTCAAGGTTTCAAGGTATGAGGCGCGGCTGGCGATCCATTCAAGCAGGCGATCATTCCCCATTTCCCTTCTGGTTCCCCAGCCACCGGGCACAACCAGGATATCCACTGCCGGGCAGTCGTCAAAATCGTAATCGGGGAAGACCCTCATGCCGCCAGTGGTTATCACCGGCTCTTTCTTCTCCGCCACCAGAAAAACATTGAACGGCGACAACGCCTCCCGTCGTTTTTCTTCGTTCAGACGGGTGGTCGAGAAGACCTCGAAAGGGCCGCAGAAATCGAGAACTTCGATGTCCTCGAAAAGAAGGATGGCAAGCTGCTTCTGTTTCATATTGGCGCTCCACAAGCTGTGATGTCCGGCCGGAATTTATCGCATATGGTGGGCGAAAACGCTATTAACCCGGGCGACACATCAAGCCCTTGCGCTCTCCGTGGTCGAGCATGTTTCTGTTTGACAGGTGCCGGAAGATCGGCACAGATGAGCCAAACCGACCTCCCCGACAGGGGCCTCGGCCAGCCAGGGTATCAATGCGCTCTGCCGGGACAGGGTGTCGGTCACCCGACGGATGAAGGGGACTTCGTAGGCGCCTCGCTGACACAGGACGGGATGCTTCGTGCCACTGGCCAGAAGCGACTGGTTGATAACCCAGGCGTGCGGTTCAATGCCGGCACGGGCCAAATCGGCGCTCAGGCGCTCCGCCTCATGGACCGGTGTGGCTTCCGGCAAGGTGACGATCAGCACCCGGGTAAAGTCGGGGTCGCGCAACCGAGGCAATAACTGACGTACCGCCTCGGGCATGTCGCCCGACGTACGCATCACCTCCCGGTGATAGGCCTCGGCGGCGTCGAGCAGCAGGATGGTATGGCCGGTCGGCGCGGTATCCAGCACCACGAAGCCATTCCGGCCTTCATCGACGGTGCGGGCGAAAGCCCGGAAGACGGCAATTTCCTCGGTACACGGGGAGCGCAGATCCTCTTCGAGCATGGCGCGTCCGCCCGCATCAAGCTGCTTGCCGGCCTTGGCCAGCACTTCTTCCGTATACTGCCGAACCTCCTGCGCCGGGTCGATGCGGGTGAGCTTGAGACCGCTGACCACGCCATCGATCGCCGCCGCCGTGTGGGCGGCGGGGTCCGTGGTGGACAGCACCACCTGATGGCCTTTCTTGGCCAGGGCGACGGCGATTGCCGCCGCAACGGTGGTCTTGCCAACCCCCCCTTTGCCCATGGTCATGACGACCCCGTGCCCGGTCGCGGCGATTTCCTCGATGAGGCCGTGAAGATTCGGCGGCAAGGCCGTTTCCGGCATGCTGTGACTGCTTGGCGCGACGACTGATTCCGGATGGGCCATCGCACGAAGTGCCTCCAGTCCAACCGTACCGCGTGGCAGGAAGGGAATACGCGTCTGGGGCAAGCCGGCCAGTTCATGCGGCATGGTTTCCAGGGCCTCGGCGGCCCGGGTCGCCATGGCGGAGGCGATCGCGTCACCGTCCGGGTTCCCCGAGAACAGGCCGTTGATGACCAGCATCTGGTTAGCGATGCCGAGATCGGCCAGTTCCCGACGGGTGCGGTTCGCCTCACGGAGCGCCGCCATGTCGGCGCGCGCCACCAGAATGACCGTGGTGTCTTTGGCGCTGGACAGGCGCTCCACGGTCGCCGCATACAAAGCCTTCTGCTTCTCCAGTCCGGCCAGCGGGCCGAGACAGGAGGCGCCGCCCGTCGAAGACGAGATGAATTCGTCCCAGGCCGAAGGCAAGGTCAGCAGGCGCAGGGTATGCCCCGTCGGCGCCGTATCGAAGATGACCTGGTCGAATTCGGCCGTCGCAGTCGGGTCGCCGAGCAGTTTCGAGAACTCGTCGAAGGCGGCGATCTCGACGGTGCACGCGCCGGAGAACTGCTCTTCCATGCTCTGGATGGCCGCCGCCGGCAAGATGCCCCGATACGGGGAGACCATGCGTTCCCGGTAGGCATGCGCTGCAGCCTCCGGGTCGATATTCAGGGCGAACAGGCCAGGCGCCCCCGGAATGGCCGTGGCGGACTGACTCAATCCAATCCCCAGCACCTCGTCCAGATTGGACGCCGGGTCGGTGCTGACGATAAGCACCTTCTTGCCGGCCTCGGCCAGGGCCAGGCCGGTAGCGCAGGAGAGCGAGGTCTTGCCGACGCCGCCCTTGCCGGTGAAGAACAGGTAGCGGGTCTGGATGGCGGGCAGCGACATGCTTCGCCCCTTTCAGCAGGTACCGGGCTTGCAGCCGCAGCCGCCAGCCTTGATCCGGGACTGCTCGGCGGTGCCGAGTTCAATGCCCAGCTTCTGGGCCAGTTGCATCCGGGACGGGTACATCCCGGTCACAACGATATGACCATCGACGGCGAGGATGGGCAGACGCTCCATGCCGGCTTCCATCTCTTTGAGCACGGCAGGATTGGCCGCGAAGGCCTGCGGTTCCAGACCGAGGTTGTGGCGCTCGACAGCGATGCCGTGCTCCTCGACCCATTTCAGGTCGGCGGCGAACTGGGCCAGCACCGGGTCGACATCGACGCCACAAACACCCGTGGAACAGCACATGGCAGGGTCGAACACTTCAAGTTTTTTCATGATTTTCTCCTGGGATTAACGGGCTTCGTACCAGCCCTTGGATGCATTGACGAGCTTCACCACCAGCAACATGACCGGCACCTCGATGAGGACGCCAACCACGGTGGCCAATGCCGCGCCCGACTCAAAGCCAAAGAGACTGATGGCGGCAGCAACGGCCAGTTCGAAGAAATTCGAGGCACCGATGAGCGCCGACGGGCAAGCAATATTGTGCTTCTCCCCGACCGCCCGATTCAGCCAGTAGGCCAAGGCTGAATTGAAGAAAACCTGAATCAGGATGGGTACAGCCAGCAAGGCGATGACCAGCGGTTGCTTGAGAATGGCTTCACCCTGGAAGGCGAAGAGCAGCACCAGCGTGACCAGCAGCGCCGCGATGGACCACGGGCCGATTTTCTCCATGGTCGCATCGAAGCTGGCTTGCCCCTTGGCCAGCAGCGATTTGCGCCACAACTGGGCGAGCATCACCGGAATGACGATGTAGAGGAGCACCGAGGTCAATAGCGTCGCCCAAGGCACGGTAATGGCCGAAATGCCCAGCAGGAAGGCGACCAGCGGCGCGAAGGCGACAACCATGATGGAATCGTTCAAGGCCACCTGGGACAGGGTGAACAGCGGGTCGCCGTTGGACAGGCGGCTCCAGACGAAGACCATCGCCGTGCAGGGCGCGGCGGCCAGCAGGATGAGACCGGCGATGTAGCTGTCCAGCTGGTCGGCCGGCAGCATCGGGGCAAACAGGTTACGAATGAAGAACCAACCGAGAAAAGCCATGGAGAACGGTTTCACCAGCCAGTTCACGAAGAGCGTGACGCCGATGCCCCGGACGTGCTGCTTGACCTCATGCAGGGCGCCGAAATCGACTTTGACTAGCATCGGGATAATCATCACCCAGATGAGCAGGCCGACCGGCAGATTGACCTGGGCGACCTCGAGGCGGCCGATGGCCTGGAACAGGCCCGGGGCCATCTGGCCGGCCGCGATGCCAGCGACGATACAGAGAAATACCCAGACGGTCAGAAAGCGCTCGAAGACACTCATCGGGGCGCCGGCAGCGGCCTTGGCCCTTACTTCACATTGCACAACAGACATGGCGACTCCTTACAGGCCCAGGGCTTCGCGGACGGCCGGCACCAGGCGGGCGCGAATGTCGTCGCGGACGGCCAGGAAGCTGGCCAACGGCTCGCCATGGGGATCGTGAAAACCGACGTGGATGCGCTTCACCGGACGCGGGAAGATCGGGCAGCTTTCCCTGGCGTTGTCGCAAACGCTGACCACCAGGTCGATCTCCTGGTCCATCACCGCTTCGACGGTCTTGGGATACAGACCCTCGGTCGGCAAGCCGGCGAGGTTCAAGGCTTCAATGGCACCATCGGCAACCTTGGGTTGAGGCAGCGTACCGGCCGAAATGCCGCGCACCAGGCCGGCCAAATCGTGATTGAGGATGGCCTCGCCCATCTGGGAGCGGCAGGAATTTCCCGTGCAGAGGACGAGGACGGTTTTCAGGTTGCTCATCATGTATTCCGTGGTTATTTCGCAAGAATGCTGCGGGCAGGGTTGCCTGCGCAGAGAAACAGGTGCTTGAAGATGCGCTCGCTCATGGCGAGATTCCTTCACGGGTTGGCTGTCTTGGCTCGGCGCTTTGCGGTGGTATCGCAGGTGGCCAACTTGGGCAGGCAGGGTTTGCCCTGGCAACAGTTGTTGGTCAAAAACGCAATCAAATCGTCCATCGTCCCGTATTCGGCCGAGTAGTGGATGAAACGGCTTTCCCGCTCGCCTTTGATAAGGCCAACGCGGCTGAGGTGCGAGAGATGGAAGGACAGTGTTGCGCTGGGTATGCCCAATTGCTCGCCGATAGCTGAAGCATTGACTCCATCAGGGCCAGCCTCCACAAGCAGGCGAAAGATGGCAAGACGCGACTCGTGTCCCAGAGCGGCGAGGATTTCGGCGGCGGTTAAAGTTTCCATATTTCCAAGTTTATAGAAATATAGATGCGAGTCAAATTAAGGTTTCATGACTGACCGGTAGCGGACGGCGTTCAGCACGCCCGTGGCGATCCAGGGGGCAAAGCAGCTTCGACCCGGCTCCACGGCATTCGACCAGCCCGCCAATGGGTGGCGCAGGTCAATCATTTAATCAAGTCGGGCGCGGAAAAATCGGCGGTAGCCATCACAACGCCCTTCAATTTTTCTCTGGCTTCCATGACAATCATTTTAATTTCTCGGCGATTTTGCAGGGCCGACCAAATACTCCTGGACGACAGCCTCGTTCCAATCAATCGATTAATCATCGCCTTTCTGAACGGTAAAGATCGGGCGCAAAAGTTTGTGAAAGTGATCAGATGAATTTCCTGGCACATGCGGTTCTTGCTGAAAGAACCCCAGCCTTGATGGTCGGAGGCGTTATAGGGGACTGGATCAAAGGGACCCTACCCGGTTGCTTGCCAACGGACTTGACCCAAGGGGTCGCGTTGCACCGTGCAATCGACGGATTTGTTGAATCTCATCCTGCTTTTCGTTGTAGTCGATCGCGGATATCGCAAGCGCGTCGGCGATATGCAGGCGTACTGGTGGATATTTTTTACGATCATGTGCTGGCGCGCGATTGGGCGCAATTTCATTCGGAGAATCTCCCGTTGTATTGCCAGTCGGTCTATCGTCAGATAGATGCGCGCCTGGACGAACTGCCTGAGTCCGCCCGTTCTGCGATGCGCTTGATGGCACAGGAAAATTGGTTGCAGAGCTATGCTGAACTGGACGGGATAGCAGATGTTTTATGCCGCATGTCTCAGCGCGCCCGGCGTCCGAATCCTCTTGTTGGGGGAGAAGTGGATTTCCTTGCGGACGCCGCTGGATTCGCGACAGATTTTGATTGGTTGTTGGCTGATGCAAGAGCGTTTGTAGATCAGTGGCTAGCTCTGACCAGGTATTGACCAGACATCTTCGGAGATTTGCAATCTGATCCAAAGCCGCCGGTCAGGGGTCTGAATCTCGAAGGTCCAAAAAGAGTCGCCCCTCCTTGGCGAACTCCCGTACAGGTCGAGCCTATGCGCAATTGCATCGCTACCGGTGTCCACTAACTCGTCCGTCCTGAATAACTTTCAAGCCGATGATTTAATGGATTAATTTGGCAATTTTAAGGGCGTGGATTTGCCGAAAATGAGATAATAATGCCTTGAT
>JAJXVG010000026.1 GCA_021782315.1 Pseudomonadota bacterium | reverse complement strand
GATCGGATTGTTGATTTCGTGGGCGACACCGGCTGCCAACTGACCCAGGGCGGCAAGTTTTTCGGATTGCAGTAACCTGTATTGCGCTTCGCCCAGTTGCTGCGTGGCGGCCTTCAGTTCCTCTGTCTGCTCGGTTACCTTATCCTCGAGCAGGTGCTTGTCTTGGGACAGGCGGTCGTGGTGGTGCTTGAGCTTGAGAAGGTTCCGGATACGGGCGAGCAATTCTGCCTTGGCGACCGGTTTGGTCAGGAACTCCTCGGCGCCGAAATTCAGCGCAGAAAGCCTTGCGTTGCTGTCGCCAAGAGCGGTCAGCATGATGATCGGGATTGCGCTGGTGCGCTCCTCGCATTTGAGGATTTCGGCGACATCGAAACCGCTGATGCCGGGCATCATGACGTCGAGAAGAATCAAGTCCGGCAACTGTTTGTCGACCAGGCGAAGCGCTTCTTCCCCTGAGGCGGCGGAGATGATGGCATAGCCTTCGCTTTTCAGCTGGGCGGCCACGACATTTCGGTTGTTGGCCTCATCGTCAACGACAAGAATGGTTGCTGTCTTGGTATTCATCCCTCGCTCGCGTAAAGATACATGATAGACGATTGAAAATTATCAGCATCGACAGTGACATCATCTCAATATTTCGATCACTTCCAATTGATTAAATCAGCAGCTGGGTTTGTGCCAGAGCCATATTTTTACTATATATATATATTATGACATTTTTGTCAATGCATTGTGTGATAATTGGATAGAATTGTTCGAGGGAGCGCCTTGTTGTGATCGACTGGATTTCGCCTGCCCGGCAGACTGTCGGCGATCTGGTTTCGAGGCCATGATACGGCTGGCGGCCTGGCCGCTTTTCCTTCGTTCCGGCATTTCACTGTTTCTCGGATTGGCGATCATCTGGGGTATTGCCACTTACGAACTTTATCGGAGCCGGGCTGCGGCACAACGGGAAATCCAACAGGAGGCCTCCTTTCAGGCCCGGGTATTCGCCGAGAATGCCTTGTCAACCGTCAAGCGCATCAACGAAATCGCACTCGACCTGCGCACGCACTGGAAGACTGGTCCTGCCAATTTTTCCGATATCGTCAGACGTCGCCAGGCCTACACCTCGGATGTGGTTTTTCAGGTATCGGTGATCGCTGCCGACGGCTACCTCGTGTATAGCAATCTGGCTCCGATCAGTGAGCGGCCCTACCTCGGCGAGCGCGATCATTTTCGCACCCATCGGGAAGCCAATGGTGGCGATCAGCTCTATATCAGCAAACCGCTCAAGGGCAAGGTGTCCGGCAAATGGTCTATCCAGTTCTCGCGCCCGCTTCTTGAAGGCAGTCGCTTTGCCGGTATTATCGTCATTTCGGTCAGCCCGGCCAGCTTCAGCGATTTCAGCGCGCAGGTGCTGCTGGAGTCGGGTGATTCCTATTCGATGATCAATGCCGACGGGGATATCCTTGCCCGTTACCCAGTTGACGAATCCCCGCTGGCCAAACCCATCTCCGGCCCCCGTTTTCAGGCCGTGGATTCACCCCTCGCCGACCGTTACGCGCGAGCAATGCAAAATGATGGAGTCGAGCGGATCTTCGGTTATTACCACTTGCCGGAGTACGGCCTGAGTTTTGTCGTCGGGCATGCCGAGAATATTGCGCTCGCCCCTTATTTTGCCCACCGCTCGGTCGTCATGGCGCTGGCCGGCCTGTTCAGCGCAATTCTCTGCCTGCTGATCGGGCTGCAATACCGGAGTCGCGTCGTCAGCGAGGAAATGGCCAGGCAGTTGCGCGACAGCAGGGCCATGCTCTGGTCGGCGATCGATGCCATCGGCGAAGCCTTCGTCATCTATGATCAGGATGACCGGCTGCTCTATTGCAACGACGAGTGCCGCAAGTATTACCGGACCACCGCCGACATGCTGGTACCCGGCAATCGCTTCGAGGACATCATCCGCGCCGGGGCGCAGCGCGGCCAGTATCCGGAAGCTGGCGGGCGGGTCGAGGCATGGGTCGCGGAACGGCTCGAAGCGCACCGGGTCGGCAATGCCAGCCTGATTCAGAAAACCGACGAAGGGCGCTGGCTGCGAATCATCGAGCGGCTGACGCCGGATGGCCTCCGGGTCGGTTTTCGCGTCGATATTACCGAGCTTTACCTGGCCAAGGAAAAGGCCGAAAACGCCAATCGCGCCAAGAGCGATTTTCTCTCCAGTATGAGTCACGAGATCCGTACCCCGATGAACGGCATCCTGGGCATGACCGAGGTCGTGCTCGATACGCAGATTTCCGAAGAGCAGCGGGAGTGCCTGAGCATCGTCAAGGATTCGGCCCATGCGCTGCTCACCATCATCGACGATATTCTCGATTTTTCGAAAATAGAGGCCGGCCGGATGGCGTTGGAAAGCATCCCCTTCGTTCTCGGCAAGATGATCGACGGCCTGGTTGCAGCGCAATCGCCTGCGGCCAAGGCCAAGCAACTGGAAATCGAGGTTTCGTTGGCCGACGACGTGCCCGTCGAAATTTGTGGCGACCCGGTTCGCCTCGGGCAGATAATCAACAATTTGCTCGGCAATGCCATCAAGTTCACCGCCTCGGGCCGTATCCGGATCATGGTCAGTCAGGTCGAGCACTTGCCGGACGAGCGGCTTCGCCTGCAGGTGGCGGTCGCCGATACCGGTATCGGCATCCCGCCCGAACAGATCGGCAGCATCTTCGATGCTTTCGTCCAGGCAGACAGTTCGGTCACCCGCCATTTTGGTGGTACCGGCCTCGGCCTTGCCATTTCTCGCCGGTTGGTCGCCTGCATGGGGGGGGCGCTACGGGTCGAGAGCGTGCCCGGCGAAGGTAGCACTTTCACCTTCGATTTCCTTTCCGACCCGCCCCGCGCAACAAGGGCGGCAGAAGGCGAGAGCGGCCTGGTCCAGGCGACAACGCGTGCCCTCGACATACTCGTGGTTGACGACAACGCAGTCAATTTGCGCCTGATGTGCGCCATTCTCAAGAAGGCCGGCCATCGAACCGTGGTTGCCGGCAATGGACAGGAGGCCCTTGAGCAATTGGCGGCCCGTCATGTTGACGTGGTGTTCATGGATCTGAAGATGCCGGTGCTGGACGGTATCGAAACGACCCGGCGCATACGGGCAGGCGAAATTCATAGCGGCCGACATTTGCCGATCGTGGCACTGACCGCCGACGCCGTTGCCGGCGACCGCGAGCGCTGTCTGCTCGCCGGTATGGACGATTACCTGGCAAAGCCTTTGATTCGGGCCGAACTCTTCCGGCTCCTGGCGCGTCTGGGCAGCAATATCATCGTCTAGCCCATGCCCTGTCATCCGACATCAGTGACTATGTCCGCGGTGGTGGGCGTCGGGAAAATGGGGGTGGCTATGGCTTTGGGGGGCGTGCCGGTGCCAGTGCGTGTGTTTGAGTCCCGGTACTACCGGAAAATCGTGCCCATGCCGGTGATGTTCGTCATGGCTGTGTTCGTGCTTGTGTTCCATCGCCTCGTGGCTATGCGGGTGCTCGTGCCGCTCCGTCAGGTGCAGCCAGATACCGATGGCCATCAAACCGCCGGCCACGCCTAGGCGAATGGTCAGGGGTTCTCCGGCGAAGAGGGCGAGGCTGGCGCCAAAAAAAGGCGCAACCGAGAAATAGGCGCCGGACCGGGCGGTGCCCAGATGCCGCATGCCGACGACAAACAGGACCAGGCTCACCCCGTAGGCGAGAAGGCCGACGGCCATGGCCGCCGCCGTGGTGGCTCCGTCCGGCAGTCGGCTGCCCAGAGCGAAGGCCAGGATCAGATTGACGCTGCCGGCGGCCAACCCCTTCACCGCGGCAATCCAGGTCGCGTCGGCGAGCGAGACCTTGCGTGTCAGGTTGTTGTCTATGCTCCATGCCAGGCAAGCGCCGAGAATGGCGAGGGCGGGCAAGCCGCCGCTGAAACGCGCCTCGTCGGGCCAACTGAGGAGCAAGGCACCGGCCGCGATGGCGGCCATGCCGAAGGCGATGCGGCGGTCGATGTTCTCCTTGAATACCGCCCAGGCGAGCAGGGCCGTCAAAACGCCTTCGGCGTTGAGCAGCAAGGCCGCGCCCGAGGCCGGCATGCCTGCCAGGCCGAACATCAGCAAAACCGGGCCGAGCACGCCACCGAACAGGATGGCGCCGGCCAACCAGCCTGCTTCCATGGCCTGCAGTCGCACCGGTGCCGCACGCGTCAGTAGGCGCCAAAGGCCCAGGCCTATGCCCGAGCCCAGGTAGAAGAGTCCGGCCAGCAACCAGGGGGCGACATCGTGCAGGAGCATCTTCGCCAGCGGGGTGCCGGCCCCGAAGAGCAGCGCCGCGCCGAGTGCGGCGGCGATGCCCGGATTAAACAAGTGTGGCGTCATCAGGCTCATCTTTCCCGGGGCTCGATTGTTTCATGAAACCCGGCCTCCCAAACAAACGGTGTTTTTTACTTTCCCGACCTGTAGAGTAACTCTCCGGTCACGGGAATTGCACCGGTCACCCGCCTTCCGGTGGAGAATGCGGCTATTACTCGCGGCAGGCAATCGCTTCGATGGCTTTCCGGCTAAATTTAAAAGGAAGGATCATGCAGCCGGTCATTTCGACGAGTACGGACAATCCCGATATGACACCTCCCCGGGTCAGTTTCCGTGAGGCCTTCGCTTTCTGGCTGGAACTCGGCTTCATCAGCTTCGGCGGACCGGCCGGGCAGATCGCCGTCATGCACCAGGGAGTGCTCGAGAACCGATGCTGGATTTCCGAGCGACGCTTCCTGCATGCGCTGAATTTCTGCATGCTTCTGCCCGGGCCGGAAGCGCAGCAACTGGCGACCAATATCGGTTGGTTGATGCACCGGACATGGGGAGGTATCGTGGCCGGCGGCCTCTTTGTCTTGCCATCCTTGTTCATCCTGATCTCGCTTTCCTGGATATACGTCGCTTTCGGTAGTACGCCCCTGGTCGCAGGCCTGTTCTATGGCATCAAGCCGGCCGTTACCGCCATCGTGCTGCATGCGGCCCATCGCATCGGCTCACGGACCTTGAGGAACCCCACGCTGTGGGCTATTGCAACTGCTTCGCTGGTCGCCATCTTCGCCTTCGATATGCCCTTCCCGGCGATCGTGGCGGCGGCAGCACTTGTCGGTTACCTTGGCGGGCGCCTTGTCCCGGAGACGTTCAAGGTGGGTGGAGGCCATGGCCCGGCGAGCAAGTCCTTCGGCCGGGCGCTGATCGACGACGATACGCCGACGCCTTCCCATGCCTTGTTCAGTGGCCGGAGCCTGTTGAAGGTCCTGGTCGCCGGGATCTTGCTCTGGCTGAGCCCCATGGCAGCACTGACGGCGGCTTTCGGCTGGGAGCACTCCCTGACCGGGATGGGCTGGTTTTTCACCAAGGCGGCCTTGCTCACCTTTGGCGGCGCCTATGCCGTGCTTCCCTATGTCTATCAGGGGGCCGTCACCGCCTATGGCTGGTTGACCCCGCTCCAGATGATAGACGGTTTGGCGCTGGGTGAAACGACACCCGATCCGCTCATCATGGTCGTCGCCTTCGTCGGTTTCGTCGGCGCCTATGTCAAGGCCGTGTTCGGTCCGGACAACCTGTTCCTGGCCGGTACGGCAGCTGCCGTCCTGGTTACCTGGTTCACTTTCCTGCCATCCTTTCTTTTCATACTGAGCGGCGGCCCCTTGATTGAAAGCACGCACAACGACTTGAAATTCACCGCACCACTGACCGCCATCACCGCCGCGGTGGTCGGCGTCATCCTCAACCTGGCCCTGTTTTTCGGCTATCACGTCCTGTGGCCGAAGGGTTCCGGCGGCGCCTTCGACTGGGTTTCGGCTGCCATCCTCCTGCTTGCCTCACTCGCGCTTTTTCGCTACCGGCGCAATGTTATTCACGTCATCACCGCTTGTGGCGCACTTGGCTTTGTTTTTAAGGCGCTGCCTGCCTGAAGTTTCTTGCCGTGCCGAGAGGGTCGAAACTCCGCCCCGAGGTAAGCTGGCTCGGGGACGGGCCGATCCGGAACGATTCCCCTTTTTCGGCCGCCGGCAACACTACGCTAGTGTAGTGTTGCATGCTCTCCGGCACTTAAAACCTCGTCTTTTCGGCCATGGCGGCGTTGCAAATCCTCGCGATACCACTGGGTATCGCTGTGCTTTGCGCCTTGCCCTGACCAAAAATCCGTCAGTTTTAACTGTGCCATCAAGAGTGCAACACTACACTAGGAGTGCTCGTTCATTCCGGTCTGCGCGAACCATCGTTCGAGAAATTCGACGCAAACCTTGAGCTTCGCCGAGACCGACAGCCGGGAGGGATAGACGGCCCAGACATCGGCCTGTTGAAAATAGGCAGGGAGGACAGGCATCAGTATCCCGGCCTCGATCTCGCGACAGATGTCCCAGGTCGATCGCAGGATGATGCCGTGGCCGTCAATCGCCCATTGGCGGACGATTTCGCCATTGTTGGCGGAAAGCGGACCGCTTACCTTGATGGCGACCGGCCCGTCCGGCCCGGCCAGTTCCCAGCGCCCGAAATCCTGGTCGCGTTCGCGGATCGGTATGCAGTGATGGGTCTGCAGATCGTCCAGCGATTGCGGCATCCCGCAACGCGCGAGATAGGCCGGCGAGGCGCACAGCACCCGTCGATTCCGGGCGATCCGGCGTTTGATGACATTCCCCTCGCGCACCTGGCCGATCCGGATGTCGAGCTGGAAACTTTCGTCGACCAGATCGACCGGACGGTCGAACAACTCGACCTGGATTTCGAGCTGCGGATGGCGCCGGGCCAGTTCCGACAGGGCCGGCGCCAGGCGGCTGCGCCCGAAACCGGTGCTGCTGCAGATGCGCAAGAGTCCGCTGGGCGCCGCCTTCTCCCGGGAAATCGCCTCGCCCATCAGGTCGACATCCTCGATGATGCGCTGCGCCCATTGAAGGACGATCTCGCCCTGTGCCGTCAACGATACATTACGCGTTGTCCGATGAAACAGCCTTGCCTGGACGGCCGTTTCAAGGAGGGCGATCCGCTTGCTGACGACCGCCTTGGAAATGCCGAGTTCCCTCGCGGTCTCGGCAAAGCTGCGGTTGCGCGCGACGACGCAGAGCAGGCGGAGATCGTCGAGCTGGGGTTTTATGTTCACGATTCGTGTCCACGGAATTCACATTTGTGTCGATTGTAAATATTTTCTTCAACGCTAAGCTGGCCGGACCAGAAATCGGTCCATCGCAGAGGAAAACGACATGCGGCACAAGATAGCGGTAATCGCCGGCGACGGCATCGGCCGGGAGGTCATGCCCGAAGGATTGCGCATCCTTGAGGCGGCGGCCCAAAAATTTGCCATCGATCTGGAATTCACCACCTTCGACTGGGCCAACTGCGACTATTACCTGCAACACGGCCAGATGATGCCGGACGACTGGTTCGCGCAACTCAAGGATTTCGATGCCATCTACTTCGGGGCGGTCGGCTGGCCGGCCACGGTTCCCGACCATGTTTCGCTGTGGGGTTCGCTGATCAAGTTCCGGCGCGATTTCGACCAGTACGTCAATCTGCGCCCGGTGCGCCTGATGCCCGGCGTACCCTGTCCGCTGGCCAATCGGCAGGTGGGCGACATCGATTTCTTCGTCGTCCGGGAAAATACCGAAGGCGAGTACTCCTCGGTCGGTGGGCGGCTGTTCGAGGGTACGGAGCGCGAAACCGTCCTGCAGGAGTCGATTTTCACCCGCAAGGGGGTGGACCGTATCCTCAAATTCGCCTTCGACCTGGCCCGGTCGCGGCCGAAAAAACACCTGACCTCGGCCACCAAGTCGAACGGCATCGCCATCAGCATGCCCTACTGGGACGAGCGGGTCGAAATCATGGGCAAAGACTATCCCGAGGTCCGCTGGGACAAATACCACATCGACATCCTGACCGCCCGTTTCGTACTGAGTCCCGAGCGCTTCGACGTGGTCGTCGCCTCCAACCTCTTCGGCGACATCCTGTCCGACCTCGGCCCGGCCTGCACCGGCACGATCGGCATCGCACCGTCGGCCAACCTCAATCCGGCCCGCACATTCCCGTCCCTGTTCGAACCGGTCCACGGTTCGGCGCCGGATATCTACGGCCAGGGCGTTGCCAATCCGATCGCCATGATCTGGTCGGGGGCCATGATGCTCGACTTCCTCGGCAATGGCGATGCCAAGTACAAGGCGGCTCACGACGCGATACTGCAAGCCATCGAGGCGGTGCTGGTCAACGGCCCGCGAACGCCGGACATGGGCGGCTCGGCCAGCACCGCCGAGTCGGGGGCGGCGGTTGCCCAGGCACTGCTTCTCCAGTCGCCATCCATCGATTCGAAATGATCGATATGCCGGATATCACCGGGCTTCTGAGCATGCTTGCCCTGGGCGCCGCCCTGGGATTCTTCGGCGGCCTGTTCGGCATCGGCGGCGGGATTATCGCCATCCCCTTTCTGGGAATCGTTTGCGGAATGGAGCAAGCCATGGCCCAGGGCACCTCGCTGGCCATGATGGTGCCCATCCTGCTTGTCGGATGGTGGCGCTACAACCGCCGCCACCCGATCTCCTGGCGCACGGCCCTGCCTATCGGCATTCTCGCCTCGGCGACGACCTGGCTGGTCGCCGGCCTGGCCACCGGCTTGAATCCGGGCCTGTTGCGCACTGTGTTCAGTATTTTTCTTGTCCTTCTGGCCGGGCGCATGCTGATTCGCTCGCGGCAGCCGGGGGCGGAAGCCGGGTCGGGGCGTTGCAGCCTGCGCTGGATGCCCATGGTCGGCATCCTGGGCGGCGCCTGCATGGGGCTGCTGGGCGTCGGCGGCGGACTGGTGGCAACGCCCATCTTTACCGCCGGCTTCGGCCAACGGCAAACCGTTGCCCAAAGCCTCTCCCTGGCGCTGGTCACCCCTGCCGCCATCGTTGCGCTGATCAGTTACGGCGGCGCCCGGCACGTGGACTGGGCGGTCGGCCTGCCTTTGGCATTGGGCGGCCTGGCTACCGTTTCAGCGGGCGTCGCCCTGGCGCACCGACTGCCGGAGCGAACGATGAGGAATGCATTTGCCTGGATGATCCTGGCCACGGCCAGCTGGCTGCTGCTGAAAGCCGCTCTCCGGGCATAGCGCTTTCCCCAGAGGAGACTCACCGCTCCATCGAGGGTTTCGGCCTGTTTCGCTTTCCCGATCAGGGCCGGTCCGAAGGAGGGTTTTTGCGGATTTTCGAATATTTGGACAGTGCCGGTCGCCCTCCATGGTCCGAGGATTGATAGAATTTGCGCTTTTTCGGAGTCGACCGTGCCCATCGGGATCATCGAATCGCTGGACCATGAGGCGCGGGGCATTGCCCGCCAGGAAGGGAAGGCCGTTTTCGTCGATGGCGCCCTGCCGGGTGAAACGGTCGAATACGCCAGTTTTCGACGGAAGCCGAAATTCGAACTGGCGCATCTGGTGCGCGTCGTCAAGCCGTCAAATGCCCGGGTCGAGCCGTGCTGCCCGCATTTTGGCGTTTGCGGCGGCTGCGCCATGCAGCACATGGACCCGTCGGCGCAACTGGCGGCCAAGCAGCGGGTCCTGGAAGACAGCCTGTGGCACATCGGCCGCATTCGTCCGGAAACGATATTGCCGCCGATCCAGGGCGAAGCCTGGGGCTATCGCCACCGCGCCCGCCTGGCCGTTCGCCAGATCGCCAAAAATGGCGAGGTGCTGATCGGCTTTCACGAATGGCGCAGCAGCTATATCGCCGATATCCGTGGCTGCCTGGTTCTGCCGCCCCATGTCTCGGCGCTCCTGCTGCCGATGCGCGAACTGTTCCGGATGCTGTCGGTGGCCGGGCAGATGCGCGAGGTCGAGGTGGCCGTCGGCGAACGGTGTACGGCGCTGCTCCTCCGCATCCTGGCGCCATTGACCGCAGCCGACGAACAATTGCTGCGGGAATTCGCCGACCGGCAGGACATCGTTTTCTACCTGCAGCCCAAGGGTCCGGATACGGTTTTCCGCTTTCATCCGCAGCCCGGGCCGCGCCTGTCATACACCCTGCCGGAGTTCGGTCTCGAACTGGATTTCAAGCCTACCGACTTCACCCAGGTCAACCATGCGGTCAATCGCGTGCTGGTCCGCCGCGCCTTGCGCCTGCTCGACCCGCAACCGGGCGAGCGGATTGCCGACATGTTTTGCGGACTGGGCAATTTCACCTTGCCGATCGCCCGCTCCGGCGCCCGGGTGCTCGGCCTGGAAGGCAGCGCGGCCCTCGTCCGGCGCGGGGGCGAGAGCGCCGCGGCGAACGGGCTGGCAGATCGCGTCGAGTTCGATGTCGCCAACCTGTTCGAATGCACGGAGCGCTCCCTGCGCCGTATCGGGCATTTCGACAAGATGCTGATCGATCCGCCGCGCGAGGGGGCGCTCGAACTGGTCAGGTCGCTCGGCGGCGACGGCCCGCGTCGCATCGTCTATGTTTCCTGCAACCCGGGAACGCTGGCCCGCGATGCGGCGGTGCTGGTCGCCGAGAAAGGCTATCGTTTCGTCTCGGCCGGCGTCGTCAATATGTTCCCGCACACGGCGCACGTCGAGTCGATTGCCGTCTTTGAGCGGACCTGAGCCGGTTTATGGAAAAAAGGCGTCCGCAGCCGCCTTTCTCGCCAGGGGCGTGCGCTTTAGTCGCGTTCGCCGGTCAGGGCCATGATCAACTGCAAGAGGCCGACGAAGACGTTGTAAACGTCGAGGTATACCGCGAGGGTGGCGCTGACGTAATTGGTTTCGCCGCCCTGGACGATACGGCTGATGTCGTAGAGGATGTAGGCCGAGAAGATGCCGACCACCGCGACCGCAATGGTCAGCGACAGGGCGGGAATCTGGAAGAAGATGTTGGCGACGGCGGCGAGCAGAACGAGGATCATGCCGACGAACAGGAATTTGCCCATGCCGCTGAAGTCACGCTTGCTGACGGCGGCGATGCTGGACATGGTGAGAAAGACGGCGCCGGTGCCGCCGGCCGCCATGGCGATCATCGAGCCACCGTTGGAAAAACCCAGCGCGACCTGCAGGATGCGGGACAGCATGAGACCCATGAAGAAGGTGAAGCCGAGCAGCAGGGCGACGCCCAGGCCGTTGTTCTTGTTCTTCTCGATGCCCCACATGAAGCCAAAGGCAATGCCCATGAAGAGCAGGAATGACATCAGCGGGCTACCAGCCATGAAGCTGAATCCCATCTGGATGCCGAGCAGCGCGCCGATGACTGTCGGCACCATGGACAGGCCGAGCAGCATGTAGGTATTGCGGAGAACCCGGTTCTGCTGGAACGCGAGTCCGGAGGCGCCCTGGTTCGATATCTCGAAATTGGTATTCATCTGTCAATTTCCCTTGTGTGGTTGAAACATACGTAAGACTAACGGACTGTGGCGGAAGTTTCAAATATTGATCCCGGCGCGGCGCGTCGATGCCGGTAGCGATTATGTTATGATGCGCGCCCATCGGGTCTGTGGCAGAGCGGTTGAATGCACCGGTCTTGAAAACCGGCGTGGGGAAACCCATCGTGAGTTCGAATCTCACCGGACCCGCCAGAAAACCTTGTGCTGCAAGGGTTCTTGGAAATTGCGTGGTTGGCATACGATAAGTTTGCACAGCCGATAAAGGTTCAAAAAGGGCGCTCACTGTGACACAGGTGTGCCAAGCCCCGATAAAAGCCACGCTACGGCCTGTTAGCTGATTGCTCCTTTCTGTCGTTGAAGTCGCTTGAGTGCCCCCTATGAAGAAGCCGGGGTTTGCTGGCGGAGGTGGCAAACGCCATTCGATACCGTGTGATTCCAACAGCGAAATCAGGCGGTCGTTTTCAGCGCGTAGCGCCTTGTGTTTGTTATGGTCAGGCGATCCCATGTGCAGTCAGTTGAATGCAATTAGTAGTTGCATGCTGATTCACGCGCCACGCTCATTCTCAAGAAGCAGTTGCGCTTGATCACGAGGACTCGGAAATGGGGGGTAGTTTTTCGACTGCCGCGAGAAGGTCCTTGGTGACTGCAATCAATTCGCTGATCAGCCGTTTGTCTTCCTGAAAAGCGCCTTCGTAAAGGGCGACGTTGCGCTTCTGGTGGCAATTGTCGAGCAAGCGCCATTTTCCCTGAGGGAAGTTCAAGGTATGAGGCAGCGTCTGAAATACGATGTAGCGATCCGAAGCTCGGTACCCGTGCCAACGCAGAGCGGCCAGAGCCAGCGAGTGGGCGGCATCGTACGCAAGCTGAAACCTGGAATGCGGACTCAGCTGCACAAGCTCGGCGTCGGGAATCATGCGCTTTGCAGTCAACAGTAGCCCATTGAATTCACGGAGATCCGGGGGCTCCGGTTTCAACTTGCGAATTGCCACCAAGTTTTGCAATTGTTCAGTCGAGGTCATCGCGTTTGCCCAAAACCATCACCATCGATTGTTCCATCACTCGCTTCAAAAAATGGTTGTTATCGGCAAGCTTGGCGCGAAACTCTGATGGCGAATAGAGTGTCGGGTTGATTTTACGCCCCACTGTCCGCTCAGCTTCTGACAGGATTTCATAAAGTTCGCTGTAACTGAGCTGGTCGGAGATCACCATCAGGTCCACGTCGCTCACCGCCGTGTCGGTGCCTTTGGCCACCGATCCATAGATGAAGGCATTGAAAATCTGATCGGCATGCGGAAACAATGCCGTTTTGATGACTTCGACCACGCCGATAGTCTTCTGCACGATGCTGCGCAATTCAGCAAAGATCGGCGAATCCGGATTCACACGATAGAGCTTTTGACGGCCGCGAAGGGTCACGGTGACCAAGCCTGACTGCGTCAGACGGTCAAGTTCTCGCTGCAGTGCACCTCGCCCCGTCTGCTTACGCTCGGCAATCTCACTGGCGTAGAAATCACGCTCAGGATTTGAGAAGAACACCCCAAGTACGCGCTGTTGTCCTTTTGAAAAAAGGGCATCGGCAAGGGAGATGGCTGGCTGCTTATTTGTACCCATATTGGGGATTTTATTCCCCAATATGGGTAAATTCAAGTATTGCCAAATTTTAGCCGACACCCTGAGTCTTGGCCATGAAAAACAAAAAGTGAAAACCGGCGTGGGGAAACCCATCGTGAGTTCGAATCTCACCGGAACCGCCAAAATAAAAAACAATGGGTTAGCGCACCTAATCCACAGCGCACCCTACAGCTGGCCGCAGGATACTAGGGCCTGTCGGCAGATTTGTCGTCCCGAGGGGACCGGTTCGTCGTTGGGTACTTCTTCTCTGCCGGCTTTGCCATCTTCAGATTTGTTAAATCACAAACCTTGAGCGGTGCAATTTGTATCCCCATTTGTACACAAAGCCATGCATGCACAGAAGCACAATGGCTTGCAGGCTCAGATTCGCCGCTATACTGATGCCAACTTGCACCCGACATTGCGTTAGGCGACATCACGCAGACTTGCTCGTAGGGAGAAACCCTTGTCAATCGAACGTCCATCCACGGTCGCACCCGTTTGTCTCGTTATCGGGGCACTTCTCGGCCTGGCCGGCAGTTTCGCTCCGTCCGATTCCTTGCGCGGGCTGGCCTGGGGCATCGATGGCACCGCCCTCATCGTCGCGGCGGCTTTGCTGGCGGTTTACTGCATGCGCAGGGACTACCAGTTCGCTGCGGCTGGATTCTTGGTTTTCATCGCCGGCCAAACCTTGGTGCTTTCGGGGTCCGCCATGTCACTTCAGGCGAGTAGCCCGCTCTTTGCCGCCGGTGCAGCGCTCTGGGCCGCGGCTCTCGCTCTCGTCAGTGTCGCCAAAGTCATGCCTCTGCCTGTGCGCGTCCTGGGCGGCCTCGCAGCACTGCTGTTCGCGCTCACCGCACTGCAGGTGTTTGCCGGTCGCAACCTAACGCCACTTTCCGAGCCTTTGCCGTTTCTGGCTTACCCCATCTTCGTGCTCACATTGTTCGGTTGGGCCTGGTGGTGTCGTCGTCCGGCACCCAGCCGATAGTCCCGTTGCTGATCCAGCCTAATTCCGGCAAATAGCGGACTCGCTGCGCTCGCCGCTTCTGCCAGGCGCTGAAGATTGACATCGCGGCAAACGAAACGGCCCGTTGCGGCTGACACTCCGGATGTTTCATTGTTTGGAGCAGGGCCGTTTAAGGCGGCTTTATCTGGCGACGAATATCCCTCGGCTGCCCCAAATCAGAAACAGCCCGAAGCCAGGGAGCGGCCTGCTTGCCGTAGCGCCCGCGGGTCGCCTCAGTATCGCTTGTCTACGAAACTGCCTTCCTGCCACCCCGGAATCACGGCATCCGGTTCTTTCGCCGGTCCCACGATGCGCAGCGCCAGCCGCCAGCCATCGCCATGGCGTCGCCAGCTGTCGGTGACGAACAGCGTCTTTCCGCCATGTTTTTTCCCGGGCGAATGGACTTGCCAGTCGAAGCTGACGAGGACGATGTCGCCGTAGTCGCGAACGGCGAAGCCGCCGATGTTGCCGGCGTAGGCGCCGGGCTCGGCCAGCGCCCGGACGATCCAGGCGTCGCGTGCGACGACGTCGGCTTGCGCTGCCGTGACCTGCATTTCGAACTGCTCGTCCAGGGTTCGTTCCAGGGTCGAGCGGTCGCCTGCCCGGATCGCGGCATGCATTCCCGTTTCCAGGGCCGAGAAGCGCTGTACCAGGCGCGTCACCGTCGGCACGCGCTGGGGTTCGGCAGTTTCACTTGTCGCCTGGCCGCTGAGCGCTACCGACAGCGCGACAAAAAACCAGGCGGCGCGCCGGAGGCGGGCGCCGGTCACGGCCCGGGCGATCATGGGTAACTGAGGTTGCAATAGCCGCCGGCAGCGTTGACCCAGTTGCGCTGGATCAGGTAGTTCAGCGAACCGATCTTCATATTGGCATGCGATCCGTTGGCGACGGTATAGGTCGTGCCGAACGTCCACGCGCACTTGTCGGCATTCTCCATGCCGCGGTTGTCATACCAGGCGTTGAGGTCGGGGTCGCTGGCCGCCTCCTCAAGTTCATGGGCAATCACGCTGGCCATGCCGTCCGCCCCCGAATTGCCGTTCGGGCTGGTCGTTTGCGCTTCGCAGGCCGAGGGGCAGCGGTCGGGGTTGCCGACAAAGGCGTACTTGATGTCCTTGCCGGCGATGCTGGCGTGTGTGTGCCAGCCACAATACTTGGTGCAGAAGCCCGAGGTTTCATTGACGTCAGCCGAGGTCAGCACAAAATAGACGCCGTTGGGGTCGGCCGGCAGCAGGTTGTTGGTGATGTGGTCGCTGACGACCTTCTGGACGTCCGAGTCGCTGAGCGAGCTACTGTAGTTGGTCACCAGCGGCTGAGTGCCGAAGAGTGCCGGCGAGGCCGGGGAGACCGAAGTGGCAACGGTGTTCTGAACCCGCTGGCCGGTGCCGTTGTAGTAGGTGGTGTTGATGTTGAAATACGGCGAACCGCCGATATAGGACGCCAGATTCGACAGTATTTGCGGTGCCGTATTGTTCGACCAGTTTCCGTACCAAATGTAATACACGGTTAGCGGCGAGGTGATCAACGGCCCGCCGTGGTACGAAATTCCATTGGAACTTGTCGAACCGGCGCTGGGCTTTGCTTGCCCGGTACCATTGGCTCCGCCGGCTGCGCTCCGTTGTTCTCCCCATCCTTTGCCGGTAGGAACCCGGTCCCCGTCAACGCCTGCATCGACAAATCCACGCGTCGTGCCTGCAACCGCCGATTGTAGCGTAGCCGCCAACGCAAGCATGGCGATCATCGAGGTCGCCGTTATCTGTATGTTGCCCTTTGCCATGACACCCTCCGTCCCCACGTCAATCCTGTACCCACCATCGTGAGCGCCTGTACAACACTGCGACAGGCGTGTGGACAGTATGGCTTCCCCTTGGTTCCTAAGTAAATCCCTTACAGCGTGATCGTACTGGCGATAGCCTGGAACCTGCCTGGCGGAGTGCTTTCGGATTGGCGTTTCATGTTGTCTGTAGTCATGCGACGCCCGATGGCATCCGGTTTCGCCGACAAATGGCAGAAAATTTTGTCGGGGTGCCAGAGGGCGCCGGCGTCGATCCGCAAGGTTCGCCGCGGGGCGGACGGTGCCGGCTGCCCGACGCCAGGGTAGGCATGGCTTACCCGGAAGAGCGGGCCAGCACCTGCCGGGCCGTTTCCAGAATGCCGTCCGGGTCGAAGGGTTTGGTGACATAGGCGTCGGCGCCCGCCTCGATGCCGCGCTGCCGGTCGGCATCCTGTCCCTTGGCGGTGAGCATGACGATGTGGATATCCGGCTGCGTGGCCTCCGAACGGACCCTGGCACAAACATCGTAACCGCTGAGTTCCGGCATCATCACGTCGAGGAAGACCAGGCGAGGTTTTTGCGCCGAGATGACGTCAAGCGCTTCCCGCCCGTTGGTCGCCGTGAGCAGCCTCACCCCCTCGTCTTCAAGTTCCGACAGGCTCTCCTCGAGCAGCATGCGGATATGGGGTTCGTCGTCAACGATCAATATGATCTTGTTCATATCAATGCCCTTGTTTCAATGATTGAGTCACCGGCGGTATTGCCATCCATAGGCGGAACAAGAACCGGCTGCCTTCCCCCGGGACGCTTTCCACGCCCATCTCGCCGCCCATTCTTTCGAGCAGGTATTTGCAAGCGGTCAGACCCAGGCCGACGCCGCCGAATTGACGGTTACGCTCTCCGTTGCCTTGCTCGAAACCGGCAAAGATTCGTGCCTGGTTTTCTGGCGAGATACCGATACCCTGGTCCTGGATGGCGATCTGGATCTGCACGCTGTCGCCCCGCCTTTCACGCAACAGCGCCTGCAGCGTGATCGTGCCCTTTTGTGAAAACTTGATGGCGTTGTCGTAAAGATGGCGCAGGATCTGGCCCATGCGTACTTCGTCACCGAGCAGTTCGGACGGCAGTTCCGGAGCCACCTCCATGGCCAGGGCCAGCCCCTTTTTCCCTGCTTCGCCCTGGTAACGGGAATGGCTGGCTTCGAGCAGGGCGGGCAAGGCGAAGGGTGACAGTAGGTTGTCACGTTCCTCGTCGCCGCGGGAGATTTCGAGAATGTCGTTGAGCATGTCGAGGAGATGCGTGCCGGCCTTCAGGATGGTGCTCGTACACTCCCGCTGGTTCGCGCTCTCGGTCATCGATCCCAGTACTTCGGCGAATCCGATGATGACGTTCAGGGGGGTGCGCAGTTCATGCCCCATGTTCCGCAGGAATGCGCTCTTGGCCCGATTCGCCGCTTCGGCGCGCTCGAGTGCGCCGCGCAATCGGTCGCACAAGCGCGCATTTTCGAGCACGATGGCGCCGTGGGCGGCGAGGGTGACGAGCAATTTCAGATCGTTCGCCGTGAAAGCGGCGGGCAGCTTGCTGGTTACGGCCAGTACTCCGATCTCGCTGTTCGCTGCGCGCATGGGCGCCACCATCAGGCTGGCAAAGTCCGGCATTTCGCTCGCCGTGGTGGCGCGTGGCTCCATGATGTCCGCCTGACTTCGTTCCCAGGCCTGACCGATGGGGCCTTCGCCACGGCAGACGGTCGACGGCATGCCGGATGCCGCCCCGGCTGCCTGCCTCAGCATCCCCCCTTCGTCGGCAAGGTAAACGATGGCGCCGGTATTCGAGACCAGTCGCCCGGTTTCGTCCGCCAGGGATTGCAGGAGTCGTTCCGCATCCGAGTTCAGCCCAATGATTTCGTGGATGCGGAACAGGAGATTCAACTCCCGGTATTTTGCCAGCGCCTCTTCAGCCAGTTGCTTGCGCTCCCGTTCGATGCCCAAAATCCCGGTCAAGGCCACGACGAGTGCCTCCCCGTGGCGGGGGGCGCAAAGCCAAGCCACTTCCGGGTGCAGGCAGATCAGCGGCAGGCGTGGTGCTTCCAGCGCCGTTTCGTATCCGGCGACCAGCCTGTCATCGTCGTCCACAATCGCCCAGTCGCTGGCCAGAGCTATCGCCAGCGCATTCATTGTTTCTCTTGTGCCCGGGCGTGCCAGGCTGCGCCGAGTTCCTCGCTGAAGCATCGCCTACCTTTCCTTTCTGCCGGAACCCATGACCACCAGGAGCGCTCGTTCTCCGTCGCGCGCCATTTGCATGGACGACACCACGCGAGGAGATTCTTCGGGCGAAGCGGAGACCACCAGCAATTCCGGCAGTGCAGCCTGAATACGCCTGAGGTCCGCCACACTCTGTTCGATGATTTCCGCCTGGTAGCCCTTGGCCAGTAACACGTCCCGCATCGATTCCACGGTACTGTCTTCCTCATCGACCAGCAGCACCCGCTTGGTGGATTCCTTTTTTCGGAGCAAGCCGTCGATTTCCGCCAGGAGCACGTCCATTTCGATGGGTTTGGATAGATAGCGGTCGGCGCCTACCGCACGGCCACGTGCCCGGTCTTCCACGATGGAAAGGATGATGATGGGGATGGCCCTGGTCTCAGGGCCGGCGCGCAGTACCGCCGCCACTTCAAATCCGTTCATGCCGGGCATCATGACGTCGAGCAGAATCAAGTCGGGGCGTTCCTTTTTTGCCGCACGTATGGCTTGCAGGCCATCTTCGACGTCCCGCACGCAATATCCGGCGGACTCCAGTTCCAGGCGTAGCAGCGCGCGGATGTTGGCGTCGTCATCCACCACCAGGACCTTGCGGCCGGATCTCGATCTCTCTGCGGAAGCGGCTTCTGCCATCGGCTCCGGGGAGGGGGCGCTGTCCGTCATCAGGTCGGAAGCCGGTAGCGGCAGGCTGAACGAGAAGGTACTGCCGAGGCCCAGTGCACTCTCCACCCGAATGGTGCCGCCGTGGTGTTCGACGAACTGTTTGCAGATGGCCAGCCCCAGCCCCGTTCCCGAGGGTTTGTCGGTCAAGGTGTCGCCGACCTGGCGGAAACGTTCGAACAACAGCTTCTGGTCCTGCGGACTGATGCCGCATCCGCTGTCGGTCACCGCGATGGCGATTCTGTCGCCGTCGCGGACGGCTGAAACCAGGACGTTGCCTTGCTCGGTGAATTTGGCCGCATTGGATAGAAGATTGATCATGACCTGCAATAGCCTGTCGGGGTCTCCGATGATATGGGGCATGCCCTCAGCCACGTTCAGTACCGCGGCGATGCCTTTCTGCAGGTAAACCGCGCTGGTCGCGGCCACCGCACGTTCCAGCAGGGCCTTGATATCCACGGGTTCAGTACGCCACTCGATCTTTCCCGCTTCCATTTTGGTGAGGTCGAGGACGTCGTTGATGAGATTGGTGAGCCGCTCGCCCTCGGAAACGATGATGTCGAGTTGGGACTGGATCTTTTCCACCGTACTCGCAATCTTGCTGTTCGATGTATCCAGCGCCGGCACCAGCGTACGCTGAAACTGCTTGCGGATGACCTTGGCAAAACCCAGTACCGAGGTGAGCGGCGTACGTAATTCGTGCGAAACGTTGGCGATGAAATCGGTTTTCATGCGCGAGACTTCCACCTCCCGGGTGATATCCCGAAAGGTAACGACAGCACCGTCCAGGGGGGATGGTGTCCGTCCCTGTTCGCCGTGGAGGAGTGTCGCCACCACTTTGGCCACCCTCTTTTCCGGCAAGGCAACCTCGCTGCTAAGGGAGGCGTTCAAGTCGGGCTGGGCAAGGGCTTCCGCGACAAAGCGACCGACCTCCTGTCCGAAGGCGGCGGCGCACTCCTCGCCGATCACCTCGGCCGGCGACCCGAACAGCGCCAGCAGCGCCCTGTTGGCCTGGGTGACATGGCCGGCGGCATCCGTCACGAGGAGTCCGTCCCCCATGTTGTCGATGACGGCGCTTACGTTCTGCAACATGAGCAGCATGGCTTCGTTGCGCTTCCTGGCCATGAGCATGCGGGCGGAGACTGCCATGAATACAAAGCCGCACAGCAACAGGGCCAGTGTCGCCAAGCCGACGGCCGTTGCCAGCATGACAGGACTCGTCAGGCCGACATGGCCCTGGGATCCGCTGGGAATGAAATAGGCGGCGCTCATGGCGATATAGTGCATGCTGGAAATCGCCAGTCCCATGACCAGTCCGCCCAGCGCGGAACTGACGTAGGGATGGCGGCCGATGCGCATCCGGGCGATAAACGAGCGCAGCCACAGGGCGCCGATCGACAGTAGTACGGCGGCAGCGATGGAGAGCAGGAAGCGGCGCGGGTCGTAGCGCAGCACGCCGTCAAGCCGGATGGCCGCCATGCCCATGTAATGCATCAGACCTACCCCGGCTCCCATGACCGTGCCGGCGAATGCCAGTGTTCCCAGCCCGACCCTGTCGCGCGATGCGACGTGCAGGGCCACTGCTGCAGCGAACACCCCCGGTATAACGGAAAGTCCGGTTTGCCAGGGGTCGTAGCTGACACCGCAATCAAGGCGAAATGCCACCATGCCGAGAAAATGCATCGCCCATACCCCGGCTCCCAGCATGACCGCCCCGAAACCGATCCAGCGGCGCCGCGCACCGACATGATTGCTCATTTCCAGGGCGCAAAAAGCGGCAAAGACGGCAATCAGCAATGATGCCGTTACCACGATGCCGTCAAAATGAGTGTCATAGGCATGAATGACGTCGGCGGGGCCGTCGATAAAATCCAGGGCCAGATTGGGGATCAGGAGCATGCTTGTTTTCCGGGGGTTATGCGGACAATGTTTTTTCCTGCGGGGAATCGAGCGACGAATGGGCAACAGGAAGGGAGATCGTGAAACATGTCCCCTGACCAAGGGAGCTTTCAACCGAGATCGTGCCCCCATGCCTCTTGATGATGCCCCAGGTGATCGACAAGCCAAGGCCGGTTCCCTGGCCAACGGGTTTGGTAGTGAAAAAAGGATCGAATATGCGTTTCAGATTTTCTTCCGGGATGCCCTTGCCGGTATCACGGATGCGCAAAATCACCCGGTCATCGCCTTCGCGAGCCGTCGAGATGACGATCTCTCCTTTGCCCTCGATCGACTGGGCGGCATTCACCAGCAGGTTCATGAAAACCTGGTTGAGTTGGGAGGGGATGCAATGAACGTTTGGAAGCGCCGGGTCGAATTGTTTGATCACGCTGCATTTGTACTTGATCTCGTTGGCGATGATGTTCAAGGTCGATTCCAGGCAGGCATGCAGGTCCGCCCATTCGAGCGTCACATCGCCGGTCCGCGAGAAGGCCTTGAGATCCATGACGATCTGCCTGACACGTTCCAGACCTTCCTTCGATTCCTTGATGATGCTGAACAGGTCGTCGCAGAGATAGTCGAAATCCTTTTCCCGTTTCAGACGAAGGTAGTTTGCATACTCGGGTGTCCCGGCGGCCTGTAGCGATGCCGATTCGCTGGCCCGGAGTATGGCCATCAGATCCTTCACGTGCCCGTTGAGCGAGCCCATGTTGGAATTGACGAAGCCTATGGGGTTGTTGATTTCGTGAGCCACGCCTGCAGCCATCTGTCCGAGCGAAGCGAGTTTGTCCGACTGCAACAGGTGGTTTTGAGCTTCTTCCAGGCGGTTATTCAATTCCTTTTGCTCTTCCAGGGCTACGTGGAGATTCCGTGTCCGCTTGAGAACGGCGGCTTCCAGTGATTCGTTTCGGGTGCGCAGCAGGTCCCGTACATGTTTCAGCTCCAGGTGGTTGCGGACCCGTGCGAGGAGGATGGGCATGCGCAGCGGCTTGGTCAGGTAATCGATGGCACCCAGCCCGAGACCCTGGCTCTCGTCCTCTTCCTCGGTCATGGCCGTGACGAAAACGACGGGAATGTCGCGGCTCAGGGGATCTTTGCGCAGACGCGCCAATACCTCGTATCCGTCCATGTCCGGCATCATGATGTCGAGCAGCACGAGGTCGGGCCGCGGCGTTCCCCGCGCAAGGGCCATGGCCTGCTGGCCGGATTCGGCAGTGATGACGCAGTAGTCCTTGTGCAGGACGTTTTTTATCAAGGCCAGATTCATGGGTTGATCGTCCACGACGAGGATAACCGCTTTGGCTGTCACTCCACCCATTCGCTCCATGGTCACGCTCCACTCCGTACAATGTATGTCCATCGCCAGCAACAAGGCCGGCTTGCTTTTTCGCCGGTGGTTGTGATGGGCAGCTCAAGTAATGGCCGCTCATTAAGTGTCAAAAATGATATAACAAACAATAATGAAATTGTATACATGTATTGTTGATTTTGAAATATTGCTAAAACACAGGCGGTCGGAATTGAACGCCGTGCGCGAAGTCGCTCAGGCCGACATCGAACTGGACTTATATGCTTTTGGAAGTATTGGATAACCAAGGACGAAGAATCAACAAAAAACCCGCACGGAGGCGGGTTTGATGGATTTGCTTGGACTGCTTTAAGCAGCTAACTGGTGCCCCGAGCCAGACTCGAACTGGCACACCTTTCGGCGGCGGATTTTGAATCCGCTGCGTCTACCGATTCCGCCATCGGGGCGAATGGAGGCCGGATTATCCATGAATCACTTCTTGGATTCAAGTCCGTCGGTGCACGGAAATGTCTTGGTGAGTGCGCCAGCCACAAGTTTGGCTGGGCTGACCGTGGTATCGGGTGGGACCCGTTCGACGTGAATGACTACTGCCCGGACGAGGCGCATGGACAATTCGGGGTCATTCGGCAGGCAGATCGCATTGAGTTTTACCCCGACTTTTTCCGCCAGAAAGTCACTGACCGCATAGCCGTCGGCAAATCCGTTGACATAGGCGATACAGCGCGCGCTCTTGGCCGACAGGTTCGGGTCTGCCGAGTTTTCCTGAGAGAGGAGTTCGTCGGCGGCGCGACAGTCTTCTCGCAGCTCCCGGCCGCTGTAGGCGTGGGCGGAAGTGGCGAATATCATTGCCAGTAGCCAGAGGAATTTCATTTTTTTTCGAACCAGTTAAGTTTTTCGTGCAGTTTGACAACGCTGCCGACCACGATCAGGGCAGGCGGTTTGATGCCGGACTCGGCGATGCGGGTGGGCAGGGTGCCCAGCGTGGCGAGCAGGGTTTGCTGGTCGGCCTGAGTGCCGTTGCGGATGACCGCCGCCGGTGTCATTGAAGGCAGGCCGTGTTTGATCATCTGTCGACAAATTTCTTCGGTGGCGCCAATTCCCATGTAGAAGACCACGGTCTGTTTCGGACGTGCCAGCGCCGGCCAGTCGAGATTGACGGTGCCGTCCTTGAGATGGCCGGTGACGAAGGTCAGTGACTGGGCGTGGTCGCGGTGGGTGAGCGGGAATCCTGCATAGGCCGCGCAACCGGCGGCTGCCGTGACGCCCGGTACGACTTCGAAGGGGATGCCCGAGGCGACCAGGGTTTCGAGCTCTTCTCCGCCGCGCCCGAAGATGAACGGGTCGCCGCCCTTCAGGCGAACAACCGACAGGCCTTCTTGGGCGAGTTCGACCAACAGCCTGTTGATCGAATCCTGGGGCAGGGTGTGTTTCGACGCTTCCTTGCCGGCGTAGATGAGGCGGGTGTCGGCACGGGCCAGTTCCATGATGCCATCGCCGACGAGGTGGTCGTACACGATCGTGTCGGCATTGGAGATCAGGCGCGCCGCCTTGATGGTCAGCAGGTCGGGGTCGCCGGGCCCGGCGCCGACCAGCCAGACCTTGCCGGCTTCCAGTTTGTTCCGTTTGTTCATGCGTTATCTCTACCTTTGGGCGGCCATCCTAATGCGGGAAGAGGCGCCTGCCAATAGCCGCCGCTCAATCGATGTGCGGAATTAATTCCAAAGTACTATATTCATAGGTATATGTAACTATATTTGCTTGAATTCAAAGCACTTTATTGGTGCAAAGCTTCACGGGTATGAAGGATGCAATATGCTGTGTGGCTCAATCTAGCAGGGCATCGCACCCGGGGGAAAGGGTGCGGATCGTTTTGTTCTAGGAGAGAGAAAGATGAAGAAATCAGCAGTGGAGATCTTTGCAGTCAGCGCCATGATCGTGGCCATGGGGTCGGCCTTCGCCGAGGAGAGCGCCCGGGTCGCCCCGGAGATGACGGCGGCCGAGAAGGATCAGGCCAAGAAAATTTATTTTGAACGCTGCGCCGGTTGTCATGGCGTATTGCGCAAGGGTGCTACCGGCAAGAATCTCGAGCCGCACTGGACCAGGAAGGACAAGGACGGCAATGTCACCGAGGGCGGCACGCTCAAACTCGGTCAGCAGCGCCTGGAAAAAATCATCGGTTACGGTACCGACGGCGGCATGGTCAATTTCGACGACATCCTGAGCAAGGACGAACTGAGCCTGATGGCGAAGTACATCCAGAACAAGCCGGATGTCCCGCCCGAGTACAGTTTCAAGGAAACGCTGGACTCCTGGAAGGTCATCGTGCCGGTCGATCAGCGCCCGACCAGGCAGATGAACAAGTTCAACCTGAAGAACATGTTCTCCGTCACCCTGCGCGATACCGGCGAAGTGGCCCTGATCGACGGCGACACCAAGGAAATTCGCAGCATCGTCAAGACCGGTTACGCCGTGCATATTTCGCGTCTCTCTGCATCCGGTCGCTATGTTTATGTCATCGGCCGCGACGGCCGCTTGTCCCTGATCGACCTGTGGATGGAGAAACCCGGCGTCGTCGCCGAGGTCAAGATCGGCTTCGATGCGCGCTCGGTCGATACCTCTAAATTCAAGGGTTTCGAGGACAAGTATGCGGTAGCCGGTTCCTACTGGCCGCCCCAGTACGTGATCATGGACGGCGATACGCTGAAGCCGCGCAAGGTGGTTTCCACCCGCGGCATGACGGTCGATGGCGAATACCATCCGGAGCCGCGCGTGGCTTCCATCGTCGCTTCCTTCACCAAGCCGGAATGGGTCATCAATATCAAGGAAACCGGCCAGATTCTGCTGGTCGATTACTCCGATATCGAAAACCTGAAGACGACCACCATCGGCTCCGCCAAGTTCCTGCATGACGGCGGCTGGGATGCTTCCAAGCGTTACTTCCTGGTG
>JAJXVG010000215.1 GCA_021782315.1 Pseudomonadota bacterium | reverse complement strand
AAGGCGCGGTATCAGCAAGGTGGCGCTGCTTTCCGAGACCTCGGGTTTCGGTCAGTCGGGACGTAAGGAATCGGAGGCGATGGCCGCCAAGTACGGCATCACGCTGGTGACCGAAGAAACTTTCGGGCCGAAGGATACCGACATGAGTCCGCAACTGACCAAGATCAAGAACACGCCGGGACTCCAGGCCGTGTACATCTTCGGTCTTGGTCAGGGGCCGGCCATCGCCACCAAGAACTACCGCCAGCTTGGCATCGCCTTGCCCCTGTATCACTCGCACGGCGTCGCCTCGGAGGAATTCATCAAGCTCGCCGGTCCCGCCGCCGAAGGGGTTCGCCTGCCGGCCGCCGCCCTGCTGGTCGCCGATAAACTGCCGGCCGGCGATCCGCAAAAGCCGGTCGTCATGGCGTACCACAAGGCATTCACCGAGCGCTGGAAAAGCGAAGTGTCCACCTTTGGCGGCCACGCCTACGACGCCTTGATGATCGTCAGCAATGCCATCAGGAAAGCCGGGTCCACCGACAAGGCCAAGGTCCGCGACGCCATTGAGGCAACCCGGGGCTATGTCGGGACCGGCGGTATCGTCAACATGTCGCCGGCCGACCACATGGGCCTCGATCTGTCGGCCTTCCGGTTGCTCGAAGTGAAGAAGGGCGAATGGAGCCTGGTGCAGTAAGCGGACCACGCTGCGCTCGCCGATGGCGGGGGCGGCGGCGCATTGACTCTCTAACATGGTAGTGATTTAATCGCTAATATATTAACAATTTAAGCAGCCCTGCGAGCCCCCGGAGTTTCCCGAAATGATCGAACAGAAAGTCAGCGGCACGGTTTACGGTGTCGTCCTCAACGACCACGCCTCGCTCCGCAAGATCGGCAGCGAGGTGCTGGCCGGCGCACCCTACAAGGGGGCGCCAAAGGCGCCGGCGATGTACATCAAGCCGGCCAACACCCGGGTCGCCTGCGGCAGCGCGGTCGAACTTCCGGCCGGGGCTTCGGCGGTCGAAGTCGGCGCCTCCGTCGGCCTGCTCATGGGACGCGCCGCCGGCCGCCTGAGCCGTGCCGAGGCGCTGGATGCAGTGGCCGGTATCGTGCTGGCCGCCGATCTCAGCCTGCCGCACGCCAGCTACTACCGTCCGGCGATTCGCGAGAAGTGCTTCGACGCTTCGCTACCGATCGGTTCGGTCAAGCCGCTGGTCGATCTGGCCGGACTGGTCATCGTCACCGAAATCGACGGCGAGGTGGTCGACGAGCGTTCACTGGCCGACCTGGTGCGCGATCCGGTCCAATTGCTGGTCGACGTCACCGAATTCATGACCCTGGCCGAGGGCGACCTGCTGCTGGTCGGCGTCGCCTACATGGCGCCGCAGGCCATTGCCGGCAGCCAGGTGAGGATCAGCGCCGCCGGGCTCGGCAGTCTTCAATTTTCCATCACGGGAGCACGGGCATGAAGCGCGGTCGCATCGCCTTCCAGGGTGCCATCCACCAAGTGACCCAGGCAGCCGACGGCCGGGTCCGCCTGGCCGACGGCCGCCTGTTGAACGAAACCGAGGTGCAGTGGCTGCCGCCGGTCGTGCCCGGCGCCGTCTTCGCGCTCGGCCTGAACTACGCCGACCACGCCCGGGAACTGGCCTTCAAGGCGCCGGAGGTGCCGCTCGCCTTCCTCAAGGGGCCGAATGCCATTGTCGGTCACCGCGCGGTGACCCGTCGCCCGGCCGATGCCACCTACATGCACTACGAGTGCGAACTGGCCGTGGTCATCGGCAAGACCGGCCGGAACGTCGCCCGGGCCGAGGCCATGGACATGGTCGCCGGCTACACCGTGGCCAACGACTACGCCATCCGCGACTACCTGGAGAACTATTATCGTCCGAACCTGCGCGTCAAGAACCGCGACGGCTGCACGCCGCTCGGCCCCTGGCTGGTCGACCGCGATGACATCGCCGATCCGATGGCACTGAAGCTGACGACGCGGGTCAATGGCAAGACGACGCAGCAGGGGACGACCGCCGACATGATTTTCGACATCCCGACCCTGATCGAGTACCTGAGTTCCTTCATGACCCTGAACCCGGGCGACATCATCCTGACCGGGACGCCGGAAGGCCTGGCCGATGTCAGGGCCGGCGACGTCATCGAGACCGAGGTCGAGGGGGTCTGCTGCCTGATCAGCACCATCGTCGACGACGCCGGCTATTTCGCCAACCTTCAACAGAAAGCGGGAATCGCATGATTCAGCACATCATCAACGGCCGGAAGGTCGACAGCAGGGAAAGCTTCGAAACCATCAACCCGGCGACCGGCGAGGTGATCGATCGTGTCGCCAGCGGCGGCCGGGAGGAGGTCAATGCCGCCGTCGCTGCCGCCAAGGCGGCCTTTCCCGGCTGGGCCGCGACGCCGGTCAAGGAACGCGCCCGCCTGGTGCGCCGGCTGGGCGAGCTGATTGCCGCCAATGTCGAGCCGATCGCCGATATGGAAACGGCCGATTGCGGCCAGGTCACCAACCAGACGAAACGGGTGCTGGTGCCGCGGGCTTCCGACAATTTCAATTACTTCGCCGAACTGATCCAGCACATGCACGGCGAAACCTACGATTCCGACACTGGCCATCTCAATTACACGCTGTGGCAGCCGGTCGGGGTCTGCGCGCTGATCTCGCCATGGAACGTGCCGTTCATGACCGCCACCTGGAAGACCGCGCCCTGTCTGGCCTTCGGCAACACGGCGGTGATGAAGATGTCGGAGTTGTCGCCGCTGACCGCCAACCGCCTCGGCGAACTGGCTCTCGAAGCCGGCATTCCGCCTGGTGTCTTCAATGTCGTCCACGGCTTCGGCGATACGGCCGGCGAGCCGCTGGTCGCCCACCCGGATGTCCGCTCGATTTCCTTCACCGGCTCGACGGCGACCGGCAATCGCATCGTCAAGGCGGCCGGCCTGAAGAAGTTCTCGATGGAACTGGGCGGCAAGTCGCCCTTCATCGTCTTCGACGACGCCGATTACGAGCGCGCCCTCGACGCCGCCATTTTCATGATTTTCTCGAACAACGGCGAGCGATGCACGGCCGGCTCGCGGATCATCGTCCAGGAAGGCATCTACGACAAATTCGTCGCCGATTTCGCGCTCCGCGCTTCCCGCCTGACGGTGGGCGACCCGATGGACCCGAACACGGTGATCGGCCCGATGATTTCCAGTGGCCACATGGACAAGGTCAATTACTACATCGAACTCGGCCGGCAGGAAGGCGCCAAGGTCGTCTTCGGCGGTGGCAAACCGGTCGTCGGCGAGCGCTTCAGGAACGGTTTCTGGGTCCAGCCGACCGTCTTCGCCGATGTCGACAACAGCATGCGCATCGCCCAGGAGGAAATTTTCGGCCCGGTGCCGTGCATCATCCGCTTCAAGAGCGAGGAAGATGCCGTGCGCATCGCCAACGACACCATCTACGGGCTGTCGTCCTACCTGTGGACCAACAATACCGGCCGCGCCATCCGCCTGGCCAAGGCCATCGAATCCGGCATGACCTTCGTCAACAGTCAGAACGTCCGCGACCTGCGCCAGCCCTTCGGCGGCTCCAAGGCTTCCGGCACCGGCCGCGAAGGCAATCATTACAGCTTCGAGGTGTTCTGCGAGGCCAAGAACATCGCCGTGTCCTACGGCAGCCACCACATCCCGCGCTGGGGCGTCTGAGCGCGCCGAGGAGACAAAAGACATGGGCAAACTCGTACTCGCCGCCAAGATCACCCACGTACCGTCGATGTACCTGTCCGAACAGGACGGGCCGCACAAGGGCTGCCGTCAGGCGGCCATCGACGGTCACAAGGAGATCGCCCGCCGCATGCGCGAACTGGAGGTCGACACCGTCGTCGTCTTCGATACACACTGGCTGGTCAATTCGGGCTATCACATCAACTGCGCGCCGGCCTGGGAGGGTATCTACACCTCCAACGAACTGCCGCATTTCATCAAGAACCTGCCCTTCTCTTACCGGGGCAATCCCGAACTGGGCAAGGCCATCGCCGAGCGGGCCACCGCCGCCGGGGTGCACACCCGCGCCCACGATGCGACCAGCCTGGCGCTGGAGTACGGCACCCTGGTGCCGATGCGCTACATGAACGAGGACAAGCGCTTCAAGGTCGTCTCGATATCCGCCCTGTGCACCGTCCATAACCTGCCGGACTCGGTCGAACTCGGTCGCGCCGTGCGCCGGGCCATCGAGGAAAACTACAGCGGCAACGTCGCCGTGCTGGCTTCCGGTTCCCTGTCGCACCGCTTCGCCCAGAACGGCGTTTCCGAGCAGTTTCTGCACAGGGTCTGGGACCCCTTCCTGGAAACCGTCGATCACCACGTCGTCGACCTCTGGCAACAGGGCGACTGGCAGACCTTCTGCGGCATGTTGCCGGAGTACGCGGTCAAGTGTCACGGCGAAGGCATGATGCACGACACCGCGATGCTACTCGGCGTGCTGGGCTGGGACAGCTACCGGGGCAAGGCGGAAGTGCTGACGCCTTACTTCGGTTCGTCCGGCACCGGCCAGATCAACGTCGTTTTCCCGGTCTAAAAGAGCTTAAAGCCAGCGCTATCCCCAATAGAGAAATTTCAAAACAAATCTCAAGGAGACAGACCCATGGGTGAAATCGTCATGGCCGTGAAGGCCACGCATGTTCCGTCAATGCTCATTTCCGAACAGCCCGGCCCGGCCCACGGCTGCCGCCAGGCGGCCATCGACGCCGAGCGCGAAATCGGCCGCCGCGCCGCCGAACTGGGCGTCGACACCTTCATCGTGTTCGACACGCACTGGCTGGTCAATGCCGGCTATCACATCAACAACAATGCGGTGCACAAGGGAACCTACACCAGCCACGAGTTTCCGCATTTCATCCAGGACCTGCCCTACGAATTCCCGGGCAACCCGGAACTGGGCCGGATGATCGCCGAGGAGGCCACGGCCATGGGCGTCAAGACCCGCGCCCATCAGGTTGCCAGCCTCGATCTCGAATACGGCACCATCCTGCCGATGCGCTACATGAATCCGGAAGGCCGGATGCGCGTCATCTCCATCGCCGGCTGGAGCACCTTCGGTTCGCTGGACGAGTCGCGCATCCTCGGCGATGCGCTGGCCAGGGCCGTCGCCCGCAGCGATTGCAGGGTGGCCGTCGTCGCCAGCGGTTCGCTGTCCCACCAGATATGGGAAAACCGCCTGGTCGAGGCCGGTTTCAACTCGATCAGCCGGGAATTC
>JAJXVG010000214.1 GCA_021782315.1 Pseudomonadota bacterium | reverse complement strand
GACTAACACTTATACCAAAGATAGTCTGCTCCAAACGGTTGCTGCCTTCGCACTGCCGGTTGAGGCAGGATCCAATCCGTAGTTCAGGGAGAACTCATGCCTGTAAAAAATATCCTTGTTGTTGATGATTCGCCGACCGAACGGTTTTTTACCGTTGATGTGCTGACCAAGGCGGGTTATCAGGTGTTGACGGCGGAAAACGGTGAAGAGGGGATAGCCAAGGCCAAGGCCAGCAAACCCGACCTCATCCTGATGGATGTCGTGATGCCCGGCCTGAACGGTTACCAGGCGACACGCACCTTGACGCGCGACGAGGAAACCAAGGGCATTCCGATCATCGTCTGTACCTCGAAGGGACAGGAAACCGACAAGATCTGGGGTTTGCGTCAGGGAGCAGTCGATTATCTCGTCAAACCCCTGAATCCGGATGAATTGCTGCAACGAGTCGCCGCGTTGCCGTAATCCAGATGGCCCGGAAAACCAGCCTTCGCGATTTTCAGGCATATCTGGCGACTCGCCTCAGCAATGCGGCCAAGGGTCGGGGCGCTTCGTCCTGGCTGGGGATAGAGGCAGGCGGGAAACCGTGGCTGGTCGATCTTTCCGATGGCGGCGAGATCGTTCAGGCTTCGCTGCTGACGCCGGTTCCCCTGACCCGTCCGTGGTTTGTCGGCTTGGCCAATATTCGCGGCAATTTGCATGCGGTCAGCGACTTTTCGCAATTTTGCGGCGGTCCGGCCATCGTTCAGAACGCCAATGCCCGCCTGTTGCTGGTCGGCGCCAAGCATGGGGTCAATGCGGCACTGCTGGTGTCGCGCATGCTGGGTTTGAAAAATCCGGACGACTTTACGGCTGAAGCTGCCGATATTTCGATGCCGGTTTGGGGCGTACAGCGTTTTGCCGATACGCAGGGAAGAATCTGGCACAAACTTTCGGTGCGCGACCTGCTCGCCGATCGGAATTTCATGAATATCGGGGTTTGACCGAGAGGGGTATACCCCTGCCCCCCAGTGGAGAGTTTTCATGGCTTTTAGCTTCAAATTTCCGAAAAAAGGCGCATCCAAAAAGAGCGCCTCCTCGTCGCCGATGACTGTCGCCGCCGAGTCTGGCCCCGCTCGCCTGCACCTGCCCCGCTTCCTGGCAAACCAGCCGGTTCTGAAACAGATGAAGATATTGGGCGGGATTTTCATCTGCCTGATGCTGATCATCGCCGGCCTGGTTTTTCATGACAATCGTGAATCGACTTACAACACGGCCTATATCGCCGCCTCGGGTGAAATGCGCATGCTCTCCCAGCGCTTGGCCAAGGCCTCGACGCTTGCCCTGCAGGGCAATCCGCTGGCCTTTGCGCAGTTGAAGGAGTCACGCAATACCTTTGCCAAGCTCTACGAACAGTTGTCGAACGGCGGCGAATTCGGCGGCGCCAGCATTCCGCCCTCGCCTGAAAGTGTACGATCGCAACTGGAACTGCTCGGTCAGCGTTGGAAGACCACCGACAAGGACGCTGATACGGTGATCGCCCAGGAAAAGAACCTGGTCGGCCTGGGCAAGAGCGTTGCCACCATCGACAACAACAATGCGGCCATGCTCGAACTTACCGAACAACTGGCCACCCTGAAATTACAGGCCGGGGCTGCCGCCCGCGAAATCGCCTCGTCCAGTCAACTGGTGATGTTGACGCAGCGTATCGCGAAAAATGCTTCGGCCCTGCTCGTCGGCGACGAGATCAATCCCGAAGTCGCATTCCTGCTAGGCAAGGACACCAACGCTTTTCGCGATATTCTGGCGACGCTCGACAAGAGCGGCGGCGACGCGGAAAGTCGCGGCAAACTGGGGGAGCTGGAAGCTTCGTTCAAGGAATATCAGGGTGCCGTTGCCAGCATTCTGGGCAATATGCAGCCCCTGGTGCTGTCGAAACAGGCCGGTTCGCGGATTTTTCGCGAAAGCGAGGATCTGCTGAAAGCGACCGACGAACTGGCGCTGGCTTACCAACAGGGACTGGCCGAGCGCAGCATATACATCGTGGCGGTCATCATCCTGAGCGTACTTGCCCTGCTGACGCTGGTCCTGCTGGCCAAGATCTATCTCGACGATACCGAACGCCGCGCCGAAGATGCCGAACTGCAGCGTCATGTCTCGGAGCAGACCAACCGTGAAAACCAGGACGCCATTCTGCGCCTGATGAACGAACTGGGCGACCTCGCCGACGGCGACCTGACGGTAACGGCGACGGTGAGCGAGAACATCACCGGTGCCATTGCCGACTCGATCAACTATACGATTGAAGAGTTGCGCGTGCTGGTCGGCCGCATCAACGACGCCGCCAACCGGGTGACGGCGGCGACCGAAATCGCCCGTCAGACTTCGGCCGAGCTGCTCGACGCCGCCGAACGGCAATCGAGCGAAATCCAGGAAGCCGGCCAGTCGGCGCTCAGCATGGCCCGTTCGATGTCCGAGGTTTCCGGTAACGCAACGCAATCCGCCAAGGTTGCCCGCCAATCACTGATGGCCGCCGAAAAGGGGACTCAGGCCGTGCAGGATTCGATCAAGGGCATGAACGAAATTCGCAATCAGATCCAGGAAACCTCGAAACGTATCAAGCGCCTTGGTGAAAGCTCTCAGGAAATTGGTGAAATCGTCGAGCTGATTTCCGACATTACGGAACAGACCAACGTGCTGGCCTTGAACGCCGCCATTCAGGCGGCCTCGGCAGGCGATGCGGGCCGTGGCTTTACCGTGGTCGCCGAGGAGGTGCAGCGCCTGGCCGAACGTTCGGGCGAGGCGACAAAGCAGATCGCGGCGATCGTCAAGACCATTCAAACCGATACGCAGGATGCGGTGTCCGCCATGGAGCAATCGACGCGTGGTGTGGTCGAGGGGGCCAAGCTGTCCGATGCGGCGGGGCAGGCGCTGTCCGAAATCGGCGACGTATCGCGCAACCTGGCCGACCTCATCCAGAGCATTTCGACATCGACACAGAACCAGGCCAATTCGGCAACCCAGGTGGCGCGCCTGATGCAGGACATCCTGCAGGTCACCGAACAGACGACAGCCGGTACGCAGCGTACCGCGCAGGCGGTGGACGAGCTGACCGCGCTGGCTTCCGAACTGAAAGGCTCGGTCGCTGGCTTCAAGGTGGACTGACGGTAGGCGCGAGAGATCATGAACGCGGCAACGGAATTCGATTTGGGCCCGCTGACCTGGGTCAAGGGCGAAATGGACCTGGCCTTGCAAAGGGCCGAGGAGGCGCTTGGCCTGTTCGAAGCGAATGCCGATCCGACGCAGATCAAGTTCTGCCGTACCCATGTCCATCAGGTCCACGGCGCCTTGGCCATCGTCGGGCTCGATGGCCTTGCCTTGCTGACCGAATCCGCCGAAGCCCTGCTCTCCGGTATTGAAGAAAACCACCTGGCCGGCGACGAGGCACGGATCACCGTCCTGCACCAGACACTGAGCGCCCTGCGCCAGTACCTCGACGATCTCATGGTCGGCGAGCCGAACCAGCCGCTGCGCCTGTTGCCGGCGCTGCAATCCCTGGCTGCGGTGCGCGGTCTGCCGCCGGTCCAGCCTTGCGAACTGTTCTATCCGGATCTCTCGCTGCGCCCGCCCAAGCGAGATGCCGAGGCGCCGGCACTCGATTCCGATCAACTGCTGCACGCGCTCAAAATCGAGCGCATGCATTTTCAGAAAGGCTTGCTCAGCTGGTTGCGCAAGCCTGCCGAAGCCGAATTCGGCAGGCGGCTCATGGGCGAAGCGGTTGCTGCCATCGAAACGCTGCAGCCGACAGCGGCGGCCCGCTCCTTCTGGTGGATCGCGCAGGCCCTGCTCGAATCCCTGGCCGACCCGAAAGTCGCCGCCGATCCGGCCGCCCGCCAGCTTTGTTCCAGGATCGACGCCCAGATCCGCCGGCTGCTCGAAGGTTCAAACAATGTTGCCGAGCGGGTTCTGCGCGAAGCCCTGTATTACATCGCCCAGGCACCGGCCGGTTGGCATCCGCTGGTTGACGAAGTCCAGTCGGTCTTCGGCCTTGCCGATCTGCTGCCCGGCACCGGGCCCGCGCTGACTCCGCTGCCGCATCAGGCAGCCTTGCGTAAATTGCGCGAGGCACTGGGTGCGGTCGAAGAGCTTTGGAACAAGTTTTGCACTGGCCACGGAGGAAATCTGGCCGTTTTTGCGGAAAATGTACGCAACTGTGCCCAATTGACCGAAGAAATCGGCCAGACCGATTTGAAACGCCTCGGCCAGGGCTTGGCGGCCGTCGCCAACTGGCTGTTTGAAGAGCCTTCCCGTTTCAGCGATACGGTGGCCATGGAAGTGGCGACGACGATTCTTCTGCTGCAAAACGCGCAGGAAAATTTCCGGCGCCTGGGGACCGATTTCGCGCAGCAGGTGGACCTCATGGTTGCCCGTCTCTATGGCTGTATCGCCGGTCGCCCGGTGGCCGACGGCGCCATTCCACTGCTCGACGAGATGACACGGAAGGCCCAGGAAAGGTTGCTGATCGGGCAGGTAGGACGGGAAATCCAGAATAATCTGGCGCAGATCGAACAAACCCTGGACGGTTTTTTCCGTGATCCGACAAAGGCAGCGGATCTGTCCCAGCTCGACAACCCGATCCAGCAGATTGGCGGTGCATTGGCCATGCTCGGGCATTTCGGCGCGGTCAACAGCCTCAAGGCGTGCGCCGCCCGCATCCGGCAATTTGCCCAAGCGAATTACCAGCCGGCCGGCGAGGATTTCGAGGCGGTCGCGCACCAGTTGTCCCTGCTCGGCTTCTTCGTCGATTCCCTGCAGAACGGTGAAACGGATTTCGATGCCTTCGTTCGCAGGATGAACGGCGAGCAGCAGGGCGATTTGTCGGCGGAGGCGGAAACCGCGCCGGCACCGACGGTCGAGGCTCAACTCGCCCGGCAGGCACGCGAAACGCAGGCACTGGCCGACGCCCTGCGGGACGCGCCTGAAGACATGCGTCTGCACGACGAACTCAAGCACAATCTGCAATCGATCCAGAAGGATGCCGATCTGGTGGCCAATCGCCAGCTTGGCGATTCGGCCAAGGCCGCCCTTGCCGCGCTGCAGGCCGGCGACGGCGTGGTCGAGGCCCTGTCCGGTCTCAAGCAGCAGGCGCCCGATGCGCCATCGGCCGAAACCTTGCAACTGGCCGAGTCCACCCACGAGGCGATTGACGCCGAACTGCTGTCGATCTTTCTTGAAGAGGCCAAGGATGTGCTGGCCACGATCGGCGCTCAGAAAGCAGTGCTGGCCGATGCTCCGCACAATGTCGAG
>JAJXVG010000213.1 GCA_021782315.1 Pseudomonadota bacterium | reverse complement strand
GGTCGCCGCCGGCTGCATCGCCCGCCGCGAAGGACGCCAGGCCGAGTTGCCGGAGGCTCGTCCGCGGGCCGCCGTGCCGGAACGAAGGGCGAGCTTCGTCCTGCTCACCGACGGTCGACGTCTGCTGCTAGAGCGACGTCCGCCCGTGGGCCTGTGGGGGGGGCTGCTGGTGCCGCCGGAGGGCGAGGCGGCCGAGGTGGCGGCACGTTTTGGCCTGACCCTTGGCGAGACGACCGCCCTGCCGCCGCTCAGGCATGCCTTCACCCATTTCCGGCTGACCCTGGAGCCCCTGCTTTGCCGGATCGACGCCGGATACCGGACGGCCGAGACAGGGGGACTGGAATGGGTGGAAATCGGCCGGGCCGCCGACGCCGGGGTACCGACGCCGATCCGGAAACTGATCAGGCAGGTTGCCAGCGCAGGGGATTGATTCCCCATTGCTCGAAGTTTTCGGCCCGGACAATCTGGCCGTAGTGGTTGCCGATCTTGCGGGCGAGATCGATCTCGGCCGGGACCGTCAGATATTGGCGACGACCGGTATGGTAGATGACGCGAACGATAGGGGTCAGCATGTTCTCCGGGTGCAGTTGCTCGACGACGGCAAGATGACCGCTTTCGAGCAGGACCAGGGTGCCGACCGGATAGATGCCGACCGTTTTGACGAAGGCCGCGACCAGCGCCGGGTCGTATTGCGTGCCGCCTTCGTCATAGAGCTGGCGCAGCGTATGCGACGGCGACATGGCTGCCCGGTAGGGCCGCTCCGAGGTCATGGCGTCGTAGGTATCGACGATGGCCGCCATGCGGCCAGCCAGTGAGATTTCGTCGCCGGCCATGCGATAGGGATAGCCGCAGCCGTTGAAGCGTTCGTGGTGTTCCAGCACGACGGCAACCGAGGTCTCGGACAATCTGGATGTCGCTTCGAGAACGGCCAGGCCTTCCTCGACGTGACTCTGGACAATGGAGTACTCGGCCTTGGAAAGCATGCCGCGCTTGGTCACCAGGCGCGCATCGAGGGCGGCGTGGCCGACGTCCTTGACCATGGTGCCGAGCGCCAGTTTTTCGATTTCCGGCTCGGACATGCCCTGTTGACGACCAAAGGCGATGATCAGCGCAGCGGTTGCCACGGCATGCTCGGTGGCATAGGCATCCTGACTCTTCAAACGGGCCAGCGGCACCAGCGCATCCGGATTGCGGCTCACCGAAGCCATCATCTTGCCGATGATGGGTTCAAGTTGGGCGGCATCGACATGCTGGCCCGTCCTGGCGGACAGCATCAGCCAGTTTACCGTCGCGCTCGCTTCGCTCAGCAGGCGGGTCGCACGGCGGCGCTCTTCGCCCAACGAGACCGTACGCGGCTGGGTCGCCTTGATTTCGGCCATCGATTTCAACTGAATATCGAGGCGATTGATGGCAGCCATCGGCGAGGAGGGCAGATCGACGCCCTTGTCGGTATCGATGCTGATCTTTTCTATGCCCTCTTCCCGCAATTTCCAGATATGCGCCTCGTCGCGCACCTTGAAGCGCGACTGCCAAAGCGAGTGATCGAGCCAACGCTTGTGCAGGTCCACGACATACATGCCAGGCAAGAGCTGGTCGATGGAAATCTGGCGGATCATGAGCGACGGCTCAGTTCCTGGCTCTCGCCTTGGCTTCGGCTCGGGCTTTGCCCCTGGCGGCGGCATCGGCTGCGCGCTGCTCGGCATCGCGCATTTTCTCCGCGACCCTGGCCTCGTGATCGGCCAGCTTTTTCTGGTGTTTCGCAGCGTCGGCCGCCTTGCGCCGCTCCCCCTCGGCTGCCTTCACGGCTTTTTCAGCCCGGGTGGCGGCAATCTTTTGCTCGGTCGCCTGCCGATCCTGGATAGACTCCACCTGATGCGATCGTGCGCTGGCATCGCGGTGCAGCGTGTCTTCCGCGCGCTTCTTTTCCCGGGCGGCGAACTGTTCCTTTTTGACCGCGCGCTCCTGCGCCTTGCCTTCGCTTTCCTGGCGTCGGTTTTCACTCGTGCTCTTGAGATACTCGCGATGCGCCGCTTTTCGGCAATCGTTGACCAGGAATTTCTTGGCGCACAGCGTGTTTTTCTCTTCCAGCAGCTTCTCGGCTTCGGCCTGGCGCGCCTTGCTCTCCGCCTGTATCGCCGCCGCCTTGTCCAGGCGCTCCTGCCAGGCCGCCTGTTGCTCGGGATCGACGCCGCTATCCGCCGCCAGCGCGGCGAGCGGCAGCAACAGAAGGGCGATCAGACCGGCAACCACTGATGGGGATCTATTTTCCATTTGGCATAATTCTCGAAACTGGCAATTTTGTCCTGCACCTTGGAGAGATCAACAATCTCAGGTGGAATATAGTACTGCTGGCCGGCATGGTAGAACACCCGGACCACGGGTTCGAGCAGATTGCCTTCGTTCTGTTCGACAACGACGCCCAGGCGGTTGCTGTCCAGGCGAACCAGCGTACCGGTCGGATAGATGCCGATGGCGCGGATAAAACCCTGCACCAGCTGCGGGTCGAAATGATGCTTGCTCCACTCCAGCAGTTTTTTCATCGCCTGCGTCGGAGACATGCCGCGACAATAAACCTTGTCCGAAGTGATAGCGTCATAAACGTCGACGATGGCGGCCATCTGGCCATAAAGGGATATCTGCCCGCCGCAAAGCCGGTTCGGATAACCGCTGCCGTCGAAACGCTCATGATGCTCGCCGACCATCTGCCGGACAACCTCGCTGGTACCCGGCGCCTGTTCCAGCAGGCGCAGTCCTTCGGCGACGTGTGACTGTATCCGGGCAAATTCGTCATCGGTGAGCTTGGCAGGCTTCCTCAGGATGGCCTCGGGAATATTTGCCTTGCCGATATCGAGCAGCAGGCCGCCAAGCGCGATTTCCCCGATAAGTTCTTTCGACAGTTTCATCGAGCGGCCGAAGGCGATCAGCAGGGCGGAGACGCCGACCGAATGCTCGAAGATGTAATCGTCCAGTTTTTTCAGGCGAGCCAGCGGCAACAGGGCATCCTGGTTGCGAAAAATCGAATCCACCATATGACTGACCAGCGGCAGGGCACGATCAAGCTGGATTACCTGCTCCAACCGGACATTGTCCAGTATCTGCCGGGCGATTTTCTGGGCCTCGGCGTGCAGCCGGTGAGCACGAGCCGCCTCGTCCTTCAATTCGACCGTGACCGGCTTTTCTGCGCGTTTTCGGGCAATTTCCTGCAGGCGCCGCTCAAGATCGGCGTTAACCTCTGTCTGCGGACGTGCCTCCCAGACATCGGCACCCTTCAGCGTATCGATATAGAGTTCGCGGATACTGAGATTGACGATCTTGTCGACCGTCGCTTGATCGCGGACGAAGAAGGCGTTCGAAACGAAGGGATGATCCAGCCAGCCACAATTGAGGTCGTGGATGTACATGCCCGGCTTGAGCTGGTCGACGCGAATCTGCTTGATCATGCGCCGGATTCTAGCAGGCCGTTGAAATGCATAGCGAATTCGACCGACGGAATGCCAGCCCGCCATCGCATTTCGGGTGACGATGAACAGGGCGGCTATAATCGGTCCCCTCATGATCGCTCTCCGCCAAGTCACTTTCGCCCGCGCCGGCCGTCCGCTGGTCATCGACGCCTCCGTCCAGTTGCACCCCGGCTGGAAGGTCGGTGTCGTCGGCGCCAACGGTTGCGGCAAATCCAGCCTCTTCGCCCTGCTCGCCGACGAATTGCATGCCGAATCCGGCAAGGTCGAAATCCCCGCCAGCTGGCACATCGCTCGCGTCGCCCAGGAAACTCCTGCCCTGCCCGACGCGGCCATCGATTTCGTCCTCGACGGCGATATCGAACTGCGCCACATCGAGCGCGAACTGCTCGCCGCCGAAGCCAGTGGAGACGGTGTCGCCATCGGCCACCTGCACGCCCGCTACGGCGAAATCGGCGGTTACTCGGCCAAGGCCCGGGTCGCCGAAATCCTGCACGGACTGGGCTTCTCCGACGCCGATTTCTCCCGCCCGGTGGCGGAATTCTCCGGCGGCTGGCGCGTCCGCCTCAATCTCGCCCGCGCCCTCTCCTGCCGCGCCGACCTGCTGCTGCTCGACGAGCCGACCAACCACCTCGACCTCGACGCCGTCTTCTGGCTGGAAAACTGGCTGAAGAACACATCGGCCACCCTGCTCCTCATTTCGCACGACCGCGATTTCCTCGATGCCGTCGTCGGCCAGATCATCGCCATCGACCTCCAGCGTCTGAGCCTGACCAGCGGCGGTTATTCGGACTACGAACGGGCCCGCGCCGCCCGGCTGGCCACGCAGCAATCGGCCTTCGAAGCCCAGCAGCGCGAAATCGCCCACCTGTCGAGCTTCATCGAACGCTTCAAGGCCAAGGCGACCAAGGCCCGCCAGGCGCAAAGCCGGATCAAGACGCTGGAGCGCATGGAAATGGTGGCCGCCGCCCATGTCGATTCGCCCTTCCATTTCAGCTTCCGCCAGCCGACCGCCCTGCCCGATCCTCTGCTGAGCATCGAAAAGGCCGCGGCCGGTTATGCCGAGCACAGGATCATCGACCAGGCGACGCTCACGCTGCGCCCGGGCTGCCGCATCGGCCTGCTCGGTCGCAACGGCGCCGGCAAATCGACCCTGATCAAGCTCCTGGCCGGAACCGTCGCCCAGCAGGGCGGCGAGCGCAAGGAGGCCAAGGCGCTCAACATCGGCTATTTCGCCCAACACCAGCTCGAACAACTGCGTCCCGACGAATCGCCGCTGCAACACCTCGTCCGTCTCGATCCGACGGCCACCGAACAGGAATTGCGCGACTACATCGGCGGCTTCGACTTTCGCGGCGACATGGCGACCCGCGCCATCGAACCCTTCTCCGGCGGCGAGAAATCACGGCTGGCCCTGGCCCTGATGATCCGCACCAGGCCCAACCTGCTTCTGCTCGACGAGCCGACCAACCACCTCGACCTGGAAATGCGCGAAGCCCTGACCTTCGCCCTGCAGGATTTCGAGGGGGGCGTCGTCTTCGTCTCGCACGACCGCCACCTGCTGCGCACCTGCGCCGACGAGCTGCTCCTCGTCGCCGACGGCCGGGTCGGCGAATTCGACGGCGATCTCGACGACTACGCCGCCTGGCTGGCCGCCCGGCGCAATGCCGAAAAGGCCCCGGAGCCGGATGCGGCGGCCGAAAAAACCGAACGCCTGGCCCAGCGGGCCGACGCCAGGGCCAACCGGCAGGCCTTGCTGGCCCAGCGCCGCCCCCTGGTCAAGGAGATCGAGCAGATCGAACGGAAGCTGGCGAAGTTGAACATGGGAA
>JAJXVG010000212.1 GCA_021782315.1 Pseudomonadota bacterium | reverse complement strand
GGACGAAATCGCCGGTGCCTGGCGGTAATTGCATGACTTTTGCCATCAGCCCGCGCAATTCATCGACGCCGAAACAGACGCCGATGATCGGGCAGTGGGTCTTGTGCGGGAGTTCCCACAGCTTGCGGCGGCGGGACCCGGTGCGCGGCAGGACGGCCTGGTCCGGCTGCATTGGCGATTTCAGGGGGGCGAAAACCGGGCTTGCGCCTGGCTGGGCGGTGGCAACATAGCTGCCGGCAACGGGGTGTTCGAACATCTGCGGACTCCTCGGGCGCGCTGGCTGGCCGGGCATCCGGTTGGCTTGCAGGTGGATGAAAACTGGCAGAAAAGCGCGGCTGACCGGAACTGCCGGGGTCGGTCCGTGAGTCGATGCCGCGAGTGGCGTTAGTGGCTAGGCGCTCCCGCTAAGGTGTCGGGTCTCGCCTGAACTTAGGCGATTGCTGGCGCGTTCGTACAGATTGCGGGTTTCGGCATCGACGTCGGGCATGGCGCCCAGCCGCTCGAGCAGGCGGGCCGCATTGAGTGCCGAATGCCGGCAGCCGGTTTCGTGATGGATGAGTAAGAGACTCAGGGCGCCGGCCCACAGGTTGTTGCTTGGCATGATCGCTCCTTGCTGGAATCGGGTTTAGACGCCGGCCAGCAGCAGCCAGAGCAGCAGACCGGCCAGTGAGGTGTTGAAAAGCAGGCTGGACATCGATGATGTTTTCATTGTTGAGAATGATTCCTATCGTAGATCGGCTTTGACGGTTTGTAAATAAGAATCGTTCTTAATAAATAAAATACCAACCCGAGCGACGGCCCTGTCGTCCCGCTGGCGTAGCCCTACCGGCAGGGACGGTATTAGGTGACACCTGTTCCTGGTCAAAACTTCGGCGGCTGCCGAAAATTTATTCGGCATAAGCACTTGACATTCGCCGCAAAAGCTTTGAATAATGAACCCGTCATAAATTCCCCGTTCGGATAGTCGGCGGTCCGCTGCATCTGAAACACGATACCGATGTCATTGCCTCGCACGAAGGTGGAGCCATGCGAACACGGTCGGCGAGTTGGCGGATGGCTGCAAGGAAACATTTCGCGGTCGGTTGACTGAGTCATTTTGCTTGGCTCGACGACGACGTTCGGGGGCGTTCAGAAATTCCGTGTATCCGTCCGCATGGCTGGCGAAAAGTTACGTCTACGCTCGCCGATTTGCCGGGTGATCGACCATCGACAAGGGGACCGCTATTGCTCCGCGATAAAAGGGAACCACGCCTGTTCCGCAACACTCGCTGCCGTTTGCCCACGGCGGGGTATTTGTTGTTCCTCGCTTTGCCGCTGGATGCGCAAACGAGTATCGATCAGGCCGTGCGACAACATGAGCGGACGATACAGGAAATGGAGCGGCAACGTAGCCTCAAGCCATCGGTCGATGTCTTTCTTCCGGAAACGCCGGTCGCGGCGCCAGAACCGTCAGACGCGGCGGCGGGCGGCTGTTTTACGATGCGCGACATCACCCTGGAAGGACACCCGTCGGCAGCGGGCGAACAGCCGGAGGCCTTGCTTGCGCAGTATCGAGGACGGTGCCTGACCGCCACTGACGTCAATGCACTGCTGGCCGACCTGAACCGCTGGTATCAGGCGAAGGGACTGGTGACGACGCGCGCCTACGCGGCCGAACAAAATCTCAAAAGCGGCGTACTCCGGCTGCGGATCATTGTCGGCAGGATCGAAGGGTTTCAAATCAACGGCAACGAGGTGCCGGCCGGTGCCGATTCGCGCCTGGCGGCGGCGTTTCCGAGAGTTGCCGGTGAGCTGTTGAACCTGCACGATCTGGAGCAGGGGCTGGAGAACATCAATCGCCTGCCTTCCCAGGAAGGCAGTTTCAAGATTTTCCCCGGCCAGGAAGACGGCGCCTCGGAAATTCGCCTGGAATTGGCGCAAAGGCCGATCTGGCGGATTGCCGAAATTGCGGAAAACACCGGCTCCGAGACCATGGGGCAATGGCGCAGCAGCACCGAGCTGGCGCTGGACAATCTGCTCGGTCGCAACGACCAGCTCGCCTTGGGCTACAACCGCAATCTGCAAAGAGGGACGCTCGACGGTCGCTTTGAAGGGATGACCATCAACTGGCTCATGCCGCTTGGCTACCACCTGTTTTCCCTGACGGGTGCGTACTACGACAGTCGCTTCAAGGTGCCAGGCGTCAATCAGGACTATGGGCGGATGGAAACCCGGACGCAGAAGATTGCGGCCAATTACGAATACCTGTTTCACCGTGGTCCGGCCGACAAGGAAAGTTTCGTCAGCGGGCTTGAAACCTCGCGCCAGTCGGCACGGCTGGGTGGCTACGAGCTTCCCAGCCAGAAAAGTCAGCTCACCGTCTATTACGCCGGCGTCAAAGGCAAGCTGTTTGAGGCTAATCGTTCCTACGACTGGCTGTTGCGCTGGGACAAGGGCTTGCCCGCGCTGGGCGCGATGGACAGCTTGCCGGGCGGATTGAATCCGCGCTTTCAAAGCTTCAAAGCGCGCCTGAGCGCGACCATTCCGCTCGCTGACAACATCGCCCTGTGGCGCAGCACGGTGCAATGGCAGAGCGGCGATACGGACACCCCTTCATCGAATCAGATCTTCATGGGCGGTCGTTACGACGTGCGCGGCTTTCAGGACAACAGCCTGATCGGCTATCGCGGCGCCTACTGGCGCAACGACCTGGAAGCCAAAGCGTGGTCGATGTCCGAGCTCAGGATCACGCCTTATCTCGGGCTGGACGGCGGCCGGGTCACGGGGCGGGCGAGCCAATCCCTCAGCCAGAATCATATTGCCGGCTACGCCCTGGGCGCGCGTCTGGAATGGCGCGCCCTCAGGGCAGAGATCACCTGGGCTGCCGCCCTGTCGCGCCCGCGTGAATTCGAAACCGATCCCAAACATTACCTCTATTGCAGCGCCGCAATGGCTTTTTGAGCAGGAGGACGGCACACCGGCAGCCGGTCAGCATAGGGGAGGACGACCATGACCCACCTATCTTGTATCAAGCAGAACAGTAAAATTTCACGCTCCGGGGCGGAGGCATGGAATCCCGCACCGTGGCTGGCCGCACGCCGTCGAATCCTGGCCTGGGCGATGCTCGCCGTCTATTTGAGTACACCGACGGCCGGCCTGGCCCAGGTCGTTCTACAGGTTCCGCTGCCCAACAATGGCGGACGCCCGACCCTCGACCAAACACAAAACGGCCTGCCGCTGGTCAATATAGCGACACCGAACGCTTCGGGCCTGTCGCATAACCAGTACCAGCAATTCAACGTCGGCAAGGAAGGGCTGATCCTCAACAACAGCGCGACCAACGTCGCCACCCGGCAAGCGGGCTGGATCGAAGGCAATCCGAATCTCACGGCCGGCCGGGAAGCCGGGATCATTCTCAACGAAGTCCTCGGCGCTTCGCGCAGTCAGTTGAACGGACATCTCGAAGTGGCCGGCAGGAAAGCCAGCGTCGTGGTCGCCAATGAAAACGGCATCAGCTGCGACGGTTGCGGTTTCGTCAACGCCGACCGCATGACACTCAGCACCGGTCGACCGGTCTTCGGGGGCGATGGCCGCCTGGAAGGTTTCAGGGTCGGGCAGGGCGCTATCGACATCGCCGGTGACGGCGTGCTGGCCAACGGTCAGCAACTGGATATCCTGTCCCGCTACATCGCGCTGAACGCGTCGGTCTATGCAGACAAGCTGACGCTGATCAGCGGCAATAACCAGATCGACTACGCGACGCTGGCAGCGACCCCGCTGGGGCAAAGCGCGGGCGCCACCGGCCTGGCCGGATTGGATGCCGCCGCCCTGGGCGGCATGTATGCCAACCGGATCACCTTGATGGCGACCGGCACTGGCGTCGGTGTCAGGCTGGCCGGCGAACTGGTCAGCGCGGGTGACGCGCAGATCAGGAGCGACGGCGCGCTGACCAGCAGCAGGACGATCAGCGCCGGACAAAAGCTCGACCTGGCCGCATCCGGCATCGACAATAGCGGCCAGATCGTCGCCGGCACCCAGCTCGCGTTGAACAGCGGCACCCTGGCCAACAGGGGCGACATCAGTGCGCAGACGGCCAGGATCAACAATACCGTCAGCACGAACAACCAGGGTGCCATCGATGTTGCCGGCGATCTGGCGGTGATCAGCGGCGGCGTCGACAACAGCGGCACCGTGGTCGCGGGCGGGAAAGCGACGCTGAACGCGGCCGGCGCCCTGAGCAACAGTGGCACGCTGCAAGGCAACAGCCTCGACCTGAATGCCAAGGCCACGACCAATTCAGGACGCTTGCAGGCCGAGCGCGCGGCCACACTGAGCACCGGCCGGCTCGACAATCAGTCGGCCGGCATCATGACCGCCAACGGCACCCTGCGCCTGACCGCGACCGATCTTGCCAATGTGGGACAAATCCGGAGCCAGTCGGCAGGAAATTTCAACCTGTTCTCGCTTGCCAACAGCGGCACCATCAGCACGGGGGGGCAACTGACCACCGTCGCCACCGGCTGGGTGAACAACAGCGGCACGATCAGCGCGGGCGGGCAACTGACCGCTATCGCCGGCGGCCAGGTGAACAACAGCGGCCTGTTGCAAGGCCAGGGTATCAAGCTGTCGGCCGATAGCGTTACCAACAGCGCGAATCTGCAAAGCAGCCAGGCGCTGCAACTGAATATCGGGCAAGGATTCGACAACCGGAGCGGCGGACGGATTTTAAGCCAGGGCGACGCCGGCATCACGGCAAGCTCGTTCACCAATCAAGGCCAGTGGGTGAGTCAAGGCGCGCTGACGGGGCAACTGAACGGCGTCCTGGACAATCAGCCGGCCGGCATCGTCAGCGCCACCGGCCCCTTGAGCCTGACCGCGACCGATCTGGGCAACGCCGGACAAATCTTCAGTCAGTCGACGGGTAGTTTCAGCCTCTCTTCGCTGGCCAACAGCGGCTCGATCAGTACGGGCGGGCAATTGACGGTGGCGGCCGGCGGCCGGGTGGACAACAGCGGCCTGTTGCAAGGACAGGGCATCGAGCTGTCGGCGGACAGCGCCACCAACAGCGCGAATCTGCAAAGCGGACGGGCGCTGCAACTGAATATCAGGCAAGGATTCGACAACCGGCGCAAGGGCCGGGTTTTGAGCCAGGGCGATGCAAGCATCACGGCCGCATCGTTCATGAATCTCGGCAAGTGGGTGAGTCAAGGCAGGCTGTCGGGGAAATTGCGTGACACCCTGGGCAATGGCGGCAGCATTATGGCCGCCGGCGATATGTCGCTGAGCGCCGCGACGGTGGATAACAGCCTGGGCACGCTGGTCGGTAACGGTGCGAATTTTGCGCTTTCTG
>JAJXVG010000211.1 GCA_021782315.1 Pseudomonadota bacterium | reverse complement strand
CTAATTTCGAAGCCCGCCTGCGCGAACGCTTCCCGGAACTGGGCGACCTGATTCCCGCCGACCACCTCGACACGGTGTCGATGGCGCACGCCCTGGAATTCGCCGCCCTCGGCCTGCAGGCCCAGGCCGGTTGCCCGGTCACCTTCAGCCGCACCGCGCAGACCGTCGACCAGGGCGTCTACCAGGTCGTCGTCGAATACACCGAGGAAGACGTCGGCCGCCTCGCCTTCGAGCGCGCCGAGCAGCTTTGCCTGGCGGCCCTCAACGACACCCCCTTCGATCTCGAAGGCACCCTGAAGGAACTGCGCGACCTCGACGAAGACATCCGCCTCGGCCCGTCGACCGGCGCCATCGTCTCGGCCGCCCTGACCCGAGGCATTCCCATCCGCCGCCTGACCCAGGGCAGCCTGGTCCAGTTCGGCTGGGGCAGCAAGCAGAAACGCATCCAGGCCGCCGAAACCAGTTTCACCAGCGCCATCGCCGAGTCGATCGCCCAGGACAAGGAACTGACCAAGAAGCTGCTGCACGCCGCCGGCGTCGCCGTGCCTTACGGCCGCCCGGTCGCCGACGAGGACGACGCCTGGGTCGCCGCCCGGGAAGTCGGTCTGCCGGTCGTCGTCAAGCCGCAGGACGGCAACCAGGGCAAGGGCATCTCGGTCAATCTGACCAGCGAGGAGCAGGTGCGCAAGGCCTATCGGGTGGCCATCGAATTCCGCGACGACATCATGGTCGAGAAATTCCTGCCCGGTCACGACTGGCGCCTGCTGGTCATCGGCGACAAGCTGATCGCCGCCGCCCGCCGCGACCCGCCGCTGGTTATCGGGGACGGCACCCATACCGTCCGCGAACTGGTCGATATCGTCAATAGCGACCCGCGCCGCTCCGACGGCCACGCGACCTCGCTGACCAAGATCCGTTTCGACGAAATCGCCCTCAACCGCCTGGCCGAACAGGGTTACAACGCCGACAGCGTGCCGCCGCGCGGCGTTCGCGTCGTGCTTCGCAACAATGCCAACCTGTCCACCGGCGGCACAGCCACCGACGTCACCGACGACGTCCATCCCGAACTCGCCGCCGCCGCCGTCGCTGCCGCCCAGACCGTCGGTCTCGACATCTGCGGCATCGACGTCGTCTGCGACACCATGCACAAGCCGCTCGAAGAACAGGGCGGCGGCATCGTCGAATGCAACGCCGCGCCCGGTCTCCGCATGCACCTCGACCCTTCCTTCGGCAAGGGCCGCGCCGTCGGCGAAGCCATCGTCGGCATGATGTTCCCGGATGGCGACAATGCCCGCATCCCGGTCGTCGCCATCGCCGGCACCAACGGCAAGACGACGACCAGCCGCCTGATCGGCCGCATTTTCGAAGAACAGGGCCTGCGCGTCGGCATGACCAGCACTGACGGCATCTACGTCGAAGGCCGCCGCATCGATAGCGGCGACTGTTCCGGCCCGCGCAGCGCGCGCAACGTCCTGCTCCATCCCGATGTCGATGCCGCCGTCTTCGAAACCGCCCGCGGCGGCGTATTGCGCGAAGGCCTCGGCTTCGACATGTGCGATGTGGCCGTCATCACCAATATCGGCATCGGCGACCACCTCGGCCTCAACTACATCACCACCGTCGACGAACTGGCCGTCGTCAAGCGGGTCATCGTCGAAAACGTGGCGCCGACAGGCACCGCCGTGCTCAACGCAGCCGACCCGGTGGTTGCCGCCATGGCGCACCACTGCCAGGGCGACATCATCTTCTTCGCCCGCGACCGCATGAACCCCGTGCTCGCCACGCACCGCACCCAGGGCCGACGGGTCGTCCATGTCGAGCGCGACGCCATCGTCTGCAGCGAAGGCCGCAAGAAGCAGCGCTTTCCGCTGGCCAACATCCCGCTCACCCGCAACGGTGCCATCGGCTTCCAGGTCGAGAACGCCATGGCGGCGATCGCCACCGGCTGGGCCCTGGACTACCCCTGGGAGGTGATCGAGCGGGCCCTGGCCGGTTTCGTCAATGACGCGGCAACCGCCCCCGGTCGCTTCAACGTCTTCGATTACCGCGGCGCGACGCTGATCGCCGATTACGGCCATAACCCGGATGCCATCCAGGCGCTGGTCGGCGCCATCAACAACATGCCGTCGGTGCGGCGCTCGGTGGTCATCAGCGGTGCCGGCGACCGGCGCGACGACGATATCCGCCAGCAGACGGAAATCCTCGGCGAAGCCTTCGACGACGTCATCCTCTACCAGGATGCCTGCCAGCGCGGTCGCGAAGACGGCGAAGTGATCGCCCTGCTGCGCGAAGGCCTGGCCAACGCCAGCCGAACCAGGCGGATCGACGCCATCACCGGCGAATTCGTCGCCATCGACGCTGCCCTCGCCCGCCTGCAACCAGGCGACCTCTGCCTGATCCTGATCGACCAGGTGGAAGAGGCCTTGGCGCACATCGCCGGACGGATCGCCGAAAGCGCGTAAACAGCGCGGCCCGGCAAGCGATCGCCGGGCCCGCCTTCAACCGGCGGGGTCGGGTGCCGTTCAGGCGCCGATCCGCAGACCGGTCTTTTTCAAAATTCTGGTCGAGTAGAGAATGTCGCTGCCGTGGCAGGCCTCGCCGAGCAATTCGCGGATTTCGCCGGCCTTGGCCGCACATTCCTCGCGCGAAGCGCCGTGGACCATGGCGAACAGGTTGTACGGCCAGGCCGGCAGGGCGCGCGGGCGGCGGTAGCAGTGGGTGACGAAATCGAGCGCGCCGATGCGCTCGCCCAGTTCGTCGACCCGGTCGTCGGCGACATCCCATACCGTCATGCCATTGGCCGTCCAGCCGATGGCGTAGTGGTTCGGCACGGCGCCGATGCGGCGGATGACCCCGCTGGCCAGCAGGGCTTGCAGGCGGCGCATGACCTCCTCGGCCGACAGGCCGAGTTGCCCGGCAATCGCATGATAGGGACGGGCGACCAGGGGCAGGCCGCCCTGGGTGGCGACGATCAGGGCGCGATCGACCTCGTCGATCACGGCCGGGCCTCCAGTTTCATTTCGACGAAGAACTCGCGCTCCTTGGGAAAGGCATAAACCGGCAGACCGGTATCGCGTTCGAGGCGCTCTATCGCCTCGGCGATGCCGGCCTGGGTCTCGGTGGCCAGCACGAACCACATGTTCAACACGTGCTCGCGGCGATAGTTGTGGGCCACCTGCGGCAAGGCATTGACCAGCCCGCACACTTCCTCGTAGCGTTCCTCCGGGACGGCCAGCGCCGCGAGTACGAAGGCGCCGCCCATGCGCTCGACCTGGAACATCGGGCCGAAACGGGTCAACACCTTGTCGGCAAGCAGCCGCTCCAGCCGCTGCAGCAGGTCCTCCTCGCTCATCCCCAGGCGTTCGGCGACCTCGGCATAGGGACGCTCGCAGAGTGGAAAATCGCCCTGCATGCTGGCGATGATCCGCCGATCGACGGCCGCAAGTTCAGACATAGCGCGCACCCTTCTGCTTGAAGCGGGTCAGCGAAAAAAGAACATCGTGTGCCCAGTCCTCCAGATCGTGACGCCGGCGGAGATCGGCGATCAGCGCCTCGACCTCGCCGCGCTCGCGGCCGTGGATCATGCAGAACAGGTTGTACGGCCAATCCGGCAGCCGGCGCGGCCGCCGGTAGCACAGGGTGACGGCTTGCTCCTCCGCCAGGATCCGGCCGACTTCGCTGACCCGATGATCGGGGATGTCGTGCACCAGCATGGCATTGGCCGTGTAACCGAGTTCGCGGTGACGGACGACCACGCCGAAGCGCTTGATGTCCCCCTCCTCCAGCCAGCGCCGGATGCGAACCAGGACCTCGGACTCGGAGGCGCCGATCCGTTCGGCGATCAGGGCAAAGGGCCTGATGAAGAAGGGCAGGCCCTCCTGCAACACCGAAACCAGGCGCCGCTCCGACTCGCCGATGGGCGCCGCCGGGTGCACCGGCCGGACGGCGGCGGTATTTTTCTGTTTTTCGCCGTGCAGCGAAAAACCCAGGTCGATATGGAACTCTTCGAGCAAGGGCAAGGCAAGCAGCGGCCGGGCGGTGGCTTTTTCGATGGCACCCAGCGTCGCCAGCAAGCGCCCCTCGCTGGCCGCGGTGACGACAAACCACAGGTTGTAGCGATGCTCCCGCTCGTAATTGTGATTGACCTCCTTAAAGCGGTTTACCGTCGCCGCCACCGCTTCCAGTTGATCCGGTTCGACGGCCATCGCCGCCAGCGTCGAGGCGCCGATCCGCTTCGGCGCGAAAACCGCACCGACCCGGGAGATCTTGCCTTCGCGCCGCAGCTTTTCCAGGCCGCCGAGAACTGCCTTCTCGGCGACGCCGAGGCGGACGGCCAGTTCGGCAAAGGGGGCCGGACAGAGCGGAAAATCGCGCTGAAATTCGTTGAGCAGGCGAAATTCGAAGGCGTCGTTCATCAAAATCCGATGCGCCCGGCGCGCGAGGTGAAGAAGATGCCGGAGGGGCTGTCGACCTCGAGTTCCCCCAGCTTGGCGAAGTCCGCCGTGCGGTAGATGATGACCTTGTTGTCGTCGCGCGCCGAAAGCCAGACATTTTCGCCGCGCGGCGCAAACTCCATGTGCAGGATGCCCTTGCCCGGTTCCATGCGGTGTACGACCTGGCCGGCCAGGGTATCGATGACGTCGACCTTGCCGTTGTCGGGGAAGGCGAAATTGACCCAGACCTGCCTGCCGTCGGGGCGTGCCATGACGAAGACGGGCTGACCGCGCACCGGAATGCGGCCGACTTCCTTCCAGGTGGCGACATCGACGACCAGCACTTCGTGGCGACCGATCGCCGGCAGATAGGCCCTGCCCTGCGCTAACGACCAACCGCGCAGATGCGGCATCTTGAATACCGGCAGCTTTTCCTCGCCGCGGCCGTAGTTTTCGAGAATCTTGCGGCTCCCCTTTTCCGGCTGCCAGAGATCGAGCAATGCGATGCCGTCCTCGCCGAACAGGCCGGCCATGTAGTAGCGGCCATCCGGCGTCACCAGGCCGTCGTAAGGCTGGATGCCGGCCGGGAAGCGTTGCGTCGTCGGTTGTTTCGGATTGCTGAAATCGCTGACCCAGATTTCGCCGCCGTCGAATAAGGCGTAGGCAAAACGGTTGCCCGGCACGTCGGCCAGGCCGACCACCTTGGAAAACTTGCCCGGCGCGTATTCGGCCGGCACTTCGGAAAGCAGCTCCAGGGTTTCGGCATCGAAAGCCTTGATGCCGCCCGGCGTATAGTTCTGGACGACCACGATGCGGCCGTCCTGCGAAATCGAGCCGCCGATGGCGTTGCCGGACTGGATGACGCGCTTGACGATGCGCGCGGCCAGCAGGTCGACCTTGGTCAGCCCGCCA
>JAJXVG010000210.1 GCA_021782315.1 Pseudomonadota bacterium | reverse complement strand
CCTTTCTCGGTATTGCACGCCTTGTCGAGGCCACCCTGTCAGCTTTGCCGGCCGGTCCCGAAGGTAATCTGGCCGACGTCCTTGCCGCCGATGCGGAGGCCCGCCATATTGCCGGCCAGATGGTTCGGGAGCGCCGTTTCGGATGAGCGGCGCGCTGTTCTACCTGGCCGCCTTCGTTGTCCTTCTCGGTGTCCTCGTCGTGGTCCATGAGTTGGGGCACTACACCGCAGCCAGGCTATGTGGCGTCAAGGTTCTCCGCTTTTCCATCGGTTTCGGACGCATGCTCTGGAAACGGCGTTTCGGGGCGGACCGGACGGAATGGGCGGTCAGTGTTTTTCCCCTCGGCGGCTACGTCAAGATGCTCGATGAGCGTGAGGGGGCGGTGGCCGAGAACGAACGCCATCGCGCCTTCAATCGCCAGGGCGTAGGCAAACGGAGCGTGATAGTCGCGGCCGGGCCATTGGCCAATTTCGCCCTGGCAATTTTTCTTTACTGGGTTATTTTCATGCACGGCAGCGACGAGTTGCTGCCGATACTGGGAACGCCGCCAGCCGATACGCCCGCGGCCATGGCCGCCATCGCGAACGGGGAGCAGGTGAGGGCGGTTGACGGCCAGCCGGTGGCTACCTGGAACGATCTGCGCTGGGTGCTTCTGAAAAAATCGGTCGATCACGAAAGCGTTGCGCTGGAGGTGAGCAACGAGCGTGGCGACATTGCCGTCCGTCGTCTTTATCTGACCGTGGCCGGCGAGAACGGCTGGGAGGGTGACCCGCTCGAACGCCTTGGCATCCGTTTTTTTCGCCCGGACCTGCCTCCCGTCATCGGCAAGGTAATGGCCGACGGTCCGGCGGCACGGGCAGGTCTGCAGGTCGGAGACAAAGTTCTGGCGATTGCCGGCAAGGATATTTCTTCCTGGTATGAGCTTGTCGCGGACATACGCGATGCCGCCGCACGATCAGTGCGCTTGGAAATCGAGCGCCAGGGGGCCGTCGCAACGGTCGACGTGGAGCCGGAGGTGGTGATCGAGCATGGCAGGTCGATCGGGAGGATCGGCGTGGCCGTCGAAACTCCGGCTGCCAACCGGGAACTGAAGACGTTCGTACGTTATGGGGCGGTGGCCGCTGCCGGCAAGGCCCTCGAGGAAACCTGGGATCAATCGGTATTCAGCCTGATGATGATGGGCAAAATGCTGGTCGGCGAGGTGTCGTGGAAAAATCTTTCGGGTCCGGTCTCGATTGCCGATTATGCGGGGCAGTCGGCACGTCTCGGGGCGGGCTACTACCTAAAATTCATGGCATTGCTCAGCGTCAGTCTCGGTGTCCTGAATCTGCTGCCCATCCCGGTGCTGGATGGTGGGCATTTGTTGTATCATATTATCGAAGTCGTCAGGCGCCGGCCGCTTTCAGAGCGCGCCATGGAAATTGGACAGCGAGTTGGCATGTCCGTTTTGTTTGCCTTGATGGCTTTCGCTTTTTTTAATGACCTGACTCGCCTGTTTAGCGGCTGAATAATGAAAAAATCCCTGCTGTCCTTCCTGATCACCAGCCTTTTTTCCGTGCCGGCCCTGGCATTCGAACCTTTTTTGGTCAAGGATATTCGGGTCGAAGGTATCCAGCGGACTGAAGCTGGCACCGTCTTCGGCTACCTGCCGGTCAAGGTCGGTGAAACCATGACCGATGAAAAGGCGGCGCAGTCGATCAAGGCATTGTTCGCGACCGGGTTTTTCAAGGATGTCCGGATCGAGATCGAGAAGGACGTCATGGTCGTTGTCGTTCAGGAGCGGCCGGCTATCGCCACCTTGAACTTCGTTGGCATGAAGGAATTCGAAAAGGACGTCATCATCAAGGCCCTGAAGGAAACGGGGATTGCCGAAGGACGTATTTTCGACCGCGCCTTGCTGGAAAAAGCCGAGCAGGAACTGAAGCGACAGTACCTGACGCGCGGCAAGTACTCGGCCGTTATCACGACAACCATCACGCCGCTGGAACGCAACCGGGTAGGTATCAATTTCAATATCGAAGAGGGCGCTGCCGCCAAGATCAAGCAGATCAACATTGTTGGGGCGAAAGCATTTTCCGATAAGGAATTGTTGGCTCAGTTCGAACTGACGACCCCGGGACTTTTCACTTGGTATAGCAAGAACGACCAGTATTCCCGCCAGAAACTGTCGGCTGATTTGGAAAAACTGAAGTCTTTCTACATGAATCAAGGTTATCTGGAATTTTCGGTCGAGTCGACGCAGGTCTCCATTTCTCCAGACAAACAGGACGTTTACATTACGGTCAACGTTAATGAAGGCGATCGTTTCCAGGTCTCTTCAGTCAAACTGGCAGGTGATTTCGCGATTCCCGAAGAGGAGCTCAAAAAGCTGGTTGCCATCAAGCCGGGTGATGTTTTCTCGCGTGACAAGTTGAACGAATCCACCAAGGCCATCAGTGATCGCCTGGGTAAGGAAGGTTATGCCTTCGCCAACGTGAATGCGGCCCCCGAGATCGACAAAGACAAACGCAAGGTGGCGTTTACCATTTTTGTCGACCCGGGAAAACGTGCCTACGTGCGTCGAATCAACGTGACAGGTAATACCAGGACGCGCGACGAAGTCGTCCGCCGGGAAATGCGCCAGATGGAAGGCGCCTGGTACGATGCGGACAAGGTGACTGCCTCCAAGGAACGCATAAATCGCTTGGGTTATTTTGGCGATGCGGTAATTGAAACCCCGGCTGTTGCGGGAACCTCAGACCAGTTGGATGTCAACGTGAATGTCACCGAGATGCCGACCGGCAACCTGATGCTGGGGGTCGGTACCTCCAGTACCGATAAGGTGATTTTGTCCGGTGCTATCGCCCAAAACAACTTCTTGGGTAGTGGCAACAACGTTTCTATCCAAGTGAATTCAGCGAGATCTTACAGGACGTATGTATTCTCCTATACCAATCCCTACTTCACGGTTGACGGAATTAGTCAGGGGTTTGATCTTTATCACCGCACAATCGATACCAGCACCACTGCGCTCGCGACCTATACCTCTTCGTCGAATGGTGGGGGAATTCGATTCGGTTTGCCAATCGGTGAAAAGGAGGCTCTTGGTTTTGGTCTTGGAATCGACTCGACACGAGTCACCGCTTATGACGCCAGTCCCCAGTATTACAAGGATTATGTTGGTTATCCGGCCAATGCGACGATTAGCAAATTGTCAATTCCTGTGACCCTTAATTGGTCCAGGGATAGCAGGGATAGCTTCCTTTGGCCGACGAAAGGATCCTTCAACAGCGCGAATGTCGAGGTGGCGGTACCAGGTGGCGATCTGACATACTATCGGGCGACTTATAATTACCAGCAATTTATTCCGCTGAATTCGAAATTTACGTTGATGCTCAATGGTACGGTTGGTTATGCCAATGGCTATGGCGGTGAAACGCTTCCATTCTTCAAGAATTTTTATGCCGGTGGTATCGGTTCGGTGCGTGGCTACAAGGCGATGAGCTTGGGTCCGATCTCGCACGACAACACTACCGGTATCGATTATCGGCTCGGTGGTAATCGCGAAGTGGTTGGTAGTGTGGAGATGCTGTGGGGCCTTCCTGGCATGGAAAAAAGTTTGAGAATGGGATGGTTCGTTGACGGCGGCCAAGTTTATGGTAGTGGTGGTGACCAGAGTGGAGGTGGAATTCGCTACTCTACGGGCCTGTCGGCTTCGTGGATGTCACCCGTCGGTCCGCTAAAATTCAGTTTCGGGCGTCCCCTCAACAAGCAAATCAATGATCAGCCGGAGTTGTTCCAGTTCCAGATGGGCACAACGTTTTAATTCAGGAGTGTCAAGTTGAAAATCAAGTCTATCGTTCTCGTGTCTGTGTTGTCCGTATTGTCCGGATTATCTGCCAGCAATGCGCTTGCTTCTGAATTGAAGGTCGGCTACGTCAATACGCAACGTATCTTTCGTGATGCGCCGGCGGCCCAGAAAGCCGCCAAAAAGCTGGAGGGCGAATTTGCCAAACGCGATCAGGATCTGCAGCGTATGTCGAAGCAGTTGCAGGGGCTGCAGGAAAATCTGGAAAAGAATTCCGTGACCATGGTGGAAAGCGAGCGTCGTACGAAGGAAAAGGAGTTCGGTGAGCTTTCCCGTGAGTTCCAGCGCCGTCAACGTGAGTTCCGCGAAGATCTGAACCTGCGCCAGAACGAAGAGAACGCCGCGGTCATCGAGAAAGCCAACAAGGCCATCAAGCAGATTGCCGAAGCGGAGAAATTCGACCTGATCCTTCAGGATGTCGTCTGGGTTAGTCCGCGCCTGGATATTACCGACCGCGTGATCAAGGCATTGTCGGAAAGCAAATAATGGCTGGTGAAGGCGAGAGTTCATATGCGCTTGCCGACATCGCCGCCCTTCTGGGCGGCGATGTGCTTGGGGATGCCGAAACGCGAATCTTGCGTGTGGCCGCGATCGCTTCAGCAGGGACAGGGGATATTACATTCCTGGCCAATCCCAAGTATCGGAGTGAACTCGCTACCTGTGCGGCTTCTGCAGTCATTTTGCGTCCGGAGGTGGCGAATGAGTTTTCCGGTGCGCGTATCGTCACGGCAAATCCATATGCTTACTACGCCAAGGTAGTTGCTTTGTTGAATCCACGGGCGCCGGTATCAGGCGGCATTCACCCGAGTGCGACGGTTGATTCAATTGTTCCGGCTAGCGTCTCGATAGGTCCGAATGTGGTTATCGGCAGCGGCGTTACGCTGGGGGAAAACGTCGTCATCAAGGCCGGTTGCGTAATTGGTAACAAGGTATTCATCGGCCAAGGTACTTGTCTATATCCCAACGTGACAATCTACCATGGGTGCAGTATCGGACGGGATTGCACTCTTCATTCCGGTACGGTAATCGGTGCCGACGGCTTTGGTTTTGCTCCCGATGGGCAACTCTGGGTAAAAATTCCGCAGATCGGCGGCGTACGGATTGGCGATAATGTTGAAATCGGGGCAAATACGACGGTGGACCGCGGTGCCCTGGAGGACACCATCGTCGGTGATGGTTGCAAAATCGATAACTTGGTCCATATCGGTCATAACTGCCGGATCGGCAATAATTCGGTATTAGCTGGCTGCACCGGTGTTGCCGGCAGTACCGTTTTGGGTGAGCACTGCATCGTCGGCGGTGCCTGCATGATTTCGGGACATCTCGATATCGTCGCCGGAACAACGATTTCCGGGGCAACAACCGTTATGAAGAGCATACTGAATCCTGGTGTTTACACGAGTCTCTTTCCTTTGGATACACACGAGGAGTGGTTGCGCAACGCATCGCATATCCGTCGTCTGTCCAAGTTGGTGGAGCGTGTTTCTGCACTTGAGAAAAAACTCGA
>JAJXVG010000209.1 GCA_021782315.1 Pseudomonadota bacterium | reverse complement strand
CGCCAAGCGGGCGCCCAAGCCGCTGCGCGCCAACCAGCTTTCCTACTGGCAGAATTACGAGAAATTCCACGTCAGCCTGATGAAGACGTGGTTCGGCGATGCCGCGACCAAGGAAAACAACTGGGGCTTCGACATGCTGCCCAAGCTGGACAAGGTGCATGACGTCCTGATGGTGATGGACGACATGTATCAGGGCAAGATGAACGGCTATTTCTGCCAGGGCTTCAATCCGCTCGCTTCGGTGCCGAACAAGGCCAAGCTCGGCGCGGCGCTGGCCAAGCTGAAATACATGGTGATCATCGACCCGCTGGCGACCGAAACCTCAGAGTTCTGGAAGAATTACGGCGAGTTCAACGATGTCGACGCGAGCAAGATCCAGACGACGGTGTTCCGCCTGCCGTCGACCTGTTTCGCCGAAGAGGACGGTTCGCTGGTCAGTTCCAGCCGGTTGCTGCAATGGCACTGGAAGGGCGCAGAACCGCCCGGCGAGGCGAAGACCGACCCGGCGATCATGGCCGGCATCTTCCTCAAGCTCAGGGCCATGTACAAGGAGAAGGGCGGCGCCTATCCCGACCCCATCCTCAACCTGACCTGGGGCTACCGCGACCCGCATGAGCCGGCTCCGGATGAAGTGGCCAAGGAGTACAACGGCAAGGCCCTGGTCGATCTCTACGATCCAAAAGACCCGACCAAGCTCATTCGCAAGGCCGGCGAGCAACTGGACAGCTTTGCCCAGTTGCGCGACGACGGAACGACGACCAGCGGTTGCTGGATATTCTCCGGCGCATGGACGCAGGCCGGCAACAACATGGCGCGTCGCGACAACAGCGACCCCTGGGGCAATGGCCAGACCCTGAACTGGGCCTGGGCGTGGCCGGTCAATCGGCGCATCCTTTACAACCGTGCCTCGGCCGATCCCAGCGGCAAGCCGTTCAACCCGAAGCGCAAGCAGGTGTGGTGGACCGGCACGGCGTGGACCGGTTCCGATGTTCCCGACTTCAAGCCGGACTCCAACCCGGCCGACGGCATGGGGCCGTTCATCATGAATCCCGAGGGGGTCGCCCGCTTCTTCGCCGTCGACCAGATGGCGGAGGGGCCATTCCCCGAGCATTACGAACCTTTCGAAACGCCCATCGGCACCAACCCGATGAACAAGAATCCCAGGGCGATCAGCAATCCGGCCGCCCGGGTCTTCAAGGGCGACATGGAAGTCTTCGGCAATGCCAAGGATTTCCCCTATGCCGCGACCACCTATCGCCTGACCGAGCACTTCCACTACTGGACCAAGCACTGCAAGATCAACGCCATCCTGCAGCCGGAACAGTTCGTCGAAATCGGCGAGGAACTGGCGAAGGAGAAAGGCATCGCCAGCGGCGACAAGGTCAAGGTGCGCTCCAACCGGGGCTTCATCAAGGCCGTGGCGGTCGTCACCAAGCGGATCAGGGGGCTGGATGTTAACGGGCAGCGGGTGCATCACGTCGGCATTCCCATTCACTGGGGATTCAAGGGGGTGGCGCGGATGGGTTTCCTGTCCAACACGCTGACTCCCTTCGTCGGCGACGCGAACTCGCAGACGCCGGAGTTCAAGTCCTTTCTCGTCAACATCGAGAAGATCTAAGGGAGAACTGTTATGGCACTGCAATCGCTAGACATCAAACAGCGCTCCGCGACGACGACGCCCTCCACTCAGGCCCGGCAGACCGTCGAGATCGCCAAGCTGATCGACGTATCGACCTGCATCGGCTGCAAGGCTTGCCAGTCGGCGTGCATGGAATGGAACGACCTGCGGCCGGAAATCGGCCACACCGTCGGCGTTCACGACAACCCGACCGACCTCGGCGCCGAGGCGTGGACGGTCATGCGCTTCTCGGAAGTCGAGCAGAACAACACGCTGGAGTGGCTGATTCGCAAGGACGGCTGCATGCACTGCGCCGACCCGGGCTGCCTCAAGGCCTGTCCGTCGCCCGGCGCGATCATCCAGTACAGCAACGGCATTGTCGATTTCCACCAGGAAAACTGCATCGGCTGCGGCTACTGCGTGACCGGCTGTCCCTTCAACGTCCCGCGCATTTCCCAGAAGGACAGCAAGGCCTACAAGTGCTCGCTGTGCTCCGACCGGGTGGCGGTCAACCAGGCGCCGGCCTGCGCCAAGGCCTGTCCGACCGGCGCCATCCAGTTCGGCAGCAAGGAGGAAATGAAGGACTTCGCCGAGACGCGGATCGCCGACCTCAAGGAGCGCGGCTTCGACAAGGCCGGCCTCTACGATCCGGCCGGGGTGGGCGGCACGCACGTCATGTACGTGCTGCATCACGCCGATCAGCCGGGGCTCTACCACGGCCTGCCGGCCAACCCGTCGATCAGCCCGCTGGTCTCGCTGTGGAAGGGCTTCGCCAAGCCGCTCGCCACGCTGGCCCTGGCCGGCGTCGCACTGGGCAGCCTGTTCCACTACGTGACCAAGGGTCCGAACGAAGTCTCGAAAGAGATCGAAGACGAGATCGAGAAGGAGGACGCACAATGATCCGCGATCCGAAAGACCTCAAGCGCTACGAGCCCCGGGAAAGGGCCAATCACTGGGTGGTCGGCATCAGCTTCATCCTGCTCGCCCTGTCCGGTCTGGCCTTCTTCCATCCGGCCTTCTTCCCGCTCACGCAACTCTTCGGCGGCCCGGTCTGGGCGCGCATCATCCACCCCTATCTCGGGGTGCTGATGGCGCTCTCCTTCCTCGGTCTCTACGTCCGCTTCAAGCATCTCAACCGGATGACGCCGGCTGACAGGGAGTGGCTGGCCAAGGCGAAGAACATGGTGGATGGCAACGACCACGACATGCCGGAACAGGGCAAGTACAACGGCGGCCAGAAGGTCATGTTCTGGGCGCTCGCCGTCTGCATGTTGCTGATGACGGTATCGGGCCTGCTCATCTGGCGCGCCTGGTTCGGTTTCGACATCACCCTCGTCCGGCTGGGCGCCGTCGTCCATGCCGCCGCCGGGGCGACGATGATCGGCCTGATCATGGTCCACATCTACGCCGCCATCTGGGTCAAGGGCACCATCCGCGCCATGTGGTACGGCACGGTAACCCGGGGCTGGGCCAAACAGCATCACCGTGGCTGGTACCGTCAGGTGACCGGCAAATAGAGGACGGGCATGGCCGGTCTGTCCGGCCCTGCCCGTCTGTGCAACTTCTTGCGTTACGGGGGTTGTGCGGAGAATATGGCCGCACCCCTTTTTTTTGAGTCCACATGCAGACCCAAACCATCGATTTCCAGCCGCCGTCTGAAACTGTAGCCAGCTTTCTGTTGCCGGCCGCTGCGAGCATCTTCGCCGACCGCGCCGACCGCTTCGCCGCCCTGGCCGTTGGTCACTCACTCGGCGACTGGCTCGCCTTTCTCGGTCAGTTGAGTCTGGCCCAGCATGCCGCCCTGCAGGCGCTGCCGGATCTTCCCCTGCCGGCTGCGGCGACGCTCGATCTGGCCCGCACGCACGGCATGCCGCCGCTTGCCGCCGACCAGCGGCCGGCCGTCTGGCGCGATGTGCTGCACGGCATCGCCGACCGCCTGCGCCTGCATGCGCCGGCCGCCGCCCGCGGTGAACTCGATGCCCTGCTGGTCGCCTCCGACGATTGCCTGGAAGCCATGGCCGACAGCCTGCTGGCCGGGGAGCCGAAACCCGGTCAGGGGGGGCGCCTGCCCTTCGTCGCCGCCGCCCTGCAGGTCGTCCATACCCGCCTGGCCAGCCAGTTCGACGCCGGCCGCCTGCAGCCGCTCGATGTCCATGGCGTCTGTCCGTGCTGCGGCAGCCCGCCGGTCGCCAGTATTGTCCGCCTCGGTGCCGCCATCAACAATCTGCGTTACCTGCATTGCAGCCTGTGCAACACCGAATGGAATGTGCCGCGCGCCACCTGCACCGCCTGCGGCACTGATCGGGGTGTTGCCCTGCAGCAGTTGGATGGTGCTCACGGAGCCGTTCGCGCCGAGACCTGCGACAGTTGCAAGAGCTACCTGAAGATCGTTTATCAGGAAAAGGACGCGCTCGTCGATCCGGTCGCCGACGACCTGGCGACGCTGGCTCTCGATATCCTGGTCGATGAGGCGGGCTACCAGCGGGCCGGCCCCAACCTGTTGCTGCTCGGCGCCCATAACTGATAGCATCGATTGCCAACCCTTTCTGCCCGGTGCGGGTGAAAGCCATGAACGAAAACAAACGCCTTCCCGCAGTCGACCGCGTCCTGCAGCAAATTCCCGACCTCATTGGGGCGCACGGCCGCCAGCTCGTCACCGGCTGCGTCCGCGCCGAACTGGCCGCCGCCCGCGAAGGGCTGAAACACGGCCTCGCCCCGCCCGGGGATGCGGCCCTCCTGGACGCCATTTGCCGCCGAGCCGCTGACGCCGTCAGGGCCAATCTGCGGACCGTCTTCAACCTGACCGGCACCGTCCTCCACACCAACCTCGGTCGTGCTCAACTGGCCGAGGCGGCAATCGCCGCCATGGTCGATGCCGCCCGCGCCCCCTGCGCGCTGGAATACGACCTCGCCTCCGGCGGTCGCGGCGACCGCGACGACCTGGTTTCCGGCCTCCTCGCCGAGCTCTGCGCCGGCGGTTCGCCCGACATCGCGGCAACCGTCGTCAACAATAATGCCGCCGCCGTGCTGCTCACCCTGAATGCCCTGGCCCAGGGCCGGGAGGCCGTCGTCTCGCGCGGCGAACTGGTCGAGATCGGCGGCGCCTTCCGCATCCCCGACGTCATGCGGCGGGCGCAGGTCAGGCTGCACGAAATCGGCACGACCAACCGCACCCACGCCGGCGATTTCCGGGATGCGATCAATTCGAGAACGGCCCTGCTGATGAAGATCCACACCAGCAACTATGCCGTCACCGGCTTCACCGCGGCGGTCGACGAGAGGATCGTCGCCGACATCGCCCATGCCGCCGGCTTGCCCTTCGTCGTCGATCTGGGCAGTGGCACGCTGTGCGACTTCGCCGCCCACGGCCTGCCGGCCGAACCGACGCCGCAGCTGGCGCTGGCGGCAGGGGCGGATATCGTCACCTTCTCCGGCGACAAGCTGCTCGGCGGGCCGCAGGCGGGCCTCATCGTCGGCCGCAGGGACCTCATCGCCAGGATCAAGAAAAATCCGCTGAAACGGGCGCTGCGCGTCGGGAAAACGACCCTGGCGGCACTTGAGGCGACGCTGCGCTTGTACCGCGACCCGGACCGCCTGGCCGAACGCCTGCCGACACTGCGCCTGCTGACCCGGCCGGCCTCCGAAATCGCCGCCCTGGCGGAGCGCCTGCAAGCAGCGGTGCAGGCCGCCGTCGGTGAGCGGGCCACGGTCGGCATCGAAGCCTGCAGCAGCCAGA
>JAJXVG010000208.1 GCA_021782315.1 Pseudomonadota bacterium | reverse complement strand
AGATGTTCGGCCGATGCGGAAATCTGGGTGAGTTTCTGGACCTGCTCGGGCGCAGCGATCTCTTTGCGCAACAAATGGGTCAGTCCGACAATCGCGTTCATGGGCGTACGTATCTCGTGACTCATGTTGGCGAGGAATATGGATTTCGCCTGCGAGGCGGCGACTGCCCTTTCCCTTTCCTTGAGCGCTTCCGCAGTGCGTTTTCGAATCTCGTCCTCGAGTTGGCTCCGGTAGCGATGAAGCTCCACCTGCATGGAGTGGGTGTGGGTGACATCGCGTCCGACGCCCCGGTAGCCCTGGAAATTGCCCTGTCCGTCGAAGAAGGGAATGCCGCTGATGCTGAACCAGTATGTCGTGCCATCCGGCCCCAGCGCGCAATATTCGAAATCCCGGAAGGCTTGTCGGGCATCGAGGATGGAAAAATGCTGTTTCCACTGCCCGGCCGGATTGTTTGTCCGCTTGGTTGCCAATTCCCAGCGCGACTTGCCCATCAAAAAATCGATCGGGACACCCACTTTCGACTCGATATCGTCGGAGAGGTAGCTAAACCGGTGTTCGGTATCCGTTTCCCAGAACCAGTCCGCGGAACTGCGCGAAAAATCGTGCAGGCGTTCGTTTGAGAGGTTCGAGTCTGATTTCGTCATGGCGAAGCCGGGCGCCTTGAGGCTGCTGTATCTATTAATGTCAAAAACAACATATATCAAATATTCGACTAAAAATCAAAATACGCATGGGTCGTTCTCGTTGAATCCTTGGGGTAAAAATAAATTAATAAACAAAATCAGTTTGTTAGGAATGTTGTTTGATGTTTGACCCGGATGACCCTTTTGGAAAGCCGGGTGGTCATTGATTGCAATAATTGACATTATTATCAATATTTGCAAATATAAAATTTTTAATGTTTTTCTCGATGGCTATTATGCCTGTTGCAGAATCCTCCAACCGAACGACCTCGGCCGCAATGACGAATGGCAATCTTGCTTTCTACTTTCTGCTGGCTTATGCCTTGCTGGCCTCCATTCTGGCACAAACCGGAGCGGAGATTTTTGAGCACCTGCATCTCGCGCTCGACGTTTCGAACGGAATCCTGTCCCTTCTGCTCGCCGTATTCTTCATGGCAGAGCGCTACCGCATGGATGTCGGGATACGCAGCCAACTGGCGATTGCCTTCGGCTTTGCAGCTGGAAGCGAACTCCTGCATGCCCTGATCGGCGTCGAATGGAGTGGTGGCTTGGCCTGGATCGCTTCCTTCTCGGAAACGATTCGTCCGGCAACCTGGTTTCCCTCGGCTTACCTGTTACCCATCGGCCTGACCTGTATATACAGAAAGATCGCCCATCAGAAGAGAGGTTCGTCGCGGCGTTTTGCCGCTTGCATGCTGGCGGTCGCCTTGTTGCTTTTCTTTTTTGCCTTTCTCTTGCCGCCGTATTACGACACGGGGCTATTCGAAATTCAGCGGCCGGCTCAAGTGCCACTGTTGATCGTGCTTGCGTGGCTCGTCGGAGCCTATTGGCGCATCCGGGAGCGCCACCCGCTGTTCGAAGGTATTGCGCTGGGCGGCATCCTGCTCTTCCTGTCTGACTTTTTCATGTTGTATTCGACCTCGCCCCATGAAAAATTCGCGATGATCGCGCATATGGGCAAGCTTTTGGCATATGCCTTTCTGCATGCCGTTCAGATGCGCGTGGCGGCTGAGGACAGTCGCGCCCGCAGCTTGGCGGAAACCGAATTGCTGCGGCATCAGATCGAACTCGAGTCGCTGATCGGCCAACGTACCAAGCAACTGCTGCAGGCCAAGGAGGCGGCTGAGGCGGCGAATCTGGCCAAGAGTACTTTTCTGGCCAATATGAGCCACGAGTTGCGGACGCCCATGAATGGCGTTCTTGGCATGCTGGCCATTGCGCTGCACCGGATAAGCGACGAGAAGAGCCTGTTTTGCCTCGACAAGGCGAAAGAATCAGCCACGCGCTTATTGCGGCTCCTCAACGATATCATCGACCTGTCGACGATAGAGGCGAACCGCCTCACACTGGAAGCGATTCCCTTCAACCTGTCCGAGACGCTGGACCGCGTGGTGACATCGCTCGGCGCCAGCGCCAAGGCAAAACGGCTCGGCCTGTCGGTACTGCTTGATGCGGAATTGGGGCAATGCCGCTATCTCGGCGATCCTTTGCGCCTGGAGCAGATATTGACCAATCTGGTGGGGAACGCCATCAAATTTTCTCACCGCGGGCATATCGTCATCCGGGTCAGCCGGGAAGGCTGCGGTCAAGAGGGGGTTTTCCTGCGCTTCGAGGTTGAAGACAGAGGGATCGGCATCAGTCCGGAGGATCAGTTGCGCCTGTTCAAGGCCTTCGAGCAGGTCGATCCGTCGACGACGCGAAAATACGGCGGCTCGGGTCTTGGCTTGAGTCTATGCAAAAAGCTGCTTGCCATGATGGGGGGGGAGATTGGCGTCAGAAGCGTGACTGGTGAGGGCAGTATTTTCTGGTTTACGCTTTGCGCTTTGGTCGTGGATCAATGAACCGTTTCCGTGGCTGATCGAAATCCGCGTGTTCGATAGATACGGGCCTAATCGCTTTTGCCCGGCCGATGACATGCTGTGGCCGTAGTGCAAGGCCGAGCCCGTTTTTATTTTTGGTATTATTTTCATGTTGGTCGTAACAGATAGTTCTGGTGTATTTCTGGCCGTGGTCTAAGCTTGTTCTGTAGATTTCTTGTTGAGGTAGGGAAATGAATATTCAGCCGCTGACTTCAAACGTCAATCCATTTGCCAGTTCGACCTCGCAGTCGCAGCAGTCGCAGCAGTCGCAGCAGTCGCAGCAGGCTCAGCAGTCGCAGCAGTCGCAGCAGGCTCAGCAGGCTCAGCAGGCTCAGCAGGCTCAGCAGAACAGCCAGCAACGGGCGGCGGATCGGGTCGATTTCAAGGAACAGGGGCCGCGTCCGGTGAAAAATGCCGACGGTCAGGATACCGGGACGCTGATCAGCGTGATGGCTTGATCGGGTACTGATTTGTTCCCCGGCACGGGGTGAAAGATGACGACGTCCGTGGCGGGAGCCGGGTCTGCCGGGCTTGGCATGGCGGTGCGCCGGAACGGCGTAGCGGCCGGTAGAATGGCGCACGCGACAAACCCCTTTCGACGGACACGCATGCTTATTTTCCTCTCGCCGGCCAAGGCGCTCGATTTCAATACACCGCCCCATATCGCCGCCTTTACCCAAGCGGCCTACCTGAAGCAATCGGAAGCGCTGATCGGGCAGCTGCGCAAGCTGTCGCCGGCCGATATCGCCAATCTGATGGGGCTGTCCGATTCGCTGGCGCTGCTCAATTTCAATCGTTACGCCGACTGGCACCTGCCGTTCTCGCCGGAAAACGCCAAGCAATGCATCCTCGCCTTCGACGGCGACGTGTACGATGGCCTGTCCGCAAAAAACCTGGCGGCCGACGATCTTGATTTCGCTCAGCGGCGGATACGTATCCTGTCGGGTCTCTACGGCATACTCAGGCCGCTCGACCTGATACAGGCCTACCGCCTGGAAATGGGTACCCGTTTCGCCACCAAGGGCGGCAAGGATCTCTATGCTTTCTGGGGCGAACGCCTGCTCAAAGCGATCAATGCCGAATTGGCCGACATGCCGCAGCCGCTTGTCATCAACCTGGCTTCCGAGGAATATTTCAAGGCTGCGGTCGGTAGCAAGATCAAGGGTCGGGTGATCCAGCCGGTGTTCGAGGATTGGAAGAACGGCCGCTACAAGATCATCAGTTTTTATGCGAAGCGGGCGCGCGGCCTGATGGCGCGCTACGCCGTCCTGAATCGCCTGGATGAGCCCGAGGGCTTGAAGGATTTCGGGGGCGAGGGGTATGCCTATGCTGCGGATGTTTCCGACGACAGGCACTGGGTCTTTCGTCGCCGCATGGATTAGAGCGGCTCAGACGGGGGGGGCGCTAGCCATTTCAGCAGAATGGTGAAAAAAACCTGTGGTTCGACCGGTTTGCTGATGAAATCGCTCATGCCTGCAGCCAGGCATCTGGCGCGGTCTTCCGCGAAGGCATTGGCGGTCATGGCGATGATCGGCGTGGCTGCGTAGCCGGGAAGCCCACGAATACAGGCCGTCGCCTCGATACCGTTCATGACCGGCATTTGCATGTCCATCAGGATGAGATCGAAATGCGTTTTTCCGGCCAGTTCCAGCGCTTCCTTGCCGTGGCCGGCGACGGTGACCACCATGCCCGCTTCTTCGAGAAACTCCCGGGCAATGGCCTGATTGATCGGTTCGTCCTCGACCAGCAGAATTTCCTTGCCGGCGTGTTCCCAGCGCAACAGCTTTTCGGGGGATGCCTCGCGCTTGTCCGGCGGGATCGGCGATACGGAAAATTGCGTCGACAATGCCGCCTTGAGAATGGAGCGATTGATCGGTTTGACCAGCACCTTGGCGAATCCCGCCGCGCGCGCTGCCGCGGCGACTCCCGTATCGCCCGAGGCGGTGACCAGCAGGCAGATCGGCTGATGCTTCAGGGGCAGTCGCCGGATCTCGGCGAGCGTCTCCATGCCGTCCTTGTTCGGCATCAGCAGGTCGAGCAACAGGATGGAGAATGGATCGCTCTCGGCATCGGCTTTCAGGATGGCCGCGATGGCGTCGGTTCCGGAGTCGACGGCTTCGGGCGAGAGACCCAGGCTGCGAAGCAGGTGGCAATGAACCAACCGGCTTATCTCCAGGTCGTCGGCAACCAGGGCGCGCCGGCCAACCAGTTCCAGCAGGAGCGGTAGCGCCTCGTGATGCACTTTGCCAAGGCGGGCGCTGAGCCAGAAGGTGCTGCCTTTGCCGGGAGTACTGCTGACGCCGACGCTGCCGCCCATCAGGGCGGCGATATGCCTGGCGATGGCGAGGCCGAGTCCCGTGCCGCCAAAGCGGCGGCTGGTCGAGGAATCTGCCTGTTCGAAGCTGTTGAACAGGCGCCCCAGGTTATCGGGTTCGATGCCGATGCCCGAGTCCTCGACCTCGAAACGGACGACGACATCCTTTTCACCATCCTCGACAAGTTTTGCGCGCAGGACGATGCTTCCTTTTTCAGTGAATTTGACCGCATTGCCGAGAAAATTCAGCAAGGCCTGTCCGAGGCGGGTCGCGTCGCCGTTGAGGCGGTCCGGCAATTTGTCGGCATCGACGACCAGTTCGATACCCTTGGCCTGGGTGCGGAGGATGACGATGTTGCAGATACGTTGAAGCATTTCCTCCGGTGAGAAATCAGCTGCCTCGAGCCCCACTTTGCCCGCTTCGATCTTGGACAGGTCGAGAATGTCGTTGATGACCGACAGCAGGTGATCGGCCGCGCCGGCAATACGGGTCAGCTTGATCTCCTGGGCCGGGGTGACATTGTCGCGCCTCAGCATGTGAGTGAGACCTACGATGGCATTCATGGGCGTCCGGATT
>JAJXVG010000207.1 GCA_021782315.1 Pseudomonadota bacterium | reverse complement strand
CACCCGGTCAGCCTTTACGCCGCCAGCAAGAAGGCCAACGAGCTGATGGCCCACACCTACAGCCACCTCTACGGCCTGCCCACCACCGGCCTGCGCTTCTTCACCGTCTATGGCCCGTGGGGCCGCCCGGACATGGCGCTGTTCCTGTTCACCAAGGCCATCCTCGAAGGCCGGGCGATCGACGTCTTCAATCACGGCAACATGCAGCGCGATTTCACCTACATCGACGACATCGTCGAAGGCGTTATCCGTGTTCTCGACAAAAATGCCGCGATCAACGGCGATTACGATGCGATCTCTGCTGATCCGGCAACCAGCAATGCGCCTTACCGGGTCTTCAACATCGGCAACAACAGCCCGGTGCAATTGCTCGACTTCATCGGCGCCATCGAACAGGCACTCGGCAAGACGGCGGAAAAGCGCCTGCTGCCCTTGCAGGACGGCGATGTTCCGGCCACCTACGCCAACACCGATCTCCTCAACGACTGGGTCGGTTTCGTCCCGGGCACCCCCGTCCAGGAAGGCGTCAACAGTTTCGTCGCCTGGTATCGTGATTATTACAAGGTATAAGGATCAGCTATGTGTGGCATCGTCGCGGCGGCAGCCGGCAACAATATCGTTCCCGTTCTCGTTGAGGGCCTGAAAAAGCTCGAATACCGGGGTTACGACTCGGCCGGCCTGGCCGTGTTGACGGCCGGCGGCATCGAGCGTATCCGTTCTGTCGGCCGCGTCGCCGAACTGGAAGCCGCCTCGGCCAACACCCAGGCCGTCACCGGCATCGCCCACACCCGCTGGGCCACCCACGGCGTGCCCAGCGAACGCAATGCCCACCCGCATGTATCCGGCACCATCGCCGTTGTGCACAACGGCATTATCGAAAACTACGAAAGCCTGCGCACCGAACTCTCCGCTCAGGGCTACGCCTTTACCTCGGACACCGACACCGAAAGCATCGCCCACCTCATCCAGTCCACCCTGAAAACTGAAACCGACCTGTTCACCGCCGTGCGCCTGGCCTGCCAGCGCCTGGTCGGCGCCTACGCCATCGCCGTCATCGACCATACCCAGCCGGGCAAGGTCGTCGTCGCCCGCGAAGGTTCGCCCCTGCTGCTCGGCGTCTCCGACACCGGCAACTACGCCGCTTCGGACGCCTCAGCCCTGCTCCAGGTCACTCGCAACATGGTGTACCTGGAAAATGGCGACATCGCCGAACTGACCGCGGCCGGGGCCAGTATCTGCCGCCTTGACGGCACCCCGGTTGAACGCCCGGTCCACGTTTCGCAGTTGTCGGCCGCCGCCGTCGAACTGGGTAATTACCAGCACTACATGCAGAAGGAAATCTTCGAGCAGCCCGAAGCGCTGGCCAACACGCTGGAAATCGTCGGCGGCAGCAAAAGCATCCAACCCGGCATCTTCGGTGCCGAAGCCAGCCGCCTGCTGGCCGATGTCGACGCCATTCTCATCCTGGCCTGCGGCACCAGCAGCCACTCCGGCTATACCGCCCGCTACTGGCTGGAAGCGATTGCCGGCGTGCCGTGCAATGTCGAAATCGCCAGCGAATACCGCTATCGCACCTCGGTCGCCAACCCGCGCCAGTTGATCGTCGCCATCTCCCAGTCCGGCGAAACCGCCGATACCCTGGCCGCCCTGCGCCACGCCAAATCGCTCGGCCAGACCCGGACGCTGGCCATCTGCAACGTCCCCGAATCGGCCATCGTCCGCGAATGCGCCTTGCGCTTCATCACCCGCGCCGGCCCGGAAATCGGCGTCGCCTCGACCAAGGCCTTCACCACCCAGCTCGCCGCCCTCTTCGTCCTCACCCTGGTCATGGCCAAGGTCAAGAACCGCCTCTCGTCCGAGCAGGAAGCCGCCTTCATCGACCAGTTGCGCCACCTGCCGGTCGCCGTCAACAAGGTGCTCGAACTGGAAGACGAAATCAAGGCCTGGGCCCAGCGCTTCGCCGACAAGCAGCACGCCCTTTTCCTCGGCCGCGGCCGTCACTACCCGATCGCCCTGGAAGGCGCACTCAAGCTCAAGGAAATCTCCTACATCCACGCCGAAGCCTACCCCTCCGGCGAACTCAAGCACGGCCCGCTGGCCCTCGTCGACCGCAACATGCCGGTCATCTCCATCGCCCCCAACGACCTGCTGCTCGACAAGCTCAAATCCAATCTCAAGGAGGTCCAGGCACGGGGCGGCGAGCTCTACGTTTTCGCCGACACCGACTCGGAAATCCAGGAATCGGAAGGCGTGCACATCCTGCGCCTGCCCGAGCACTACGGCGAACTCTCACCGATCCTCCACGTCGTCCCCCTGCAACTGCTCTCCTACCACGCCGCACTGGTCAAGGGAACGGATGTGGACAAGCCGCGCAACCTGGCCAAGTCGGTGACGGTCGAATAGGACCGACCACCTGCCGATGTGAGTATTCACAGCAATTAAAGTCGATAACTCTGGAATAGAGTCGAAAACTAACTTACCTGCAATAACGCCCGGCTTCCCTCCGGCACATAGGCGGGCGTAATAGTGACGGCAGGTCGACTATCATTTCGCTGTCGGGGCTCGTCCGACAATCGATACGAGAGGTCCACCATGGAAAATACTACCGATACCCTGACTCGGGCGGTCATCGACTCAATTCGCCGCATGGCCGCACACCACGGCCTGTGGCTGGCAGGCGCAATCGATAAATTCGGCATTGAAAAAGCACTTGAAATGGAAAAGGAGGCCGGAGACAAGGCAACGGCCATCCTCGTAGACCGGCTGTGCGCAACGTTGGGCAGCGGCAAGGATGATAACGGCTTACCCCGGGCTCTGAGCGAACTCGGAGCGGACAAACTTGCCAAGTTGCTGGAAGCGATGGCAGTCAACTGGCTGGCCCTGGACGGTGTATGGTTTCAGGCGGTGGAGAGCCGCGCCGGCATGGCAGCCGCCAAAGCCGTCAACGATGGCTGCTGGGCCAGTTTTTCTCCGCTCGAAGCCGAAAGAATCAAGGCCTTGAAAGACCTCCCCGACGAAGGCGGTCTTCAGGCGCTGGCCGCTTCCTTCTTCCATCGCATGTACGGCGTGATCAACGAACAGAAGGTCTTCTTCGAACCGGATGGTGCCTTGGTCATGCAAATGACCAAGTGCCGCGTGCAAAATGCGCGACAACGCAAGGGCTTGCCGGACTATCCATGCAAGTCGGCTGGCGTGGTGGAATATTCGACCTTTGCCACCACGCTGGACAAGCGTATCGAATGCGAATGCATCGCCTGCCCCCCGGACCCGCATCCGAGCGATTACTTCTGTGCCTGGCGCTTTCGGATCAAGGAAGAAACCGGGCACAGCCAGGAAAAAGACGGCGCCCGGCCGGCATGAGTGCCGACACGCAGATTCGGCTCGAATAAATGTCAAGGCCGGGCGCGACGTGACAAAGATTCTCCTTGCCGCGCTGACTGACCTCGCGCCGCAGGCGCTCGCCCCCATTCCCTTCGTCCCAGACCTGAAAATCGTCGGCGGCTTGGTCCTCCCAACCCAGAACCAGGCCCGGCCGATTATCCAGGCTGCTTTGCTGAAATTTCCGACACCTCCGGCATTTCCGTGAAGTTCTTCTCCGCAGCATCCCTGCCATGGACAAGGCGATAGAGCAGCGGCAGGACGAGAAGCGTCAAGACCGTGGACGACAGGATGCCGCCGATGACCACGGTGGCGAGCGGCCGTTGGACCTCGGCCCCGGTTCCGGTGGCGATCGCCATCGGCACGAAGCCGAGGGAAGCGACCAGGGCCGTCATCAGGACCGGCCGCAAGCGGGTCAGCGCCCCCTCGTGGATGGCTTCGTCGATCGAACGCCCTTCCTCGCGCAGATTGCGGATGAAGGAAATCATCACCAGGCCGTTGAGCACCGCCACCCCGGAGAGGGCGATGAAACCGACCCCGGCCGAGATCGACAGCGGAATGTCCCTCAACCAGAGCGCGAAGACGCCCCCGGTCAGGGCGAAGGGAATGCCGGTGAATACCAGCAGGCCGTCCTTGACGTTGCCGAACATGGCGAAGAGCAGCGTGAATACCAGCAGCAAGGCAACGGGCACCACGATCTTGAGGCGCTGCGTGGCGGACTCCAATTGTTCGAAGGTACCGCCCCAGGCGATCCAGTAGCCGGGCGGAATCTGGACCTCGGCCAGGCGCCCCTGGGCTTCGCTGACAAAGGAACCGATATCCCGCCCTCGCACGTTGGCGCTGACCACCACCCGGCGCTTGCCGTTCTCCCGACTGACCTGGTTGGGGCCGGGCGCGACCTCGAGGTCGGCGACCTCGCCCAGGGGAATGTAGGTCGTGTGTCCCTCGCCGCCATTGCCTGCGGCGGCGCCCTTGGGCAGGGCGATGGGCAGACGCTTGATCGAATCGGGATCGGAGCGCAAACGGTCGGGCAGGCGGACCACGATACCGAAGCGCCGGTCGCCTTCGAACAGGGTGCCGGCCTCCTGCCCGCCGATGGCTGTCGAGACCGTTTCCTGAACGTCGGCGATGTTGAGTCCGTAACGCGCGGTTTTCTCGCGGTCGATGTTGACCGTCAGCATGGGCAGACCCGTCGTCTGCTCGACCTTGACCTCCGACGCGCCGGGGAGCTTTTCCAGAATCGACGAAATCCTGCCCGCCGTTTCATTCATGACATCCATGTCGTCACCGAATATCTTGATGGCGACATCGCTGCGCACCCCGGAGATCAGTTCGTTGAAACGCAACTGGATCGGCTGGGAAAATTCGTAGGAGTTGCCCGGCAGGCTGCTCACCGTATCCTGGACGGCCGCCAACAATTCATCCCGCGTTTTCCTGGGGGTCGGCCACTGGGCTTCCGGTTTGAGCATGATGTAGCCGTCGGAAATATTGGGCGGCATGGGGTCGGAGGCGATTTCCGCCGTCCCGGTCCGGGCGAAGACCCGGTCGATTTCGGGAAACTCGGCCTTGAGCCGCTTTTCCAGTTGCTGCTGCATGGCTACCGACTGCGTCAGGCTGGTTCCCGGAATGCGCAGGGCCTGGATGGCGAAATCCCCCTCGTTCAGGTTGGGGACGAATTCGCTGCCCAGGCGGCTGGCAAGCAGGCCGGAGAGGAGCACCACGACCGTCGTGAACACCAGGACCACCGGCTTGTTGGCCATGACGCCGGCCAGCATCGGTTCGTACCAGCGCTTGGCCGTCCGCATCAGGATGTTTTCCTTCTCCGCCACCTTGTTGCCGATGAACAGCGCGACGGCGGCCGGGATGAAGGTGACCGACAGGATCATGGCGCCGATCAGGGCGGTGACCACGGTGAAGGCCATGGGATGGAACATCTTTCCTTCGACGCCGGTCAGGGCGAAGATCGGCAGGTAGACGACCATGATGATGACCTGGCCGAAAAGCAGGGCCCGCCGCGCTTCCTTCGATGCGCCAAAGACCTCGTGGAAGCGCTCGATCCGGGTCAGGGGACGGCCGTAACGCGCCTGGGCATGG
>JAJXVG010000206.1 GCA_021782315.1 Pseudomonadota bacterium | reverse complement strand
CTCATGCTTTTTGTCGGCCGGCGCCTGCTGCCCTGGCTGATCTGGCAGGTGTCGCGCACCGGTTCGCGCGAGCTGTTCACGCTGTCGGTGGTGGCCTCGGCGGTCAGCATTGCCTTCGGCGCAGCGGCGCTGTTCGGCGTGTCGTTCGCGCTGGGCGCCTTCTTCGCCGGCATGGTGATGCGTGAGTCGGAATTCAGTCACCGCGCCGCCGAAGACTCCCTGCCTTTGCGCGATGCCTTCTCCGTCCTCTTCTTCGTGTCGGTGGGCATGTTGTTCGAACCGACCATCCTGGTCGATCAGCCGCTGCACGTTCTGGGCGTGGTGGCCATCATCATGTTCGGCAAGTCCGTCGCCGCGCTGGCCATCGTGCTGGCTTTCAGCTATCCGTTGAACGCTGCGCTGACGGTCTCGGCCAGTCTGGCGCAGATCGGTGAGTTCTCGTTCATCCTGGCCGGACTGGGGGTGTCGCTCGGCTTGCTGCCCGCCGAAGGCATGAGCCTGGTACTGGCTGGCGCCCTGATCTCCATTGCGCTGAACCCGGTGCTGTTTGCGGCCATCGAGCCGGCGCGGCGCTGGGTTCTCGTGCGCTCAGATTTGGCTCGTCGTCTGGAGCAACGGAGCGACCCCTATGCCGAATTGCCGATGACTACCGAGCGCAGCTACCTGCAAGGGCAGGTCGTGCTGGTGGGCTATGGCCGGGTCGGCAGGCGGATCGCCGATGCCCTGGAGGCGGCTGGCATTGCCTACGTGGTCGCCGAGCAGAACCGCGAACTGGTCGAAGACCTGCGCCGGAAGGGAGTGCTGGCCGTGTCGGGCAATGCCGCCGACCCGGCCGTCTTGATCCAGGCGCACATCGCCGATGCCGCCATGTTGTTGGTGGCCACGCACGATGCCCTCGACCTGCGCCAGATGGTGGCTACGGCACGCACCCTCAACCCCGGCATTGAGATAGTCCTGCGCGCACACTGCGAGGAGGAGTCGATGCTGCTGCGCAAGGATGGCCTGGGTGCGGTTTTTCTCGGTGAAGAAGAGCTTGTCAAGGGCATGAGCGGGCACGTGCTGGCGCGTTTTTCGCAGCCGCTCGGCGCTCAGGTCGGAAGGTCGGCCTAAGCGGGATTTCGTCAGCCGTCGTGCTTATCGTTTGACCTTGCCAGCGACCCGCCGGCAACTCAGCCAAAGGGCCAAGCGCAAGACACAGCGAACCCCTGTTTGATCGATGGCACATGCCCTGAAAAAAACCCGGCTTCGGCCGGGTTCGTGGGTGGGCGACGATCAGGCGCTGAGCGGGATCTTGCCGATCTTGACCTGCCATTCCTTCGGTCCGGTGTTGTGCACGCTGACGCCCGAGGAGTCGACGGCGACGGTGACCGGCATGTTTTCGACGTCGAACTCGTAGATGGCTTCCATGCCGAGGTCGGCGAAGCCGACGACCTTGGCCGACTTGATGGCCTTGGCCACCAGGTAGGCGGCGCCGCCGACGGCCATCAGGTAGGCCGAGCGGTTGTCCTTGATCGCCTCGATGGCGACCGGGCCGCGCTCGGACTTGCCGATCATCGAGATCAGGCCGGTTTTTTCCAGCATCATGCGGGTGAACTTGTCCATGCGGGTGCCGGTGGTCGGGCCGGCCGGTCCGACCACTTCGTCGCGCACCGGATCGACCGGGCCGACGTAGTAGATGACGCGGTTGGTGAAGTCCACCGGTAGCGGCTCGCCCTTGGCCAGCATGTCGGCGATGCGCTTGTGGGCGGCATCGCGGCCGGTCAGCATCTTGCCGTTGAGGAGCAGCTTCTGGCCGATCTTCCAGGAGGCGACCTCTTCCTTGGTCAGGGTGTCGAGGTCGACGCGGGTCGCGGCCTTGAGGTCCGGCGTCCAGGTCACGGCCGGCCAGTCTTCCAGCTTCGGCACTTCCAGCTTGGCCGGGCCGGAGCCGTCGAGATGGAAGTGGCAGTGGCGGGTGGCTGCGCAGTTCGGGACCAGGGCGACGGGCAGGTTGGCGGCGTGGCAGGGGTAGTCGAGGACCTTGACGTCGAGCACGGTGGTCAGACCGCCCAGACCCTGGGCGCCGACGCCCAGCGCATTGATCTTTTCCATCAGTTCGAGGCGCAATTCCTCGGTGCGGGTCAGCTTGGCGCCGGTCTTGGCGAATTCGGCAGCCTTGGCTTTCAGTTCGTGGATGTCGACCGGTGCCATGATCGACTCCTTGGCCAGCAGCATGGCCTTTTCCGGCGTGCCGCCGATGCCGATGCCGATGATGCCGGGCGGGCACCAGCCGGCACCCATTTCCGGAATCTTGTGCAGCACCCAGTCGACGAGGTCGTCGGACGGATTGAGCATGGCGAACTTGGACTTGGCTTCCGAGCCGCCGCCCTTGGCCGCGCAGATGACCTCGACGTGGTCGCCGGGGACGATCTCGAAATGGACGACGGCCGGGGTGTTGTCCTTGGTGTTCTTGCGGGCGCCGGCCGGGTCGGCCAGCACCGAGGCGCGCAGCGGGTTGTCCGGGTTGCCGTAGGCACGACGGACGCCTTCGTCGATCATTTGCTGGATGCCCATCGTCGCATCCGGCCAGGTAACGTTCATGCCGACCTTGATGAAGACCATGCCGATGCCGGTGTCCTGGCAGATCGGGCGATGGCCTTCGGCCGACATCCGTGAGTTGGTCAGGATCTGGGCGATGGCATCCTTGGCGGCCGGGGATTCCTCGCGTTCGTAGGCTTCGCCGAGTGCCTTAATGTAATCCAGCGGGTGGTAGTAGCTGATGTACTGGAAGGCATCGGCAACGGACTGGATCAGGTCTTCTTGTTTGATGGCGGTCATGCGCAACTCCGGGCTAGTGGTTTTTTTGATGTTGCAATGCAAGGGTCTGGGTCATGGTCTTGTCGACAAGCGCCATGGCCAGGGCGGAAAAAAGGAATACGACGTGAATGATCACCTGCCACATGAGGGTATGTTCGGCAAGGTTGGCGGCATTGATGAAACTCTTCAGCAGGTGAATCGACGAGATGCCGATGATGGCCGTCGAAAGTTTGATCTTGAGGACGCCCGCATTGACGTGGGAGAGCCATTCCGGCTGGTCCGGGTGGTTTTCGAGATCGAGGCGGGAAACAAAGGTTTCGTAGCCGCCGACGATAACCATGATCAACAGGTTGGCGATCATCACGACATCGATCAGGCCGAGGACGGAGAGCATGACATCCGTTTCGGTGATCTGTGAGGTATCGACAGCGTGGTGCACCAGGTGGCCCAGTTCGACCATGAACAGCCAGCAATAGACGACCTGGGCAACGATCAGGCCGAGATAGAGCGGCGCCTGAATCCAGCGGCTGGCAAAAATGAACGACTCGAGATATTTGATCGGCGAACTCATTGGCATGTCGAGAATATGAGGGCGGCCAGTTTATCACGCGGCCCAAGGGCTGCCCGACTTGACTGAATTGTTGCGCCGCAGCGTGATTTCGTAAGGCCTTTGTAAGAATATCGAAGTCTAATGCCGCTTCAACGCTGGCGGGGGAGTGCAGGTTGTGCAGCGTGGGCGGTTTTAAACAGTTTCGGGAAGTTCCCGAAATCAAATTGGTTGTTTCAACATAAATTGCGATGTACCGCAGAGGAGAAAAATATGTCGAATGAATCCGTGCAGCTAATTTACCCGTCTGACGAAATGGTCAAGAATGCGGCAGTTTCGGGGATGGACGCCTACCGGGCGCTGTGCGCGGAGGCGGATGCCGACTATCCGGAATTCTGGGCCAAGCGCGCCCGTGAAATGATTACCTGGAAGCAACCGTTTACCCAGGCGCTGGACGAGTCCAACGCTCCGTTTTTCAAGTGGTTTGCCGATGGCAAGCTGAACGTTTCCTACAACTGCCTGGATCGCCAGGTCGAAGCCGGCCTCGGTGAAAAGGTCGCGATCATCTTCGAAGCCGACAACGGCGAAGTGACCAAGGTTACTTACAAGGAGATGCTGTCCAAGGTTTCCAAGTTCGCCAATGCACTGCGCGGCATGGGCGTCAAGAAGGGCGATCGTGTCGTCATCTACATGCCGATGACCATCGAAGGCATTTGCGCCATGCAGGCCTGCGCCCGCCTCGGCGCCATCCATTCCATCGTCTTCGGCGGCTTCTCCGCCCAGTCCCTGCGCGACCGCATCAACGACGCCGGCGCCGTGGCCCTGATCACCTCCGATGGCCAGTACCGCGGCGGCAAGGCCATCCCCTTGAAGCCGATCGCTGACGAAGCCTTCGCCATGGGCGGCTGCGAGTCGGTCAAGAACGTCATCGTCTTCAAACGCACCGGCGGCGATGTCAATATGGTGGCCGGCCGCGACCAGTGGCTGCACGACGTGGTGGTCAACCAGTCCGAGGTTTGCGAACCGGAGTGGGTCGAAGCCGAACATCCGCTGTTCCTGCTCTACACTTCCGGCTCCACCGGCAAGCCGAAGGGCGTTCAGCACTCCACCGGCGGCTACCTGCTGCACGCCATCATGACCATGAAGTGGACCTTCGACATCAAGCCCAGCGATGTCTTCTGGTGCACGGCGGACATCGGTTGGGTGACCGGTCATACCTACATCACCTACGGCCCGCTCGCCTGCGGCGCCACCGAAGTGGTTTTCGAAGGCGTGCCGACCTATCCGGATGCCGGCCGGTTCTGGAGAATGATCCAGGATCACAAGGTCACCATTTTCTACACCGCTCCGACCGCCATCCGTTCGCTGATCAAGTCCTCGGACACCAACCCGGGCGTTCATCCGAAGAGCTTCGACCTTTCTTCGCTGCGCATCCTCGGCTCGGTCGGCGAGCCGATCAATCCGGCCGCCTGGCAGTGGTATTACGACAATGTCGGCGGCGGTCGCTGCCCGATCGTCGACACCTTCTGGCAGACCGAAACCGGCGGCCACATGATTACCCCGCTACCGGGCGCGACGCCGCTGGTTCCGGGTTCCTGCACGCTGCCCTTCCCGGGCATCCAGTTCGCCGTGGTCGACGAGACCGGTGCCGACCTGCCGTGGGGCCAGGGCGGTATCCTGGTCTGCAAGAAGCCGTGGCCATCGATGATCCGCACCATCTGGAATGACGACGAGCGTTACGTCAAGTCCTACTATCCGGCCGATTTCCAGGGCAAGTACTATCTGGCCGGCGACGGTGCGATCCGCGACGCGGAAACTGGTTACTTCACCATTACCGGTCGTATCGACGACGTACTGAACGTTTCCGGTCACCGCATGGGAACCATGGAAATCGAATCCGCGCTGGTGGCCAACCCGCTGGTTGCCGAGGCTGCCGTGGTTGGCCGTCCGGACGACCTGACCGGCGAAGCGATCGTTGCTTTCGTCGTGCTCAAGGGTCAGCGCCCGACGGGTGACGACGCCAAGCGCATCATCAAGGAACTGTCCGACTGGGTGGGCAAGGAAATCGGTCCGATTGCCAAGCCGAAGGATATCCGTTTCGGTGACAACCTGCCGAAGACCCGTTCGGGC
>JAJXVG010000205.1 GCA_021782315.1 Pseudomonadota bacterium | reverse complement strand
GATGACGCACCGGGCCGGTCACGGATCCTTCGTCGGCAAGGAAGGCGATTACTGGAAGGTCAAGGTCGGCGCCGAGGAAGTGCTGGCCAGGCAGGTCATCGTCGCCACCGGCTCCAAGGCCCGTCATCTGCCCGACCTGCCGGTCGACCAGAAGATCGTCATGGACAACGAAGGCGCCCTCAACCAGGAATCCGTGCCGAAGAAGCTGGCCATCATCGGCGCCGGCGTCATCGGTCTGGAAATGGGTTCGGTCTGGCGCCGCCTCGGGGCCGAAGTCACCGTTCTCGAAGCCATGCCGGATTTCCTGGCCGCTGCGGATGTCGACGTGGCCAAGGAAGCCCTCAAGCTGTTCACCAAGCAGGGCCTGAACATTCAGATGGGGGTCAAGATCGGCGACATCAAGGCGACCAAGAAGTCGGTTTCCATCGCCTACGCCGACAAGGACGGCAAGGAGCAGAAGCTCGATGCCGATCGCCTGATCGTTTCCATCGGCCGGGTTCCGAATACCGACGGCCTGAACGGCGATGCCGTCGGCCTCAAGCTCGATGCCCGCGGCTTTGTCGAGGTCGACGGCCATTGCCGGACCAATCTGGCCGGCGTCTGGGCGATCGGCGACGTGGTGCGCGGTCCGATGCTGGCCCACAAGGCGCATGAAGAAGGCGTCATGGTCGCCGAACTGATGGCCGGCCAGGCCGGTCACTGCAATTTCGACACCATTCCCTGGGTCATCTACACCTCCCCGGAAATCGCCTGGGTCGGCAAGACCGAACAGCAGCTCAAGGCCGAAGGCGTCGCCTACAAGGCGGGCAAGGTGCCTTTCCTGGCCAACGGTCGGGCGCTCGGCATGGGCGACCCCTCGGGTTTCGTCAAGATGCTGGCCGACAAGGATAGCGACCGCATCCTCGGCGTGCACATCATCGGCGCCAATGCCTCCGAGATCATTGCCGAAGCCGTCGTCGCCATGGAGTTCGGCGGTGCTTCCGAAGACCTGGCCCGTATCTGCCACGCTCACCCGACCCTGTCGGAAACCGTGCATGAAGCGGCTCTGGCCTGCGACAAGCGTACCTTGAACTTCTGATACCTTCGTCGGCTTCGCAAGGCGGGTGGCGGTACGCACCCGCTTTTTTCTTTGGCAGAATACCTTTCCCGATCCCGATTCATTGCGATGCCCCATAGAAAACTGAACGTCGCCGCCCAGGGCATGCTCGACGCCTACAAGAACCTGCTCGACGCCCGCGGCTATATTGCCGACGCCGCACAGATGACCGCCGCCACCGCGTTGCAGAACCTGTATTCCAATTTGCTGTCGTTCAAGGTCGACCGCGGCAGCACCCTGAAGCGTCTGCTGGCGCCGCCCAGGCCGCCGAAAGGGGTCTATTTCTGGGGCGGGGTGGGGCGCGGCAAGAGCTTTCTGATGGATTGCTTCTACGATTCGGTGCCCTATCGCCGCAAGCGCCGCATCCACTTTCACGCCTTCATGCAGCAGATCCACCGCGATCTGGAGAAGTACAAGGGCGAAGCGGATCCGATGCTGAAGCTGGCCGGGCAGATCGCCCAGGAGGTGCGCCTGCTGTGCTTCGACGAATTCCACGTCGCGGACATCGCCGACGCCATGATTCTCGGTCGCCTGATGACCGGTTTGTTCGCCCATGGGGTCATCATCGTCATGACCTCCAACTATCCGCCGGACATGCTCTATCCGAACGGCCTGCATCGCGAGAGCTTCCTGCCGACCATAGACCTGTTGAAGCAGCACCTCGACGTCTTCGAGGTCGATGCCGGCACCGACTTCCGCCTGCGGGCGCTGGAGCAGGTCGAGATCTACCACCATCCGGCCGACGCCACGGCGGAAAAGAAGATGCTCGACTATTTCAGGATGGTGGCCGGCGAGGAGGGCAAGAAAGCCGGGCATATCGAGGTCCTTGGGCGTAATATCGATACCGTGCGACGCGGCCACGGCGTGATCTGGTTCGATTTCCAGGTACTGTGCGGCGGGCCACGCTCGCAGAACGACTACCTTGAAATTGCCCGCGCCTACCATACCGTGCTTCTCTCCCGTATTCCGAAAATGACCGCCCATCAGGCTTCGGAGGCACGCCGCCTGACCTGGCTGGTCGACGTTTTCTACGATCACCGGGTCAAGTTGATCGCGACCGCCGATTGCCTGGCCGACGGCCTGTATACCGAGGGTACCCAGGCCGGCGAATTCGCCCGCACGGTAAGCCGCCTGACTGAAATGAACTCCAGGGAGTATCTTGCCCTGGCCCATAGCGCAGGCTGAACGGCATGACTGAAACCCTGCTCCCCGCCGACCTCGCCATCGATCTTAGGCAACTGGTCATGACCATCGCCAATACGGTCGACCTGGTCGGCGTCGACGACGTCATGCACGGCCGTCGGGTCGGCATGCTGGCACGCGAGATGGCCATCCGCATGGGGTGGAGCGAGGCGGCCCAGTCGATTCTCTACGACGCCGGTCTGCTGCACGATTGCGGCGTTTCCTCGACCCGGGTGCATCGCCGCCTGGTGATCGATCTCGAGTGGTCCGGGGCGGAGGAGCATTGCGTCCGCGGCTACGAACTGTTGGTCGATTTTCCGCCCCTGGCCCATCTGGCGCCGATCATCCGCTATCACCACAGTTCCTGGGATTGGCTTGAAAGGCAAGCTTTGCCGGGCGATACGGCGCGTTTCGCCAACCTGATCTATCTCGCCGACCGCATCGACGTCCTGGCCGCCCCTTACCATGCGGACCAGACCATTCTCGCGCATGCCGACGGGATTCGAACCCGCCTGGCCGATGCGCGCGGCCGGCTGTTTTCGCCCGAACTGCTCGACGCCTTCGAGCAAATTTCGCAGGAAGAGGCTTTCTGGCTGGCCTTGCAACCGGAATGGGTGCAGCGCTACCAGACCGACATGGAGTCCCGTGGCGAACTGAGGATGATCGGATGGTTGGAATTCAAGCAGTGCGCCGGCATTTTCTCGCACATCATCGACGCCAAATCGCCGTATACCGAACAGCATTCGCAAGGGGTGGCACGCCTGTCGCGCCATCTCGCCCGCCGCTTCGGCCTCGACGAGGCGACCTGCGAAAAAATCGAGGTGGCAGGACTGCTCCACGATATCGGCAAGCTGCAGATCCCCGACGAAATCATCGAAGGTCGAAACGCCCTGACCACCCATGAGTTCGACATCATGAAGAGCCACAGCTACGGCACCCTGCAGGTCTTGAAAAGGCTGCATGCGATTGCCGAGATCGCCCACTGGGCATCGTTGCATCACGAGACGCCGGATGGCCACGGCTACCCCTTCCGGATCGGTGGTGCCGCCTTGCCTATCCAGGCGCGCATCATCAACGTCGCCGACATCTTTCAAGCCCTGGCGCAGGACCGTCCCTACCGCGGATCGATGGCCCCGGATCGCATCCTGGCAATCCTTCAGGAACGCGCCGAGCAGGGGCGGGCCGACCCCGATGTGGTTGCTCTCGTCGCCGACGACCTGGCCGACTGCTACCGGATCGCCCTATGCCGACCATGAACCGGGTCGGCGGCGGGAGAACGGCCATGATCCTTCGTGTCCTTTGCCTGCTCGGCATCCTCTTCAGCGCTTCGCTCTGGGCTCAGCAACTGGAAGTCATCGAACTGCGCAGCAAGAGCGCCGACGAGGTGCTGCCGGTATTGCTGCCGCTGGTCGAACCGGGCGGCACCTTGACCGGCCTGAACAACCAGCTATTTCTCAAGGCCTCGCCGCGCAATCGAGCCGATATCAAGCGGGCGCTGGCGGCCATCGACCGGCCGAGCCGGCGGCTGATCATCCGGATTTCACAAAATCGCCAGGCGGAAGACAGCGCGCGTGGCGCCGAGGTCGGCGGCCAGGTCGTTCTCGGCAGCACCCGGCGGGGCGACGCGGATGCCAGGACCTGGGATACGAAGAGCGTGCGCGGCGAGCGTGCGGGGCAGATGGTGCAGACCGTTGACGGCGGTCAGGCTTTCATTCAGATCGGCCGTTCCCTGCCGGTACCGATGCGCCAGGTGGCGATCGGGCCGGGTGGGGCAATTATCAACGAAACAGTCGTTTATCGGGATATCGGTAGCGGTTTTTACGCCACACCGCACCTGAACGGCAAGCGGGTGACGCTCGATATCAGCCAGCAGGCAAGCCATCGGGGTGCCTACGGCAGCATCGACGGACAAGCCCTGGCAACCACCGTCTCGGGACGGCTGGGCGAATGGATTGAACTGGGCGGCAGCGGCCGCCAGGCAACGGGCAATCAGGGTGGCGCGCTCACTCTTTCAACGGGCGACGCGCGTGACAATCGCTCGATCTGGTTAATGGTGGAGGAAGTCGAGTGAGTGATCTGAAACGTCATTTCGGGCAAAAGGCGGCCCTGATCGCGGCCGTCTTGAGCGCGCTGCTGACCGTGCCGGCCTTTGGCCTGTTCGTCTGGTTGTGGCAGACAAGAGGATCGGGCGACTCATGGGTGCCTAGCGCCCTGACCACCGTCGTTTTTCTTGCTGCCTGCGCCGTGGTGCTTTACGTCATCAGCCTGCCGCGGCCCCGTTTACCGATAGACGACACTCAGGCGCGGGCTTGAGACGGGCGGGTCGGGTCACTGCGCAAAAAGTTCAGCGGTGATTTCAAGCGAGCGCTGACGGAGGGCCGGGTCGAAAATATCGCAGACCAGGATCATTTCGTCGGCCTTGGTCGCCTCATGCAAGGCCAGCAGACCTTCCCGCAGCGTATCGGGACCGCCGATCACCGCCGCTCCGAGAAAATCAGCGATGGCCGAGCGTTCATGCGGCCGCAGTCCGGCCGGGAAATCATCGACGGGCGGTGGCAGGGGGCGGCGTTCGCCGCGCAGGATGCCGAGCACGCGCCGGTAGGTGCTGCTCGCCAGGTAATCGGCCTCCGCGTCGGTGGCGGCGGCGATCACCGGGACGCCGATCATCACGTAAGGCCGGGCCAGTTTGGTCGAGGGCTGGAAATTGCGGCGATAGAGGTCGACGGCCTGGAGCAGCATGGCCGGCGCGAAGTGCGAGGCGAAGGCGTAAGGCAGGCCGCGTTCGGCGGCGAGGCGGGCCGAGAACAGGCTGGAACCGAGCAGCCAGAGCGGCACCTCGGTGCCGCAGCCGGGCACGGCGACGACCTGCTGGCCGGCCAGGACCGGGCCGAGCAGGACCTGCAGTTCAGCCACTTCACGCGGAAAATCCGCCTCGCGCTCGACCCGGTCGCGGCGCAGGGCGCGCATGGTCTGTTGATCGGTGCCCGGCGCGCGGCCCAGGCCGAGGTCGATGCGGCCCGGATACAACTCGGCCAGTGTCCCGAAAGCCTCGGCGACGACCAGCGGCGCGTGGTTGGGCAGCATGATGCCGCCCGCGCCGACCCGGATTTTCCCGGTCGCTCCGGCGATGTGGCCGACCAGAACGGCCGTTGCCGAACTGGCGATGCCCGGCATGTTGTGGTGTTCGGCCAGCCAGTA
>JAJXVG010000204.1 GCA_021782315.1 Pseudomonadota bacterium | reverse complement strand
AAACCGAGCATGGTCGCCATGTTCGGCTCGATCATGCCGGCCCCCTTGGAGATGCCGGAAACGGTGATCGTCCGGCCGGCGACCTTGAGGCGACGCGAGGCGGCCTTGGCAACGGTGTCGGTGGTCATGATGGCATGGGCCGCGGCATGCCAGTTGTCGCTCTTCAAATCAGCCTTGGCGGCCGGCAGGCCGGCCGCCAGGCGGTCGACCGGCAAGGGTTCGAGGATGACGCCGGTCGAGAACGGCAGCACCTGTTCGGCGGCGATACCGAGCAGTTCGCCCGCCGCGGCGCAGGTGGCTTGCGCGCTCCGCCGCCCGGGTTCGCCGGTTCCCGCATTGGCGATGCCGGTATTGATGACCAGGGCACGCATTTCCTTGCCGCTCGCCAGATGCTGGCGGCACAGCTGCACCGGCGCGGCGCAAAAACGGTTCTGGGTAAACACGCCGGCAACCGTGCACCCGGCATCGAGCGCGACCAGGGTCAGGTCGCGGCGGTCTTTCTTGCGGATTCCGGCCTCGGCCACGCCGAGGCGGACACCGGCTACCGGAAAAAGCAGGTCGGCGGCGGGGGTTGCATAATTGACAGGCATTCTCGTGGCTCCAAGAGCAAAGGCACCGGTGCCTTGCAATGTCAGGAAAGTTTTCCGTGGCAGTGTTTGTATTTCTTGCCAGAACCGCATGGACAGGGGTCGTTGCGCCCGACCTTGGGGGCATTGTCTCCGGGCGCCTGAGCTTGACCGGATTCGTCTTCGTCCAGGCCTTCGTCAAAACCGGCGTGCTGATACTGAATATTCTGGAGATCGGCATGCGGGGCGGTCTCCTCGACATCTTCAGGCGTACGGATCTGCACGGTGAAGACGATGCGGGTCACTTCCCTGCGCACCAGGTCGAGCAAGGTCTCGAACAATTCGAAGGCCTCGCGCTTGTACTCCTGCTTCGGATTTTTCTGGGCGTAGCCGCGCAGGTGTATGCCCTGGCGCAGGTGGTCCAGCGCGGCGAGATGTTCCCGCCAGTGCGAATCGAGACTTTGCAGCATGACGTTGCGCTCGAACTGCTGGAAAGACTCGGCACCGACCAGGTCGATCTTGGCCTGATAAGCCTCGTCGGCTTCCATGGTAATGCGTTCGAGGATTTCCTCGTCGGACAGGGTCGGCTCGTCCTTGAACCACTGGCTCACCGGTGCCTCGATCAGCAACTCGGCCGACAGGGCACGCTCGAGACCTTCCATGTCCCACTGTTCTTCGACCGACTCGGCCGGCACATAGGTGCGGAACAGATCGGCGATGACGCTCTGGCGCATGGCGGTGATGGTTTCGGAAATATCCTCGGTTTCCAGCAGCTCGTTGCGCTGCTGGTAGATCACCTTGCGCTGGTCGTTGGCGACGTCGTCGTACTCCAGCAACTGCTTGCGGATATCGAAGTTGCGGGCCTCGACCTTGCGCTGCGCCGACTCCAGCGAGCGCGTGACCAGAGGGTGCTCGATCGCCTCGCCTTCCGGCATTTTCAGCTTGTCCATGATGGCGCGCAGGCGCTCGCCGGCAAAGATGCGCAAAAGCGGGTCGTCGAGGGACAGATAGAAACGCGACGATCCGGCGTCGCCCTGGCGACCGGCGCGACCGCGCAACTGGTTGTCGATCCGGCGGGATTCGTGCCGCTCGGAACCGATGATGTGCAGACCGCCGGAAGCAAGCACCGCGTTGTGCACCTCCTGCCACTCCTGCTTCATGGCCGCGACCCGCTGATCCCTCTCCGCCTCGGCGATCGTCCCGTCGTCGCGGACGGCGGCCAACTGCTTCTCGATATTGCCGCCGAGCACGATGTCGGTGCCGCGACCGGCCATGTTGGTGGCGATGGTCACCATCCCCGGTCGGCCGGCCTGGACGACGATTTCCGCTTCGCGGGCGTGTTGCTTGGCATTGAGTACCTGGTGCGCCAGTTTTTCCTTGTCGAGCAGACTCGACAGCAGTTCGGAGGCCTCGATCGAAGTCGTTCCGACCAGCACGGGCTGGCCGCGCCGGGAACACTCCTTGATGTCGGCGATGATCGCCGCATGCTTCTCGTCGGCGGTCTTGAAGACCAGATCGTTCATGTCCTTGCGCACCATCGGGCGGTGGGTCGGAATGACGACGGTTTCGAGTCCGTAGATCTGGTGGAACTCGTAGGCTTCGGTATCGGCCGTACCGGTCATGCCGGCAAGCTTTTCGTACATCCGGAAATAGTTCTGGAAGGTGATCGAGGCCAGGGTCTGGTTCTCGGCCTGGATCTGCACGCCTTCCTTGGCTTCGACAGCCTGGTGCAGGCCGTCGGACCAGCGGCGGCCAGCCATCAGGCGGCCGGTAAATTCGTCGACGATGATCACTTCGCCGTTCTGCACGACGTAATGCTGGTCCTTGTGGAACAGCGTCATGCCGCGCAAGGCGGCACTCAGATGGTGCATCAGGGTGATGTTGGCGGCATCGTAGAGGCTGCTGCCAGCCTGGAGCAGGCCATGTTCGGCCAGCAATTGTTCGGCGTGTTCGTAACCGCTTTCGGAGAGATGGACCTGGTGACCCTTTTCGTCCACCCAGTAATCGCCCTCGGCATTTTCTTCCATCGCCCGCGTCAGGTTGGGAACGACGTCCTTCATGCGCAGATAGAGGTCGGTGTGATCGTCGGCCTGGCCGGAAATGATCAGCGGCGTACGCGCTTCGTCGATGAGGATGGAGTCCACCTCGTCGACGATGGCGAAATTGAGGCTGCGCTGGACGCGCTCGCCGGCCGTATAGACCATGTTGTCGCGCAGGTAGTCGAAACCGAATTCGTTGTTGGTGCCATAGGTGATGTCGGCTGCGTAGGCTGCCTGCTTGGCCTGGTGGTCCATCTGCGACAGGTTGACGCCGACGGTCAGGCCCAGAAAGCGGTGCAGCCTTCCCATCCAGTCCGAGTCGCGGGTCGCCAGGTAATCATTGACCGTGATGACATGGACCCCCTTGCCGGAAATGGCATTGAGGTAGGCCGGCAACGTTCCGACCAGTGTCTTGCCTTCGCCGGTGCGCATTTCGGCGATCTTGCCGTCATGCAAGACCATGCCGCCGATCATCTGGACATCGAAATGACGCATGCCGAGCGCCCGGACACCGGCTTCACGGACGACGGCGAAGGCCTCCGGCAGCATGGCGTCGAGCGATTCGCCCTCGGCGTAGCGTCGGCGGAACTCGTCCGTCTTGGCGCGCAGGGCATCGTCGCCCAGTGCCTGCATGGCCGGCTCAAGCGCGTTGATACGCTTGACCGCCTGGGCGTATTGTTTGATCAGCCGGTCGTTGCGGCTGCCGAAAATCTTTTTGAGTAGGCCGGAAATCATCGCGATGGGATATAGAGGGTGCGCAGTGCAGCAAAGCGGTGATTCTAGCACGGCCCCATGACCCGATGATGACGACCCGGATCAAGGGATGCTTTGCATAACGCCAAGCGAGGGCGTGGAGTGCGGATCGGGATGGGATGCTAGGCGCATTTTGCAGCCAATAGCTGTAGCTATTGGCAAGAAAGGCAACGACGCAGACCGCCCGAGTCCGCGCCATCACGACCCGCGAGGGGTTGTGCAGAGCATCCCAAGGGATGTACAAGGCGATTCAGCGGCGCATGAGCGAAGCGTATTCGGCGCCCTGTTTCAGGAAGTGAGCCGGATTCTGCGCCACACCCAGCATTCGCACTTCGAAATGCAGGTGCGGGCCGGTCGATCGCCCGGTGCTGCCCACCGCCCCGATGATTTCGCCGCGCTTGACCAGCATGCCGGGCTTGACGTCGATGCGCGACATGTGGGCGTAGCGGGAGGTCAGGCCATCGCCGTGGTCGATATCGACCACATTGCCGTAATCCGGATGACTGTCGGCGGAAAGGACTACGCCGTCGGCCGCGGCGACGATGGGCGTTCCGGCGTCGACGGCGAAATCGAGCCCCTCATGCTTGGAGCGCGCACCGGCAATCGGATCGATGCGATAACCGAAGGGCGACCCCAGAACGGCACCACGAACCGGCAAAATGGTCGGCAACAAGCGGTCCTTGACCCGTTTTTCGAGCAACTTGAATTCCAGGAAGGCAAACTCATCGCTCCGCTGTTCCACATCGACCGAAAGACGATCGATTTCGCGCTGCAATTCGTCCGCCGACATCGGGGCGGCCAGGAAAGGACCGCCCTGCCCGGGCGACTTGGCTACGGTTGAAGCCGATTGCTTCAGGCCGGCCAGACCGGAAACCCTCTCCTTCAGGGTATCGAGTTGCATGACCCGCCCCTGCAATTCGCCCAGCCGCGTGGCCATGAGTTGCAGATTGTTGTTGAGATGATCCCGCACCTTGCTCGCCTCCTGCTGCTGCAGCGAAAGGACGAGATCTTCGACGACGGGAAGGCGCAGGTGGACCGACAGCCAGGAGAAAAGCAGCGACGTGGAAAAGACCAGGGTGAGGAAGAGGACAATCACGGCCAGCAGATGACGAGGCATAATGGTGATCGTTTTCGCCGCCTTCAAATGGCGCGAAACCAGAATAATCTGCATGGAACCTCCTATGTACAACGGGCCCGAGCATTACCTCGACAAAGATGCCGCTGCCGGCAGGGTCATGGCCCACGCCCGGCTGTTGCTCAAGCTTTCGCGTCGCTTCGCGGCGGTCGCCCCGGCCGGGCTGCGCCACTCGGCACGCGTTGCCAATTACAAGTTGGGGACTGTCATTATCCACGCCGACAACGGCGCGGTCGCCGCCAAGATTCGCCAGTTGAGCCGGCGTTTGAGCGACGAGTTATCGAAAGGAGGGGCCGAGTGTAGCGGCATTGAAGTAAAAGTTCAACCCCGCCAAATACCTTCCCAATCAACGAGTTCGACCCCAAAACCACTCTCCGGCAAGGCGCTCGACACCCTCCGCTCGACCAGCGAAGCCTTGCCCCACGGCCCGCTCAGGGCAGCGCTCGACAAGCTTCTGGCGCGCGCCGCTAGAACGGAATGACGGCCAGGCGTTCGATGAACATCAGGGCAAAAATATAGTGTAGTGCTGCCCCCTCTCCGGCACTTAAAACCCTGTCTTTTCGGCCATGGCGGCGTTGCAAATCCTCGCGATACCACTGAGTATCGTGTGGTTTGCGCCTTGCCCTGACCAAAAATCCTTCAGTTTTAACCATGCCGTCAAGAGTGCAACACTACACCAGGGCAAAAATGATGCCGATCTTGAACAAACGCCAACTCAGGATCAGGTAATAGCGATTGCCGCTGAAGGCGTAGATCAGCAGTCCGGCGCCAATCGCCACGACGAGAATGGCCGCCAGCAGACGCAGCAACCACATCGCGGGAATCAGGCCATGGCCTGGGCCAGCCAGCGGGTGACGCCGCTCGGCGCCTGCTCGGCCCGTTCGAAGGTGGCAATTTCCCAGGAGTCCTGCTCGGCGAGCAGCGCCCTGGCAAGTTGGTTGTTCATGGCGTGCCCGCCCTTGTGCGACGAATAGGCCGCCAGCAGGGGGTGGCCGAGCA
>JAJXVG010000203.1 GCA_021782315.1 Pseudomonadota bacterium | reverse complement strand
CAGCGGCAAGCTGATCGAGGGGGTGCTCGAAGGCGCCTCTTCGGGCGGTGTCGCCGATGTCTTGTTCGGCCGTGGTATCACGCCGATCTCGATTGCCGAAGCCAGCGGCCGGGGGAGATCGGGTAAGGGCAGCCTGAACCTCCTCAGGCCCAGGGTCGAGGCGGTCGATATCCTGCTCTTTTCACGGCAGATTCATACCCTGCTCAAGGCCGGCGTGCCGATTATGCGGGCATTGACCGGCCTGCAGGAATCGGCCACCAATCCCGCCATGCGGGAGGTCATCCGCGACGTCCGCGAAAGCCTGGAGGCGGGGCGCGAGTTGTCGGTCTCACTGGCGCGGCATCCGGAGGTTTTCAGTTCCTTCTATATTTCCATGGTTCGGGTCGGCGAAGCCACGGGCCTGCTCGACGAAATTTTCCTGCGCCTGTTCGATCACCTCGAATTCGAGCGTTTCATGCGCGAACAGGTCAAGTCGGCCCTGCGTTACCCGATGTTCGTGGTCGTCGCCATGGCCGTCGCCATCGTCGTCGTCAATCTTTTCGTCATTCCGGCCTTCGCCAAGGTCTTTCAGGGATTTGGCGCCGAACTGCCGCTGATGACGCGGATACTGCTCGGTTTCTCCAATTTCATGGTGAAATGGTGGCCGGCCATGCTGGTCGGGCTCGTCGCCGCCGTCTTCGGCTTCCGTGCATGGGTGGGGACGGCGGCCGGGCGCATGCAGTGGGAGGCCTTGTCGCTGCGCTTTCCGATTGCCGGGAAAATTGTCCGCAAGGCCGCCATGGCCCGTTTCTCACGTAGTTTCGCGCTCGGCATGCGCAGCGGCGTGCCGGTCATGCAGGCATTGACCAATTCCTCGCAGACCGTCGACAACACCTATATCGCCGCCAAGATAGAGAGCATGCGCGATACCGTCGAGCGGGGCGAGAGCGTCGTGCGGGCGGCCGTTGCCTCCGGTTTTTTCTCGCCGGTGGTTCTCCAGATGATTTCGGTGGGCGAGGAATCCGGCGCGCTCGACGACATGCTGGAGGAGGTCGGCCAGATGTACCAGCGAGAAGTGGAATACGAACTGAAAACCTTGGGCCAGCAGATCGAGCCCATCCTGATCGTCTGCCTCGGCGGGCTGGTCCTCGTGCTGGCCCTGGGAATCTTCCTGCCCATGTGGGACCTGGGCAAGGTAGCCATCAAGCGATGAGGCAGTCATGCGGCGCTATTACGAATTCGCGCTTGTCGTCATCGTCCTCGGCCTGTTGGCGCTGGTCCTGCTCGGCGCCCTGGGGCGAGCCAGGGATGCCATGGAGGAGGCCGGCTTGCAGGCCGAGGTGGCGGCCTTGCGCATCGGCCTGGTCGAGGTCGTGGCGCACCGCGAAGCCTTCGGCGGGGCCTTGCCGGCCAGCGCCAACCCAATCGACTGGGTGGCCGACCGGCCGGTCAATTATCTGGGAGAACAGGATGGCAGGCCGGAAGGAAGATCGGTCTGGTATTTCGACCGCCAAGCCAGGGAACTGGTTTACCAGTTCCACGACGGACATCGGGCGCGTTTTCGCCTGAGTCGGGATGGCCGGGCGGACGGCTCGAAAGCGGTCATTGCCGGGGTTGGTCTTTTGCGTTTGAAAGACCAGCGATAATAAACTTGAGCGGGGTGGGTAATATGTCTAAAGTACTAGAACTTTCTATCGACATAGATCATATGAATAGGAAATCGATCTGTGACAGACGGGGCATGGGCGGTTTCACACTGATCGAACTGATCGTGGTCATCATCATTCTCGGCGTTCTCGCCGCGGTGGCCTTGCCCCGCTTCGTCAATCTGCAGCGCGATGCGCGCATCGCAAAATTGCAGGCAGCGCGCGGCAGCGTATCAGCCGCCTCGGCCCTCGTCCATGCCACGGCGTTTTCGCGGGCCGGCATCGCCGATACGGTGAACTGTGCCGGTGGCGGAGTGGCCGACAATGCAACCGGCGCGACCGGGACCGTGTGTACCGAGAGCGGGCTGGTCAATATGGTCTATGCCTATCCCGCGGTGAGCGCCATCGGCACGCCAGGCATCCTGTCCATGGCCGGGTTGACCGGCATCTTCAATCCGTCGGCCAGCGACCTGCAGGCCGAGGGGTATACCTATGCGGTCAGCGGCGGCCTCGCCACCTTCGGGGTGATCGGTGCGACGACGCCGGACAGCTGTTTCTTTACCTATGCCCAGCCGACGGCGGCCAATTCAGCGCCGGCCATCAGCGGATTGTCTACGATTGGATGTTGATTTTATAATTTTTGGGGGTTTAACATGAAAGCTATGCAAAAGGGTTTTACGCTGATCGAGCTGATCGTCGTTATCGTGATTCTCGGCATCCTGGCCGCCACGGCCTTGCCGAAGTTTGTGGATTTGTCGGGTGATGCTCGCCGGTCGGTGATGAAAGGCGTATCTGGTTCGATGGCTTCAGCAAACTCGATGATCTATGCCAAGGCACAGGCGGCTAACGCGGCAGGGGCCACTGGGACTTTGACGATTGCCGGGAATACCATAAATTTGGTTTATGGATTTGCAAAAGATGCGACGGATCTTGCTAGTGTCATGGATTTGAACCCCATTTCCGACTTCACCGTGACTGCTGCCGGCATTGCCCACGCGAATGCGACAACGGCCAGCGCCTGTATCGTAACCTACACGGCTGCCAGTGCGACTACTCCGCCGGTCTACACCTTCGTCGATTCAACGCTTTCCGGTTGTTAGGCTTGAATATCGAGGGCGATGATGTTTTTTTTGCTAAGGGAAGACCCGATGGCATAGTCGGGTCTTTCCTCTTTCATTCGAAGCGGGAAAAATATCATGGCTGCGGCGGGTTTAGCCTGATCGAACTGGTCGTTACCATTGCCCTGCTTGGCATTGTCGCCGCTGTCGCAATTCCGCGTTTACAAGGAGGCAGTGGTTTCGATGAGCGCGCTTTTCACGACAGCGTGGTCGCCGCTCTGCGCTATGCGCAGAAATCGGCCATCGCCAGTCGGCGGACGGTTTGTGCCAATTTTTCGGCATCGCCGGTACAGGTCTCTTTCCGGATATCGACCCTCATTGGTGCGACCGATTGTTCGACCGGCAGCGCCCTGGCCGGGCCGACCACTACGACGCTGGTGGTGACGCCGACGGGGAATGCCGGTTTTGCCGCCTTGCCGGCCAATATCGTTTTCGATGCCGCCGGTCGACCGGCCAGCGGCGCGACGATCAACATCGCGGGCCTGCCGGCCTCGCTGGCCATCACGGTGGAGGCCGAAACCGGCTATGTGCATTAATCCGCACCGGCAGTCCGGCATGACCCTGATCGAACAGATCATGTTCATCGTCATCGTCAGCGTTGGCGTCATCGGGCTGGTTTCGGTGATGGGCACGTCGATCCGGGCCAGCGCCGATCCGATGGTGAGCAAGCAGTTCATCGCCATCGCCGAGTCCCTGCTTACCGAAATCGAGCATCAGCCTTTTACCTGGTGCGATCCGGGCGATGCCAATGCCTCGACGGCGCAGGCCTATGTCGCCTCGCCGGGTGTCGTCGGCTGCGCGCTCTATGCGCAGAACATCAGCAGCCCGGTGCCGGCTGGCGAGACCAGGGATGGCATTCCGAACGGGCTGTTTTACAACAACGTGCGCGATTACGGGATCTATGCCACCGACAATGTCGCCGATCCGGCCGACGGCAACGTCATTTCCGGCTATCACGCCGAGGTCGCGATTGTCGAGACGGGGACGAGCTTTTCCCTGCCCAGCGATGCGGCGGTGGCGATCACCGTCACCGTCTGCCAGGCGCCCGCGTCGTCGTGCGCCGGCCAGCCTTCCTTCGCCCTGACCGGTTATCGTTTCCGCTATGCGCCGCGCTACTGAGCTTTCCTCGCTTTGCCGGCGCGACGGCGGCTTCACGCTGATCGAGATGATCGTTTCCATCGTCATCACCGGCATCGTCGTTTCCATGGTTGCGCTCTTCGGGCGCAATCAGATCGATGCCTACATCGATGCCGGCAACCGTGCCGCCCTGGCCGATACCGCCGACACGGCCCTGCGCCGGATTGCCCGCGACCTGCAGTCGGCCCTGCCCAACAGTGTGCGCAACGGCTCTTCCTCCCTGCTCGAATTCGTACCGGTGCACGATGCCGGCCGCTACCGGGCGGGACTCAAGGCGGACGGCAGCGGCGATATCCTCGATTTCGGCAGCGCCAGCGACAGCAGTTTCGAGGTGTTCGGCCCCCCGGTGACGGTGCAGTCCGGCGATCTGCTGGTCGTCTTCAACCTCGGTATTCCCGGCGCGGATGTTTATGCCGGCGCGAACAGCCGGGCCGCGGTGGCCGGCAGCGCACTGAGCACGGTGAGCTTCACGGCGACCGGCCTGCCCTTGCCGCTGGCCTCGCCGAGCAATCGATTCCAGATCGTCGGGACGCCGGTGAGCTACGAATGCGCCGGCAACCAGTTGCTGCGTCATGCCGGCTACGGATTCCAGCCCAGCCAGCCGACCGACTTCAGCAGCCTGGGCGGCAGCGTCGCCGTACTGGCCGGGAATGTCACGGCCTGCTCCTTTTCCTATATGCCGGCCGCCCTGCAACGGAACGGGCTGGCGGTCCTCAGCCTGACGCTGAGCCTGAACGGCGAGACGGTCAGACTCTTTCACCAGGTCGCAGTCCTCAATACGCCATGAATCCTCGGCTCCTGTGCCATTCGCCCTGTCCGCCCCGCTCTCGCCAGGGCGGCGTCTCGGTCATCATGGCTGTCTTCCTGTTGCTGCTGATGGCCGTGCTGGCGGCCGGGATCGCCAACCTGGTGTCGACGTCCGCCGTCGATCTCGCCGCTGATATCGGTGGTTCGCGGGCCTATCAGGCGGCCCGCGCCGGCGCCGAGTGGGGCATGTTCCAGCTCGATCCGAACGCTTCGAACGCCGCCTTGCCGCCCTGCGTCAGCGGATCGCCGCCGCTTCCAGGCCATCGGGTCGATGTCAGTTGCAGCAGCTCGGATTACAGCGAGGGGGGGCGGCAAATCCGTATTTATCAGATTGTGTCGCTGGCGACGGCGACCGGCGTCAAGGCGCCGGGCATCGAGCGGGAGGTGGTGGTGAGTATCGAAAAATGCCGCGACAGCAGCATTACGACCGCACCCTATGATTGCTGATCTTGCCCTTGGCGAAAGTCGGGCTGAGCTAGAAAGCGGGTGCATTTCGGGAGAACCGACGATGGCCGGAGGGCTCACTGTTTTCCTGGGTTTTTCAAAAATTACAGAAGTAAAAAATCATTGAAAACTAATGTGTTACTGGCTATCCTTGCGAAAAAACATAAGGTGTACAGATAATGTGGCCGAATTTTGGGGTGAAGTTCGAGGCGGGGTGGATGTCGCTCGTCCGGCATGGTGAGCATATCGATCTGGCACATGTCGTACGCACTCCCGGCATGCGCCCGGAAATTCGCTTTTGCGACTCCTACCGGATCGAGAGTGGCGAGGGCGAAGCCTTGACTCGTCTGGCCCAGAGCCGGGGGCTGAAG
>JAJXVG010000202.1 GCA_021782315.1 Pseudomonadota bacterium | reverse complement strand
CGAAGCCTACTATCAGGAAACCGGCCGGGCCGGCCGCGACGGCGAGCCGGCCGAGGCCTGGATGGCTTACGGCATGCAGGATGTCGCGCTGCAGCATGCGCGGATTGCCGAATCCGGCGCGGCCGAAGGCCAGAAAATCCTCGAATCGCAGCGTCTGACCGCCCTGCTCTCCTACTGCGAAGCACCGCGCTGCCGGCGCCAGGTGCTGCTCAATTATTTTGCCGAAGAACGCGAGCCCTGCGGCAATTGCGACGTCTGCAGCGAGCCGCCTGAATTGTGGGACGGCACGCAGGCGGCGCAGAAGGCGCTGTCGGCCATTTTCCGGACCGGCATGCGCTTCGGTGTCACACACCTGACCGATGTCCTGCGCGGCAAGGCCACCGACAAGATCAAACAATGGAACCACGACCGCCTGCCGACTTTCGGCGTCGGCGCCGATCTCGACGACCATGGCTGGAAGAGCGTCTTTCGTCAATTGGCCGCGGCCGGCCTGGTTCATGTCGATATGGCCGAACACGGCGCCCTGCAACTGACCGACGCCGCCCGCGAAGTCCTCAAGGGCCAACGCCAGGTACAATTGCGGCGTACCGCCAAGCGCAAGACCGCATCGTCGTCGAGCGGCAGTGCCGCGCTCCGCAGCGACCTCTCGCCGGCCGACGAGGCGCTGTTCCAGATACTGCGCGCCTGGCGCAGCGACACGGCCAGGGAACAGGCGGTACCGGCCTATGTCATCCTGCACGACAAGACGCTACGCGAACTGGCCGAAGTCCGCCCGGGCAGCCATGGCATGTTGGCCGGCATCACCGGTATGGGCAGTGCCAAGATCGAGCATTACGGCGAAGAATTGCTCAGGCTGATCCGCCAGGAAGGCTGACGGGGACGGGCAAGCGAACCCGCCCAAGCTGACCGGGCCGGGCCCCGAGATATCACCGCTCGGCGGCTGGCATGACCGGCAAGGGGAAAACCTCCGGAATCGAAGCGCGGCCAGGGTCGCGCGCCCGGCCGTCGCCTGAGCTACATCCCGAGCGATTTGAGAAAGTCGTCCTGTTCGCCGGCATCGAGGCCGGCCGACGGCACGCCAGGCGAAGCCGCCGCATGTGCCTGCTCGATCAGCGCATCCGGGTCGGCCTCCTCGCTTTCGAAATCGTTTAACTTGATGAACTCGGTCCGATCGATCGCCAGTTCGAGGTAAAAAATGTTGTTGCGGCCGGTGAAGAAGGTGACGCGCCGGGCCTCCGGCTTGTCCAGGTTGGTGTCGACGCTGAGCATGACCTGCTTGGTCAGGGCCAGCATCTTAGGCTGGTTCTGGGTGATGTGGGTCTGCAACTCGCGCGCCACCTTGCCGGTAAAATCGCCGACGATCTGGTTCATCAGCTCGCCCATGACATTCGCCACCTCGTCCGAGGTATGCGAAGCGGCCAGGTCATCCTTGCCCATGCCCATACTCAGCATATAGCTTTCGTACAGCTCCATCGCCGCCGTCGCCGAGAAATTGGTCACCACCAGCCCGGAAAAGCCGCCGTCGAACAGCACGAAACAGCCGATGTCCGGCTTCAGGCAAGTCTTGGTGATGCGCTGGACCATGCCGGAGTAGTGGATCTGGCTCCGGGTGGCGAAGCTCAATACCTTGCTCACCGAATTGCACAGGCTGCGCAGGATGTCTTCCGTGCCGTAGACGACGGGGCTTTCTTGTTGGCTCATGCTTGTTGCTCCGGGTAGATGATTTGTCGAATGAAACGGAATCAGTTCAAATGCTGCTGGGCTACTGCCGCCAGGTCGGCGGACAGGGTGGCGGTAGCCAGACCGTGCCGGAAGGCCTCCCTGGCCTCGCCGGACTTGCCGTCTGCCTCCAGGGCGAGGCCCAGGCCCAGCCACCAGCGACCTTCGTTCGGGGCCAGGCGAACCGCCCGCTGATAGTAGCTCACGGCCAGGTGATGGGCGCCGAGACGCGATTTGAGATGCCCCTGGAAACCGGCATAGTCGGCACTGGCTTCGGCATAGGACTGCGAACGGGCCAGCGTGCGGTCGGCTGCCGCCAAGTCATCGTGTTCCAGTTGCAGGCGGGCCAGCGACATCGCCCAGCCGGCCTGCGCTGGCTGCAGGTCGATACCTTCCTGCAAGACCGGCATCATCTCTTCAGTCTTTTGCATTTCCAGCAACAGGCGCAGCAACATCTGACGCGCCTGGACATAGAGGGGATCCTGCTTCAAAGCAGCGCGGAATCCCTCGGCCGCATCGGCGTTGTGCCCGGCCGTCAGGGCGTTTTCCGCCTTGCGGTACTCGGCGTCGGCGCGATCCCGCGCCGTTGCCGGCAAGGCGTTTTTCTCTATTTTGACCGGCCCGGAGAGGAGCGCGGCGGCGGGTTTCGGCACCTCGGCGGCGGCAACCGGGGCGGGCGGGGCGACTGGATCGGGCACCGGCAGGATGGGCGCCGCCAGCGGCGGCGGGGCGGGAGACGGATCGCCGCCCGCCTTCCTGGCATCGCCGACGGCCGCCAGTGCCGATACCGGGACCGCTGCCGATGCGGGGACCGGTGCCGGCGTCGCGGCGACGACCGGCAGGACATTGCCCGATCTTGGCTCGCCGCTGCCGGGCGGTGGCAAGAGCAGTCCGTTGAGCTGCAAGACTACGGCGGCGACGATCAACAGTGCGGCCGGCAACAGGCGCCCGAACCACCGGCCGCTCCCTGAAGCAGGGACCGGCAGGGTGCGTATCTCCCTTTGCAGGTTCTGGCGACCCGGATCGTCGGGGCGCTTGGCCTCGATGTCGCGCAACATGTCGTTGATCAGGCTCATCTCACCACCATCCGGCCGAAGCCGCTCCTTCCGTATCGGCAACCGCCCTGCGGACATGGGCTGGACGCACGGCGTGCCGACCTTCGCCGTAAACCGCCAGCAGTGCCTTGTGGGCCAGGATATTCAATAGGCGCGGCGTGCCTCGACTGGCACGATGCAGGCAGCGCACGGCGCTCGCTCCGAAGACCGCCTCGCCGCGGTAACCGGCCACCCGAAGACGATGCGCCAGATAATTGGCGACCTCCTGGCGGCCCAGGCCGTCCAGGCGGTAATGAAAGGCAATCCGCTGCAGCAATTGACGAACGGATGAATCGGCCAGTTTGCGATCCAGTTCCGGCTGACCGAAGAGCACGATCTGCAGCAGCTTGCGTTTCTCGGTTTCCAGATTGGACAACAGGCGCAGCGATTCCAGGGTTTCCAGCGGCATGGCCTGGGCTTCGTCGATGCAGACGACGACCCGGCGATCCGCCGCCGCATGCGCCAGTAACGTGCGATTGACGCGCTGCAGCAGATGGTAGTCGTCGCTGTCGATGCCGATGTCGACGCCCAGCTCCTCGGCCAGCGCCAGCAGCAAGGTGCGCGGCGCCAGGTAGGGATTGGGCAGGTAGGCGGAAACCGAGCCGGCCGGCAGCGCCTGCAGCAGGCGACGGCAGAGCAGGGTCTTGCCGGTGCCTACCTCGCCGGTGATCTTGATGAACCCCTCGCCGCTGCCGAGCGCCACCAGCAAGGTGTTGAGCGCCTCCTGATGGCTGCGCGTGACGACCGTGTAGCTGGTATCCGGCGTGATGCCGAAAGGCAGCTCGCTCAGTCCGAAATGATCGAGATACAAGGCGACCGACCTCCCCCGGCGCTCATTGCCATTCGAGATGGCGTGCCTGACGCGGGTCCAGCGACTGAACCCGTTCCTGGACCCCCGAAGACGCCTCGTGCCATGAATTTTCACCACGAATCACGGTAGACCGCATCAGGATGACCAATTCACGCTTGCTGCTGGAAGAACTCTTTTGCCCGAACAGGGCCCCAAGCCCCGGCAAGCCGCTGATCCCCGGCAAGCCGTAGCGACTGGTGTCTTGCGACTGGCTCATCAGGCCGCCGATGGCGACGATGCTGCCATCCTGAACGCGAACGATGCTGTCGCTTTCGTTGATGCTGCTCGAGGCGAGCGGTAACGTGAAGGTGCCGAGATCGCCCAGATCGACATTCTTGGTCTTTTCCGTGACGACGCTGACCGAGGGATGGACGTGCAGAATGATGTTGCCCTCATCGTCGATCTGTGGCGTCACGTCAAGCGCTATGCCCGAGAAAAAAGGCTGCAGGTTGATGTTCGGCGTCACGACGTTGCCGCTGGCACTGGTCGTCGTATTGGTGCTGATGCCGGTGACGAAAAAATCGTCGGTGCCGACCTTGAGTACGGCTTTCTGGTTGTTGGTCGTTGCAATGCGCGGACTGGACAGCACCTGCACATCGCCCTGTCCCTCGAGGAAGGAGAGCAGCGCGGCGAAATTCTGCGACTGGAAGGCCAGACCAAAGAAACCCTGGCCGGCCGTCGAGGTCGCAATGGCATTGGCGCCGGGTGTTGCCGTCACCGTGGTGCCGGTCGCGATGCCGGTCGAGGCGCCGCCCAGGGTCGCCGAACTGCTCAGCGTTGCACCGGGCGCCAGGTTGCCGATGGCCAGCCGGCCGCCGACCAGGTTGCCGAACTTGCTCCAGTTGATACCGGTCTGGTAGGAATCGTTGAGCGACACCTCGATAATCTTCGCTTCGAGCATGACCTGGCGCTCGACCACCAGTTGCGTCGCCCGCAGATATTCGTCCACCGCCCGCAGTTCTGCCGGCGAGGCCTTTACCAGTACCACGCCGGAGGCGGCATTGACAATGACGTTGCGCCCCTCCTGGTTGCCGACGATGGAATTGAGCGCCGAGGCGAGATCCTTCCAGAAATCGTAATCCGACGAAGTTCGCACCCGGGCGCTGTCATTGGCCCGCTGCACCTGATTGCCGGACTGCTGGTTGTTGGGCATCTGATTTTCGGGCATCGCCGTCTGAGCAGGATTGGTAGTCCCCGTCGCCGGCGTGGAAATCGTCGGCGAACTGCCGGTCACCCGCATTTCGCTCATGCCCAGCCGGCGATTGGCCAGGTAGTTGATCTTGAATATGCGCGACTGGACGGTATTCGGCTGCACATAGATCCGGTTGCCCTGCATCCGGTACTCGTAGCCATACACCTCGCGCAAGGTATCCAGCACCTCGCGGACGGTGGTGCTCTTCAGGTTCAGGCTGACGTTGCCCGCCAGTTCCGGCGGGAAAAGCATGCTGTAGGGCGTGCCGGAAACCAGCGCCGTCAGCACCTGGCCGACCGGCGCATTGTTGACCGCCAGGTTGAAGCGGGGCTCCACCTTGGCGACAACCGGCGTATCGATTTGCAGCGGCGGCACCATGGCCTGCCCGACGACATCGCCGCCCGGCCGGACCGCCTTGGCGGCAGCGGCATTCCCCACTTCCTTGCTGGCCAGGTCGAAGGCATCCCCTCGCCGCGTCTGCGGACTGCTGCACGCGGCCAGCAGCACCGCCGAGAATGCGATCGTCAATATCTTGCTCATGGCAGACCCTTTGTTAACCCCGATTTCCCTGTTTTTCGGGATTTGGGCGTATCGATCATTTGTTTTTGAACGTCGGGCGTCAGATAGAGATGGATCACCCCATCGGCTCCCTGCAATACCGCTTCGTGTTCGCTCAGGCGAACCAGTGT
>JAJXVG010000025.1 GCA_021782315.1 Pseudomonadota bacterium | reverse complement strand
TGCTGCCGCTGCGCGATGTCGTAGTTTTCCCGCACATGGTCATTCCGCTGTTCGTCGGCCGGCCCAAATCGATCAAGGCCCTCGAAATGGCCATGGAGGCCGGCAAGAACATCCTGCTCGTCGCCCAGAAATCGGCCGCCAAGGATGAACCCGAGCCGGAAGATCTCTATCGCATCGGTTGCATGGCCAACATCCTGCAGATGCTCAAATTGCCTGACGGCACCGTCAAGGTGCTGGTCGAGGGTACGCAGCGCGCACGCGTCGAAGCCATCGAGGTCCAGTCCTCGGTCTTCATGGCGACCGCCCTGCCGATTCAGCAACCCGGTATCGAAGACCACGAAATCGAGGCGATGCGCCGCGCTGTGGTCGCCCAGTTCGACCAGTTCGTCAAACTGAACAAGAAAATTCCGCCGGAAGTCCTCTCCTCGATCGCCGGCATCGAGGATGCCGGTCGCCTGGCCGACACCATCGCCGCCCACCTGCCGCTCAAGCTCGAACAAAAGCAGGAAGTGCTGGAAATGGAGAACATCCGCGACCGCATAGACCGCCTGCTTTCCCAGCTCGAAGCCGAAATCGACATCCTCCAGGTAGAAAAGCGCATCCGCGGCCGCGTCAAGCGCCAGATGGAAAAAAGCCAGCGCGAGTACTATCTGAACGAACAGGTCAAGGCCATCCAGAAGGAGCTCGGCGAAGGTGAGGAGGGTGCCGATCTCGAAGAACTGGACAAGAAGATCAAGGCCGCCGGCATGAGCAAGGAAGGCCAGGCCAAGGCGGAAGGCGAATTGAAGAAACTGCGCCTGATGTCGCCGATGTCCGCCGAGGCCACCGTCGTCCGCAATTTCATCGAAACCCTGATCGGCCTGCCGTGGCGCAAGAAAACGAGGATCAGCAAGGATCTGCGTGAAGCGGAAAAGGTGCTCGATACCGACCACTACGGCCTCGACAAGGTCAAGGAACGCATCGTCGAATATCTTGCCGTGCAACAACGCGTCGACAAGGTCAAGGCCCCCATCCTCTGCCTGGTCGGGCCTCCCGGCGTCGGCAAGACATCGCTCGGCCAGTCGATCGCCAAGGCGACCAACCGCAAGTTCGTGCGCATGGCCTTGGGCGGCGTTCGCGACGAAGCTGAAATCCGCGGCCATCGCCGGACCTATATCGGCTCGATGCCGGGCAAGATTCTGCAGAGCCTGACCAAAGTAGGCGTGCGCAACCCCCTGTTCCTGCTCGACGAAGTCGACAAGCTCGGCCAGGATTTCCGGGGCGACCCCTCCTCCGCCCTGCTTGAAGTGCTCGACCCGGAACAGAACCATACCTTCCAGGACCATTACGCCGAAGTCGATTTCGACCTCTCCGACGTCATGTTCGTGGCCACCGCCAATACGCTGAACATTCCGGCACCGCTGCTCGACCGCATGGAAGTCATTCGCCTCTCCGGCTACACCGAGGACGAAAAGGTCAATATCGCCATGCGCTATCTGCTGCCCAAGCAGATCAAGAACAACGGCCTGAAGAAGACCGAAATTGCCGTGGCCGACAGTGCCGTTCGCGACATTGTCCGCTACTACACTCGCGAAGCCGGTGTCCGCGCACTGGAACGCGAAATCTCGAAGATCTGCCGCAAGGTGGTCAAGACCCTGGTCCTGAAGAAACGCGACACGAAAATTCTGGTCAACGCCAAAAATCTCGACAAGTTCCTCGGCGTCCGCCGCTACAGCTTCGGCATGGCCGAAAAGGAAAATCAGGTTGGCCAGGTCACGGGTCTGGCCTGGACCGAAGTCGGCGGCGAGTTGCTGACCATCGAATGCGCCAACATGCCGGGCAAGGGCAACATCCTGCGTACCGGCTCGCTAGGTGACGTCATGAAGGAATCCGTCGAGGCCGCCCGCTCCGTCGTGCGTGCCCGCGCCCGCCGACTGGGCATCAAGGATGAAGCTTTCGAGAAGACCGACATCCATATCCACGTTCCCGAGGGCGCCACGCCGAAGGACGGCCCCTCCGCCGGCAGCGCCATGACGACGGCGCTGGTTTCGTCCTATACCGGCATTCCGGTTCGCTGCGACGTCTGCATGACAGGCGAAATCACCTTGCGTGGCGAAGTGCTGGCTATCGGCGGCCTCAAGGAAAAGCTGCTGGCCGCCGTGCGCGGTGGATTGAAGATCGCCCTGATCCCGGAAGAGAACGTCAAGGACCTGACCGAGATACCGGACAACATCAAGAACAAGATCGAAATCGTCCCGGTCAAATGGATCGATCAGGTTCTGGAGCGCGCGCTGGAACGCATGCCTGAAGCACTTCCCGAGCCGGTGGCGGCCGATGCCGCCGTGCAATCGGCGAATGAAGCGACGAGTGCCCAGACCATTCTGACTCATTGATGCAAGGCAGGGGGCAGGTCGAGCCAGCCCCCTCCCGCCCCGGACCAACAAGCCAGCAAATGCCTGCGAACTCCCTTGACACAAGGATTTCATCGGGGTTATAAATTCGTCTTCATGCCATTTGAATATTATTAATCCGTTTCTTGGGGGACTCATATGAACAAGATCGAACTGATCGAGACCATCGCCATCCAGGCGGACATTTCCAAGGCTGCCGCAGGCCGGGCACTGGATGCCGCGATCGATTCCATCAAGAGAGCCCTCAAGACGGGCGATACCGTCAGCCTGATCGGTTTCGGCACCTTTTACGTAGGCGAACGCGCTGCGCGTACGGGCCGCAATCCCCGCACCGGCAAAACCCTGCAGATCAATGCCGCCAAATCGCCGAAATTTCGCGCCGGCAAGGGTTTGAAGGATGCCTGTAACTGATCCTTCTCGGCGTGGAAAGCAAGACAGCTGACAGAACATGAAACCCCGCCTCGGCGGGGTTTTTGTTTATCCTGGCGCTGGCAATGCCATCGAGACAGGCTACTGCCCGCATCGAGCCCGATGCCGGCTTGATCGCCGCCGCCTTTATCCTTAAGCCGGGAAACAGATTGAACTTATTTCCATCCAACATAGTTCAAGGGTACGTATAAACTATTATTTATGATAAAATCAATATAAATGAAATACCATTGATTTCTCAGAACATCCTTTTACATCATGCGCCAAGGAGAAACCATGCCCATCTCCGAACCTCTTCTGAGCAGCGGCGAGAGTAAATCGTGGATTGACATCCCCCCGATTCTCGATGTTTCCCTTGAGCAATTGCTCGACAGCAATCCGGTCCCCATGTTCGTAGTCAACACGGACCATGTGATTACCCATTGGAACCATGCCTGCGAATTGATCATTGGCGCCCCGGCCTATGAAATGGTCGGCACCCGCAACCAATGGAAGGCCTTCTATCCGGAGCAACGGCCGGTCCTCGCAGACATCATGGTCAATGGCGGGGCGAGTGAACTGGTCGGCAAGTTTTACGGCGGCAAGTATCGACAGTCGAAAATAATTCCCGGTGCCATCGAGGCCGAGGACTTCTTCCCGAATTTCCCCGGCGGCGGTCGCTGGCTCTTCTTCACGGCCACCCCGCTGCGCGACAACAAAGGCACCATCGTCGGCGCCATCGAAACCCTTCAGGACGTCACGGAAAGAAAAATCACCGAACAGAACCTGGAGCGGGTCAAGGAAAACCTTCAGGAACGCGAGTCCTTGCTGCATTCGGCCATTGAAACGATAGGCGAGGCATTTGCCGTTTATGACGCAGAAGACAAACTGGCTTTCTGCAACGAAGAATACCGGCAGATTTATGCAACCACCGCCCCCGCCATTGTCGTCGGCAGTACCTTCGAACAAATCGTTCGCTACGGCGCCGAACACGGCCAATACCAGGAAGCCGTCGGGCGCACCGACGAATGGGTGGCGGAACGACTGGCCCAGCACCGGAATAACGAAAGCGAACTGGTCCAGCATCTGGATGACGGCCGTTGGTTGAAGATACGCGAGCGCAAAACCGACAAGGGCCATACCGTCGGCTTTCGCGTCGACATCACCGACATTGTCCGGGCCAGGGAGGCTGCGGAAGCGGCAAACCAGGCAAAGAGCCAATTTCTTGCCGCGATGAGCCACGAAATCAGGACCCCGATGAACGGCATTCTCGGGATGGCCCAGATTCTGTTGAATGCCGCCCTGAGCGAAGAGGATCGTCAGGAATACGTCCGCACCATACTACGCTCGGGCCAAGTGCTGTTGGCCCTGCTCAACGACATCCTCGACCTGTCCAAGGTGGAGGCCGGCAAGCTGGAACTCCAGACCAGCGTTTTCTCCCCCGTCGATTTGCTCGGTCGTGCAGTGCAACTCTTCTCACTGCCGGCCAAGAACAAGAATATCGATATCTCATGGGAAAGCGCTCTGGTCGCCAGCCGGCAATATCTCGGCGACCCGCTGCGCCTTCATCAGATGTTGTCGAACCTGATCAGCAATGCCGTCAAATTTACGGCTCAGGGCAAGATCGTTGTCGCGGTTTCGGAACAGCTTGTATCGGCAGACAGGCGATTCCTGGAGTTTTCCGTCACCGACACCGGCTCGGGCATCTCTCCGGGAAACATCGAGCATTTGTTCAAGCCCTTTTCACAAATCGACAATTCGGCAAGACGCCAAAGCAGCGGCACAGGCCTGGGTTTATCGATCGTCAGGAAATTCTCAAAAATGATGGGGGGCGATGCCGGTGTCCAATCCGAATTAGGCAAGGGATCGCGCTTCTGGTTTCGTATCGAAGCGCCGCCCGGCGACGATAAACTCGCGGCAGCGCAGGACGAGATGCTGGGTGTCGAGGGCGGCACGTCTATACGCTTCTCCGGACGCATATTGATTGTCGAAGACGATCCGATCCATCGCAAGATTGTCGAAGCGATGCTGACCAAGTTGGGCATCTCCGTCGCCATCGCCGAAGACGGCCTGCAGGCGGTAGCAGCCGTCGGCAACCAGGAAGCGTTCGACCTGATCCTGATGGATATCACCCTGCCGCATCTCGACGGTATCGAAGCGGCGAAAAGAATCAGGCATTGGCAGGAGAGTCAGCATCAGGCGATACGACCGATCATCGCCATCAGCGCCAGCGCCTACGAAGAGGACCGCCAGAAGTGCGAATGCGCGGGGATTGAGGACCTGGTGGCCAAACCGATCGATTTTTCCTTGCTGATCAAACAGCTGGAGAAGTATCTGCCCTTCGAAAGAATGAACGGCACCGAAATCACTCCGACGGCGGACGATACCGAGAGACCGGTCGACCTCGAATTGCTCAGGGGGCTGATTTCCGAACTCACGCCATTGATTCTGAATCGAAAATTCGACGCCCTTGGCCGTGTCAAACAGTTGAAATCGGCTGCGGCAAATTCCAAATTTGAAAACAACGTCGCGCTGATTGAAAACACGCTCAAGGGAATGGGTTTCGAACAGGCCCTATCCCAGCTCAATGAGTTGTCGGCATCCCTCACGAGGTGATTTAAGTGGCAATCGATGAACGACCGAAAATACTGATTATCGACGACACACCGGAAAATCTGTTTCTGTTGGCAACCGCGCTCGAATCCGAATTCGACCTGCAGCTTGCGACCTCCGGGCCGGAAGGGATAGAACTGGGCAAAGCCTCCCAGCCTGATTTAATCCTGCTCGACGTCATGATGCCGGAAGTCGACGGCTATGAAACATTTCGACGCTTCCGCAGGCAGCCCAGCCTGAAACAGACACCCATCATCTTCGTCACGGCGATCGCCGACCTCGAAAGCGAGGTTGCGGGACTGGCGCTCGGCGCGGCCGACTACATTACCAAGCCGATCAAGATCGAACTGGTCAGGCATCGCATTCGGAATATTTTGCGGCTGACCCGCATGGAGCGCGAATTGAAATCCAGCGAGGAGCGCCTGAGCCTCGTCATGAATGTCACCGGTGAGGGCATCTGGGACTGGCAGGTCCACTGCGGCGAAGTCCGGCATAATATGACTTGGTGCCGGATGCTCGGGCTTGACGAAAAGCACCTGTCGCATCCCGTTGCCGACTATGCCAACCGGATTCACTCCGACGACGCCTTGGCCGTGCGCCAGGCAATCAATGACGCCTTGATTCACGGCAAGCCCTATCACCAAGAATATCGCATGCGGCATGAGGACGGCCACTTCGTATGGGTATCCGATCGCGGCGAAGTCGTTTCCCGGAATGCCAATGGCGCACCGGAACGCATGGTAGGCAGCATCGCGAATATCGACGAACGGAAGCGCAACGAAGAAGAAATCAGGCAGCTGGCCTTTTTTGACCCGCTAACCGGCCTGCCCAACCGCCGGCTGCTTCTCGACCGCTTGCAGCAAGCCATCATCAAGAACCAGCGTAGCAAATCACTCGGCGCGGTCATGTTCCTCGACATGGATCGCTTCAAGCAGCTCAACGACCTGCACGGCCACGCCATGGGCGATGCGCTGCTCGTTCAGGTGGCCGCCCGCCTGGTCAAATGCGTCAGGGCGCAGGACACCGTCGCCAGGCTCGGCGGGGACGAATTCATCGTCATGCTGGAAAGCCTTGCCGATTTGCCCGACCTCGCCATCAGTCACGCCAGGCGGGTTGGCCAGAACATTCTCGCAAGCCTCAACCAGCCTTACCAGCTCGGCGAGCTTTCCTACGCGAGCACGCCCAGCATCGGCTTGACGCTGTTCGCCGGCGCGGAAGACGATGTCAACGCCGTCCTGAAACGTGCCGACTGGGCGATGTACAAGGCAAAAGAAGCGGGGCGAAACACCATACGCACATACGGCACCCCGGAAGAAAATTCAACCGAATAGACAAGGATCCGCCAGGGTCGCACCACTCAAGGAGACCTCAGATGCTTAGTGAATCTTCGGCAGAACAAGAACTTCGGGGGCCGGCCAAAGAGACGACACGCATCCTGATCGTTGAAGACGACCTCTTTTTCAGGAAATATCTCAGCCGCCTGCTCGGCAACAGGCAAAGGAAGATATACGAAGCCTGCACGGCGATCGACGCCCTCTACCTGGCCCATTTGATGGCGCCCGAAGTGCTGCTCATCGATATCGGCCTGAACGGCGATTTCGACGGCTTGTCACTGCTCCAGGCCTTGCGCCAGGACGCCGCCTTTACCGGACTTCCGGTCGTCGTCGTCAGCGGTTCCGACAACCCGGAATCGAAGGCGAAGGCGACGCAACTGGGGGTCGATTTCTTTCTCGGCAAGCCGATCGAATCCAAGGTCCTGCTCGACATCGTGGCGCGTCTGGAAGGGTCTTGAAAATACCAGCGGTTTTGCCGCTCAGCCGAATCAAACCAAAAAACGGGCAATTTCCGGAGAGTGCCCGGTCAGCGCTCCGTCTTGCCAACCACCCCCAAAAGTGCACGAAATTTGCCAAACAGGGTCAAGCGCTCGTCCGATAATGCCTCGAGGAAATCGGACAGGCGTTTCGATTTGGCGACGGCGAAGAGTACCAATGTGATGAATATGACGGTGGCGACCAGGCCGTGCAAGCTGCGTTCGAGCCAGGACCCGTCGCCGAACGGAATGATGTTCATGCCGAAATAACCGGTTGTTACCGTCGCGATCAGACCGAGAATGGTGATCACGGTCAGGCGGACCACGGTATTCGATTGCCGACGCTGCGAATCGCTGTCCAGGTAGTGGCTCATCTCGCGGATTTCGTCGCGTACGTCGTCATACATGGCGTCGTTGTGCAGGTGATTCGAGCAGAGCCGGTACATGGCCTGGACATGGGGCCTTTCGGAAAGCTCGTGGAACCAGTAGCGGTGGGTGAAGCGCAGGAAGGTTTCGAAATTGGCCCGGATGCGGCGCTTGAAGCGGCGAACCGAAAGGTCGTTGCGAATGTCCAGATCGTTGACCGCATCGACCAGTACTTCGGAAAAGGTGAGCAGGGATGCCCGGTGCAGGTGGGCGATCAGGAAAACGATGAAATACTGGTGCCGGAACTGCGCCAGCACACCGCGCTCGCCATCCATGAAAAAGGGAAAAGCCGCGTCGCCGACGATGGTAAAGGTATTACCGGTGCTCATGAAGCGGGTGTTCGGCCCGGCCTCGCTGTCCGTCCAGAAGCGGTCATGGCAGAAACGCTCTTCAAATTCGACGACGCCCGGCTCGTTGATCGGCAGGGTCTCGTTCGGATGCAGGGTCGAAGCCAAACCGATGCGCACCCAATCGTCGCGACTCAACCCACGCGGCCGGTCGACGGCCAGGTAGGCCATGACGGGCATGCGCTGGTACTCGATCAGGCGATAGCGCAGATTCCCCGGCTCATCGGAATGGGTCAGAACCATCGGTCGCATCAGGTAGGCCCAGTGCTCGGAAACGCAGGGGCTGCGATGCTCGCAAACGTAGCTGAGATATTTCTCCCGATTTTCCGCATCCGAACGGGCAAGAACCTGCCCGTCGACGCCGATCCACTCGGCCAGATAGACGTTGTGCAGACCCTCCCCGCCCTCCTCCCAGCCCGACGGATAGGCGCGACCGAAGCGAAAAAGAATGTCGCGCACGGTGTCCAGCGACAGATCGCCGGCGCAGACCTCGAGATTGAGCAGCACCACGTCGAGATCGTGAAAGAAATACAGGTCGAGATGGACGATTTTCAGGGTGATCGGCGCCTGCCCCCGGCGCAGGACCAGCCGCAAGGCGACGATATCCTTGCGCCGAAAAACGTGCATGGGGGAGTTGCCCGGTGGGTCGTCCGGGCGCGAATTTCGCGAACGCCCTTCACCGTAGAGAAAACGCTGCACGTAGGGCAGGAAGGAAACGAATTCCCGGTAATGGCGTTCCTTGAACAGGCGGGAATCCTCGATGAATTCGTCGTCGATGCGCTGCCACGGATGCGCCGCAGTGGTCGACTCGAAGACCTCCCAATGCCGCCCCTCGGCACCGCTGACCATCAAGGGTTCGAGTTGCAGAGGCCACAGCAGGCTGGCGTGAAAGAGCTGAACCTGCCCGATTTCGGTGCTGCCACCTCCATCAGTCATGCAAACCCCCAACTTTTTTCATGTATACCCTGTTTTTTCCCTGAGCCGATACCCGCAATTTCTCATCGAATACCCCTGACCGCAATGGGCTTGATTTTCTGCATTGTCTCGGCGATAGTTGTCGCTCTTCCCAATTTTCGAAACCGCAATCCGCATGCACGCTAAGCCCGAACTCCGATCTGCCGCTGCCTACGCAGTTGAACCGGTCGTCGTACGCGTGGTCGTAGTAGGCGTCGTCAAGCACGCGCCGTCGCGGATCGGGTAAGCAAAGCTAATACAGTCCCTCAACCCCGCCGGCGCAAACCGGCGGGGTTTTGTTTTTTGGAGCCTGTCGGTTGCGCCACCAACCCAAAGGAAATATCCATGACAGAAACACTCACCGGCGCCCAGATCGCAGTCCGTCTGCTCGAACGCCAGGGCATCCGCATCGTTACCGGCTATCCGGGTGGCGCCATCCTGCCGATTTATGATGCGCTCGGCCAGTCGACCGCCATCCGCCATGTGCTCGCCCGCCATGAGCAGGGCGCTGGCTTTGTCGCCCAGGGCATGGCCCGTGCCACCGGTCAGGTTGCTGTCTGCATGGCATCCTCGGGGCCCGGCGCCACCAATCTGTTGACCGCCGTCGCCGATGCCAAGCTGGACTCCATCCCGCTGGTCGCCATCACCGGCCAGGTGCCGAAAGCGATGATCGGCACAGACGCCTTCCAGGAGGTCGATACCTATGGCCTGAGCATCCCTATCACCAAGCACAATTTCCTGGTGTCGTCGGCCGAGGAACTGCTCACCGTCATTCCCCGGGCCTTCGCCATCGCTGCCTCGGGACGCCCCGGCCCGGTGCTGATCGACATTCCGAAGGACGTGCAAAGCCAGGCAATCGAAATCGCCGAATGGCCCGAACCCGGTCGCGCCGAAGCGGTCCCCGCCGCCGACCCGGCGCTGATCGCCCGCTGCGCAGCGCTGATCAACGCGGCCGAACGCCCCGTCCTTTATCTCGGCGGCGGCGTCATTCATGCCGGGGCGGCAGGAACGGCGATCGAACTTGCCGAAAAAGCCAGTTTGCCGACGGTGATGACCCTGATGGCGCTGGGTGCCATGCCGGTCGACCACGCGCTGGCCCTCGGCATGCTGGGCATGCATGCCGCCCGCTACACCAATCTCGCTCTCGAAGAATGCGACCTGCTGATCGCCGTCGGCGCCCGCTTCGACGACCGCGCCACCGGCAAGGTCGCCGCCTTCTGCCCGCAGGCCAAAATCGTCCATATCGACATCGATCCGGCCGAACTCGGCAAGATCAAGGCGGCGCACATCGGCATCGTCGCTGATGTCGGGGAAGCGCTCGACCAGTTGCTGCCGGCGGTCGGCGCCAATGCCAGGACTGCGTGGATTGACCGCTGCCGGGCGCTGAAAACCGAGTTTCCCCTGGCCATGCACGGCGCCGCCGACCCGCGTTCGCATTTTGGCCTGATCCGCAGCGTCGCCGCCTGTCTCGACGACGAGGCGACCGTCGCCACCGATGTCGGTCAGCATCAGATGTGGGTGGCCCAGGCCTACCCGCTGCGCCGGCCGCGCCAGTGGCTGACCTCCGGCGGGCTTGGCACCATGGGCTTCGGCGTGCCGGCCGCCATCGGCGCGGCGCTGGCCGAACCGCAACGTACCGTGGTCTGCTTCACCGGCGACGGCTCCATCCTGATGAACATCCAGGAATTGGTGACCGCCGCCGAAGAAAATGTGAACCTCAAGATCGTGCTCATGGACAATTCGGCGCTCGGCCTGGTGCACCAGCAGCAAACGCTGTTCTACGGCGAACGCCTGTTCGCTTCGCAATTCAAGGCCCGGCCCGATTTCATCAAGGTCGCTCAGGGCCTCGGCATTGCCGCGGTCGACCTCGACCTCGCGGCCAATCCCTGCGCGACGCTGGTCGAGGCCATCACTCGCCCCGGCCCCTGCCTGATCCACGTCAGCATCGACAGCGAAGAGAAGGTCTATCCCATGGTGCCGCCGGGCGCCGCCAACCGCGACATGATCGGAGCCTGAAATGAACGCCATCAACCGCAAGGAACAAAACACCCTGGCCCGCGCCGTGCTGGAAATCGATGTCAACAATCATCCCGGCGTCATGTCGCACGTCGTCGGCCTCTTCTCCCGGCGCGCCTACAACGTCGAAGGCATTCTCTGCCTGCCGGTCGGCGACGGCAAGCAGAGCAGGATCTGGCTGTTGGTCATCGAGGACCAGCGTCTGCCTCAAATGATGAAGCAGGTGGAAAAACTGGAGGACGTCATCGCCCTGCGCCGGCATACCGCCGAACATGCGGTTTTCCAGGACCTGGAAAGCTTCTTCCGGCCCTGAAAATCAGGAAGCAGCCGGAATTTCCCGGCTCTTCCGCTTGTATTCGCGGATCAATTCCAGTTCGTCGTCGCTGATCGACTCGAAACGGAGACCGAGCAGGCGGCGTTCGCCAAGACGGCGCATGCGCATGATGCTGACGTAGGCCTCGACCCGGCCGCCAAGGTCGGGCGAGTCGATGCGGCAGACGCCGACCTCGCCGCTCGGCCTGGCGCCGAAGGTTGTCGCGTCGATCAGCACGCCAACTCCGGAAACCGAGATGTCAGCCGCCGGCAATTCAAGATGCTGCCCGCCCAGGCTCAGGTAGACATGACCTTTGAGGTAAACGCGGGGAGAGCGGCGACGTTCTTTCAAGATGGATACCCGGCAAATGATCGGAAAGGCATTCTCCCACGCGCTGACAGCTGCCGCACGGGCAATAAATGTAAAGGCATGTAATATCTGTTTACTGTAGACCATGGAGCCGGTCCCGGCCAGTGCCTTTCGCCGCCGATTCCGCCCGGGCCGGAAGGCAGATCAAATCCATCGAGCCATGACCGAGGCTATACTTCCGGCCATCGCAACCCACCGCCGGATCATGACAGACAGCATTCACTGGCAAAGCGCCTATAGGTATACCGACATTCTTTACGACACCGCCGAAGGTATCGCCAGGATCACCATCAACCGACCGGAACGACGTAACGCTTTTCGTCCGGAAACGGTCAAGGAACTGATCGACGCCTTCCACCGGGCCCATCACGATCAGGCCATAGGCGCCATCATCCTGACCGGCGCCGGCACTGAGGCCTTCTGTTCCGGCGGCGACCAGAAGCTGCGCGGCGCCGAAGGCTATATCGACGAAGGCGGCACGCCGCACCTCAACGTGCTCGATTTGCAGATGCAAATTCGCCGGCTGCCCAAGCCGGTGGTCGCCATGGTCGCCGGCTATGCCATCGGCGGCGGCCATGTCCTGCACCTGGTCTGCGACCTCACCATCGCCGCCGACAATGCCCGTTTCGGCCAGACCGGACCGCGGGTCGGCAGCTTCGACGCCGGCCTCGGCGCCGGCTTGATGGCGCGCACCATCGGTCTCAAGCGGGCCAAGGAAATCTGGCTGCTCTGCCGCCAGTACGACGCCGCCACCGCCCTCGACTGGGGTTTGGTCAATGCCGTGGTGCCCGTAGACAGGCTCGAGGAAGCAACGGTGAACTGGTGCCGCGACATGCTCAAGCTGTCGCCGATGGCGCTGCGCATGATCAAGGCCGGCTTCAACGCCGATACCGACGGCCTCGCCGGCATCCAGGAACTGGCCGGCAATGCCACCGGCCTCTTCTACATGAGCGAGGAAGGCCAGGAAGGACGCAATGCCTGGCTCGAACGCCGCCCGCCCGATTTCGGCAAATACCGCAAACGGCCGTGAACATCGTTGCCGCCGACTGGCTGCCCTATGCCCTGCCCTTCAGGCAGCCGTGGCAGAGCAGCCGGGGCGCAATCGACCGGCGCCGGGGGCGCCTGCGTCGCCTGCAAACCGACGACGGCCTGAGCGGCTGGGGCGATTGCGCCCCCCTTCCCGAGTTCGGCATCAGCGAGGCCGCCGCAGCCGCTTTCGCCGAGACATCCGCCCGTCTCGACCTCGCCGCCCAGCGTGCCGGGTTGCCGCTCAACGCCTGGCTGAGCGGCGGACCGCCCCTTGTCGGTATCGCGGTGAACCGGAATTTCGGATCCGTTTTGAATTTCGATCCCGGGGCGCTGAACGAGGCCGCCGCAGCGGGTTTCTCCATCGTCAAGTTCAAGCTCGGGCTTTACCCGGTGGCGGCCGAAATTTTCGACCTGCACCGTTTGGCCAGGGATTTGCCGGCCACATTGCAGTTGCGGCTCGATGCCAACCGCGCCTGGAATCTCAGCGACGCGCGGCGCATCGTCGAAGCCTGCGCCGGGCTTCCCGTCGAAGGACTGGAAGAGCCGCTGGCCGAACCCGACCCCGTCCTGCTCGCCGGGCTGCAGGTCAAGGCAGGCTTTCCACTGGCTGTCGACGAGTCCGTCCATCTTCTCGACAGGGCGTTTTTCAGCCAGCCGCCGGTCCGTCGCATCGTGGTCAAACCGGCACGCCACGGCGGTCTGCCGGCGAGTGTCGAACTGGCGCAGCGCGCCCGCGCCGCCGGACTTGAAGTGATCGTCACCTCCGGGCTGGAGAGCGCCTGCGGTCTGCTCACCTGCGCCCATCTGGCGGCCGCCGTCGCGCCGCATGCCGTGCATGGCCTGGCGACGGGCGAATGGTTCGCCGAGGATACCGGGCCGACACCGCGCATCGCCAACGGCCGCCTGACCTTGCCTGACTGCTCCGGCCTCGGATACTGCCCTTCGGCTACAGACCGAGACGCCCCTGCGTCGTGAACACCTTGTCGACCACGTCGTAACCGATGGCCTCGATGCGGTCGTGTATCCCCGCGCCGAAACCGGTCAATTTCACCCCGGTGACTTCCGTCCAGAGTTCGGCGAAGGCCAGCGGGCCGATCGGCTCGGAACGACCGTCCGACTCAAGGAGAAAGGCCTTGAAACCAGTCGACCAGTGCTCGCCGGGAGCGTAACGAGCACCGATGTATTGCATTTCCTGCACCGCCTCATGCGCTTCCAGGGGCCGCCAGGTACCGAGCGAATTGCAGATGAAGGCACTGCCGTCCGGCAAGGGGATGCACGATGCCGTTCTCGCTTCGGAAGTATCTCCGTCCCGGCTGAAGTTGATCGTCCATAGCCCTTTTTCCTCAAGCATGGGCACTATTTCCCGGGCGATCAGCCAGGACTCTACCTCATCGACTCCGTCCATGATCAACCTGGCCAGGTCGCTGCCGGCCTTTGCCTGGCGCACCAGTTCTTTTGCGGATTGCGGCCAATCGAAGATAATTTGTTTCATGAAATATCGCATTGGGATAACAGGGCCTACATTCTATGGCTTATCGGCATGCTTGCCATAGGAAAAACCAAGAGTCATAGAACAAGGTCAAGGCAACTGGCGGCCTGCCAAGGCTTGGTCGCATTCCGGAGCCAGCGGGATGGCGGCGCAAGACCGATTTCCGGGCAATCCCCCCACCCGGTCGCCCGTTATTGGGCGACGCCCAGTTTTCTCGTCCACCACGGCGTAAGGGCCGGCAGCAAGGTCAGCGTCCAGATAACCACCCAGGCAGTCAGCGGCATCAGCAGATTCAGTTCGGGAAATTGCGCCACCGTGATGACGGCCAGCACGACCGGAATAACGCCGGTCTCCCGTACTATGCTCAGGAAGAGCTTGTCTTTCATGGTCAAATTGGTCGGCAGCAGGGACAACATGACCGCGACCGGCCTGGCGATCAGGATGAAGGCAAGCGATACGATCATGCCCAGGAAGGCCGTGTGCCAAAGATCGCCCAAGGCTACGAAGGGCCCGACCATCATGAAAATGGTCGGCTTGGCGATACTCTCGATCTGTATCTCCATGGTGCGCAGCGTCGTATGGAAATACTGCCTGCCGTGGTTGTAGTTGGCCAGCAGGCCGGCGACGAAGGCGGCGAGAAAACCGTTGCCGTGAATCACTTGCGCCAGCAGGAAAGTTAGCAGCGGCACCGCCAGCACGATGGCGAAATCGAAAGCAGTCTCGCCGATATCCCGTGCATGGTCCCGCGACTTGTAGATGTCGTAGCCGTGCATGGCGGCCCAACCTACCATGCCGGCGATCGAACCGAATATGAATTGTTTTCCGAGCAGCGCCATGTTTTCCGCACCGAACAGTCCGCCGGCCAGGGAAGCCAGCGAATCGACCGTGGTGCCGGCCATGACCATGGCGGCCACCGCCGCCGTGAAAATGGCGCCGACGGCGTCGTTGAGTGCGCTTTCGGCAACGGCAATGTCGTTGAGGCGTTTGTATTCGTCCTTGAAGAGAATGTTTTTCAAGGTCGGGATCAGTGCGGCCGGATCGGTCGAACCAAGAATGGCCGCCAGGAGAGCGGCGGTTTTTCCGTCGAGACCGAAAGCCATCAGGATGGGAAACATGACAAAAAAGGTCAGCAGATAACCCAGCACGGCGATCATCAGGGTCGGAAAGGCGATCCTGACGAAATCCAGGCGGTCCACCTCGTCGCCGCCACCCTTGAGAATGATGGCGGCCAGCGCGGTGCATACGACGACCGGAATCATGACGTGTGGCGCGATGGGCCCCAGCGCATCGTGCAGGACGATGCCGACCAGGAGCTGCAAGGTGAAATTCGGGAAAACGGTCCCTTCCGACAGCTTGCTGCAAGCCCAGCCAAATACCAGAAAAATTCCCAGGCACCACAGCGTGCTGGCGATAACCGCATCGGGTCCGTCGAGACGGGCGAGATGATCGAGAATTTCCGGGGCGCCATGATTCAAGAGAAAGGCTAGAACAAACAGGCCGGCGATTTTTCCGTATTTCATGGCATCGATAGGGCAATGGGTAAGGTTTCGGGAACGGTGCCCGGGCGCAAAAGCGTGGCTTTTCCGATCGATGCGAATTATCAACGCTTTCGCCGGCCGGCGTCGGGAAATAATTGCAGAATGACCTCGGTCAGGACAGCCGGCGCAAAAATGGCCTGGAAGAACCCGGGCCAAACTTCCCCGCAACTGTCTTTCCACTGCTACTGGCCGGCCATCAGTGAAAATCGCGGCTCGATGTTTCCAGGCGGCCGAGCCAGGAGGAAAGGTCGACCAGGCGCTTGGCAAGCAGGTGGATGACTTCGCCCTCGACCTGCAATTGGCCATAGACGCCGAGCAGCGTCGAAGCGAGCAGTTCGCGCCGCTGCCGGGCGACAAGTTCCGGATGGACGACGATATTGACCAGCCCGGTTTCGTCTTCCAACGTGACGAAGACGATCCCGGTTGCGGTGCCCGGGCGCTGGCGGCCGACGACGATACCGGCGGCGCGGACCAGGGCGCGATGGCCGGCTGCTTCCAGCTTGCCGGCGGCGACGAAACGACGTTCGGTCAACTGCCGGCGCAACAGGGACAGCGGATGGCTGCGCAAGCTCAGGCCCAGGCTGCGGTAATCGGCGACCAGGTTTTCGCCCTCCCTGGCCTCGGGAAACCGGGGAATCGCCTCGCGCATCGGCTGCCCGTCGAAGAGATCGCCCTGCGTCGCCACCGCCGTCGCCGCCCAGGCCGCCTGTCGACGATGGCCGGCCAGGCTTTGCAGGGCGTCGGCCGCGGCGAGCCGGTCAAGATCGCGCCCGTGCAATCCGGCCCGGCAAGCGAGATCGGCTATGCTGGCAAAGGGGTGAGTTTTTCGATTGACCGCGACAATCCGTTCACCGGCTGATTTTGCCAGGCCGCCAATCTGGCGCAGGCCTAGGCGAACGGCGCCGTTTTCGTCGAGGCGGCTGTCCCAGTCGCTGCTCGCGACATCGGGCGGCAGCACGCTGACGCCATGGCGGCGGGCATCCTGTATGAGCATCGAAGGGGAATAGAAACCCATCGGCTGGCTGTTGAGCAGGCCGCACAGGAAGGCGGCCGAATGATGGCACTTGAGCCAGGCAGAGGCATAGACGAGCAAGGCGAAGCTGGCGGCATGCGATTCGGGAAAACCGTATTCGCCGAACCCCTGGATCTGCGCAAAAACACGCCGGGCGAAGCTCTCCGGCAAGCCGTTCTTCTCCATGCCGGCCAGCAGCTTGTGCTCGAAATGTTCGAGCCCCCCCTTGCGGCGCCAGGCGGCCATCGAACGGCGCAACTGGTCGGCCTCGCCCGGGGTGAAATCGGCGGCGACGACCGCCAGTTGCATGACCTGCTCCTGGAAAATCGGCACGCCGCAGGTACGGGCCAGCACGGCGTCGACGGCGGGCGATATCTTGTCTATCGCTTCCTTGCCCTGCCGCCGCTTCAGGTAGGGATGAACCATGTCGCCCTGGATCGGCCCGGGCCGGACCAGGGCGACTTCGACCACGAGATCGTAGTAATTCCGCGGCCGCAGGCGCGGCAGCATGGCCATCTGGGCGCGCGACTCGACCTGAAAGACCCCCGCGCTGTCGGCATGACAGAGCATTTCATAGGTTTCGGCATCCTCGCTCGGGATATCCTGCATGGCGAAAGGCCGCCCCAGGGAGCGGCCGACCATCTGCAATGTCCGGCGGATGGCCGAAAGCATGCCGAGCGCCAGGATATCGACCTTCATCATGCCCATCGCATCGAGGTCGTCCTTGTCCCACTGGATGACGCTGCGCTCGGCCATCGCCGCATTTTCGACCGGAACCAGCCGCGACAGGGGGCCGCGCGAAATGACGAAACCGCCGACGTGTTGTGTCAGGTGGCGAGGGAAGCCGCGCAGCGCCTCGGCCATGGCCAGCCATTTCTCGACACGCGGCGCCAGTGGATCGAAACCAAGCTCGGCAAAGCGCTCCGGCAACTGCTCGCGCTTGTCCCACCAGGCCAGGGAAGCAGTCAGGGCATCGATCTGGGCGGCGCCGAAACCGAGCGCCCGACCCGCATCGCGCAAGGCGCCCCGGGTCCGGTAGCTGATGACCGCCGCCGCCAGCGCGGCCCGCTCGCGGCCATACTTGCCATAAATGTACTGGATGACCTCCTCGCGCCGCTCGTGCTCGAAATCGACGTCGATGTCCGGCGGCTCGCCGCGCTCCTTCGAGATGAAACGCTCGAAGAGCAGCGCCGAACGGGCCGGATCGACCTCGGTGATGCCCAGGGCGTAGCAGACCGCCGAATTGGCCGCCGAGCCGCGCCCCTGGCAAAGAATGTCCCGGCTGCGGGCAAAACAAACGATGTCGTAGACCGTGAGGAAATACGAGGCGTAGGCCATGTCGGCAATTAGCGCCAGTTCGTGCTCGATACGTTCGCGCACGCTCACGGGTACGCCCGATGGGTAACGCCGGATCAGGCCGCGCCCGGTTTCGGCGCGCAACCAGGAGTCGGGCGTTTCCCCGGCAGGGACGATTTCCTCCGGATATTCATAGCGCAATTCGTCGAGCGAAAACTCGCAGCGGGCGGCGACATTCAGGGTTTCGGCCAGCAATTCGGGCGGATAGAGCCGCGACAGGCGCAAGCGCGAACGCAGATGCCGCTCGCCGTTGGGAAACAGCGCATGCCCCGCCTCGAAAACGCTGGTTTTCAGGCGCAGCGCCGTCAGCACATCCTGCACCGGGCGGCGGGCCCTGACGTGCATATGAACGTCGCCGGCCGCCACCAGGGGCAGGCCGCAGGTTTCGCCAAGCTGCTGTAGTCCGGCGAGCCGGGCAGCATCGTCGGGCCCGGCGTGAAGTTCGACGGCGATCCAGCACCGCCCCGGAAAGCGCTCGGCCAGCCAGCGGCCGTCCTCGACCGAAGGCGGCTCATCCGGTATCCAGAGAAGCAAACAGTCGGGCACGGCACCACTCGGCGAAACAGCTTCCAGATCGTTGCGCTGCAACGTATAGCCGCCCTTCTCCGCCCGCCGCCGGGCCAGCGTGACCAGGGCCGAAAGATTGCCGTAACCATGGCGATTGCAGGCCAGGAAAACCAGCTTCAGGCCGTCGACCGATGTCATTTCGCTGCCGACGATGAATTTCAGGCCGGCCGCCCTGGCCGCCAGGTGCGCCCGCACGACCCCGGCCAGCGAACATTCATCGGTCAGCGCCAGTGCCGTGTAGCCTTGCGCGACGGCTCGTTCGGCCAGTTCTTCCGGATGCGAGGCGCCGCGCAGGAAGCTGAAATTGGAGAGGCAATGCAGTTCGGCGTAAGCGGGCAGCGACATGGCTTCATCCCCGCCCGTTCAGGCGAACAGGCCGTGCAGGAACCAGCCTTCGGCATCGCGGAAGATCCAGGCCCATTGGCCCTGCGAATTACGGGCGACGAAATAGTCGCGCCGCACATCGCCCACGGCCTCGCCCTCGTCCCACCAACCGCTTTCCAGTCGCTCCGGCCGTGACAGCAACTTGAGCTGGCCCAGCCAATACGGGCCACCGGCATGCTCGGCCAGTGCCTGCGGAAGCGGCAACAGCCACAAAGGACGAGGCCACTCGGAAACGCCGACCATTCCGGCATTTCGGCCCAAATTGGCAAGCGCATCGCGTGCCTGCGTCGCGCATTCCGGTCGATAATCGGCGGCCAGCGCGAGTATCTGCACCGCCCCTTCGCCCAGGCGGGCGCGCAGGCGCTCCAGGCAGGCCGGCGCCCCCTCCCCGGCAACGGCCTGTTCGAACAGATGGGCGCTGGCAGCGGAGCGGACAAGCAGTTCGTCGGCTCGCAGGTGCAGGGCTTCGACCGGCGCCCGCAGTTGCAGACGCCCGAGATGTTCGCGCAACAGGCGCAGGAAACGCTCTTCATCGGCGCTTGCTTCGGCAAAACTCAGCGGCAGCAGCGAGGGTGCACCGTCGTCGTGAATCAATCGCAGGGTGCAGCGACGAAGCAGCAGTTGCCGCCCGGCCAGCCAGCCGGCCAATGCCGCGAGCAGGCGCTGGCCGGCAAAAACCAGGGCTTCGGCATGCTCGACGCGGGCCGGCAGCTCGATGAGCATGGCGAAGTTTTCCGGGAAAATGAATTTCTTTTGCGGATCGGGCAGATCGCCCCAGGCCCGTAACAGTTCATCGACCGCCCCGTTGCCGATACGCCGACGCAGGCCGGCCCCGGGCAATTGACGGAGATCGCCCAGGCGCTTCAGACCGAAGGATTCGAGCCGGCCGACCAGCGCCGACGGCCAGCCGGGGACGGTACAGGGCAAGGCGGCCAGGGCGGTCGACAAACCGGGGGCATCGACCACCATGCCGCCATTGGCCCGGGCCAGCCAGAAGGCCCCGAGCGGCGTCGGCGCCGCCGCCCAGCTCACCGTGTAGTGCTGCTCTGCGCAGCCGGCCAGCGCCGCCGCCACGATCGCTTCCGAACCGCCGAACAAACGCAGGCAGGCGCCGATTTCGAGCAGCAGCGTAGCGGGCGCCGACAGGCTGATCGTCGGCGTGAAGCGCCCGGCCCAGCAGGCGAGATTTTCCAGCGCCTGCCGCTCGCGCGCCGCATCGCGCTCGAAAACGGCCAGTTCGGGCAGCAGGCCGAGCGCCGTCGACAGTTTTTGTCCGACCTGAATTCCCGCCGCCCGCGCCTGCTCGTCTCCAACCTGCACCCGCCCACGGGCAACGATTGCGCTAGGCGACCGGCGCAGCGGCAGGGCCTCGATCGGCAACAGGGGAAAGTGCAGGGCCAGCCACAGCACGCGAATATCTCCCGGCGGAAGAAATGGGACGAGGAACGGACAAGGCAAGCGGCCGGGAAACCGGACGGCCGCGCCGCTTGATGATGCGCACCGCCAGGCTGTTATCGCCGGCCGCAGCGACGAGACGCAAGGGGGCCGGCGACGCATCCTTTGATGCGGCGAGCGGCCGCCACAAACAGACAAAAACCGGCCGCCCTTCGGCCGCTACCTGCAGCCGCCGCAAGCTCCGGGCATCGATGGTCGCCGCCGGCCAGGCCAGGACGCCGGCAAAACCGCCGCTGACCAGCAACTGTTCGACACACCAGGCGACATGTTGGCCGGCCCGGACGACGACCAGGCGCTCCAGGGCGACGCCGGCCGCCGCCCAGGCCGGGGCGTGGACCTGCCAGGGCGGCGCGACCAGCGCCAGACAGCCGCCCGCCGCCGACAAGGCGGCCAATGCCGGCAGCAACAGGCTCATCTCGCCGACCCCCTTGCGGTCGATCAGGATTTCCGTCAGGCCTCCCCGCGACCAGCCGCCCCCCGGCAATTCGGCATCGAGTTCGGCATAACCGCTCGGGATGGCGGTTTCCGGCAATGACGCCAGGCTGTCGCCGCGCCAGACATCGCCCCTGGCCAGGACATCCGCCAAAGCGACCGGCAACGGCGCGGCCTTCATGACAGTTTCGAGACGGCCCCGCGAATCAGGCCGACGGCAATGCCTTCAATGGCGAATTCAACCGCTTCCGGGTCGACGACAATCGGTTCGAAATCGGGGTTCTCGGCAATCAAGCGAATCCGGCCGTCGCTGCGTTCCAGCCGCTTGACGGTCACTTCCTCGTCGAGTCGGGCGACGACGATCTGGCCGTCGCGAACCTGGGTCGTCTTGTGCACGGCGAGCAGGTCGCCATCGAAGATGCCGGCGTCGATCATCGACAGGCCGCGCACCTTGAGCAGGAAATCGGCTTTCGGCGAAAACAGGCTGGCATCGAGGGCGTAGCGCCCCTGCACGTTCTCGACGGCAAGAATGGGAGAGCCGGCGGCAACGCTGCCGATCAGCGGCAGGCCCAGTTGCTCGACCAGCCGGATACCGCGCGCCGAACCCGGCTCAAGGACGATGGCCCCCTTCTTGGCGAGCGCCTTGAGATGGTCTTCGGCCGCATTGGGCGAAGCGAAACCGAAGGCGCTGGAAATTTCCATGCGGGTCGGCGGCGCGCCAAGGACTTCCAGCGTGCTTTTGATGAAATCGAGAATTTCCTGCTGACGTGGCGTGAGTTTCATGGCCGGCCTCCGCTAAAAATCAATACCTGTATTTTTGTACAGTCATCGCTTTTTGGCAAGCGAAAAATCGCGGCGACCGGTTCAGACGGGCAGGTCGACGCCCTTGAGCTTGCGGTAGGTATCGACCGCGTACGAATCCGTCATACCGGCGACGAAATCGGCCACCTGCAGCAGACGGACGTAGGGGTCGGCATCGGGTTCGCCGTCGTGGCCGAGGAACTGGGTCGGCAGCAACTTGAGCAGCATGCGCTCGCGGGTCGTGAAACGGGCATGCCCTGCCCTCGCCTCGACTGCGTGGGTAAACAGCCCAAGCAGGGCGCCGAGCACCTCGAAACCGGCGGTTTCAATTTCCAGGGCCGGCCGTGCGGTATAGATGGTTTCCTTGGCCAGCTTGAGTATCGCCTGCAAGGGATGGGCAATCGGCGAATTTTCCAGCAACTCGTCGTCGAAGCTGCCGGACAGGATCGACTCCTCGTTTTCCAGGAAGACGGCCGCCGCACTTTCCAGCAGGCAGCCGATGGCCTTGGCGCGCAGGTATTCGAGGCGCTCCTTCGGGTCGTGCAGGCGGTCGAGGCGACCGCCGCTGATCGTGTTGCCGGCCAGGTCGGCAAGCAGGCATTCGGCATCCTTGTACGGGACGAAGCCCAGCCGAGCGGCATCTTCCAGGTCGACGATCAGATAGCAGGTGTCGTCCGCCACTTCTACCAGGAAAGCCAGCGGATGGCGTCGCCAGGCATTGTTCGGGACGCGTTCGACCAACCCTGTAGCGCACGCGACCTGCCGGAAGGCCTCGGCGTCCTGCTGGAAAAAACCGAATTTCTTGCCGCTTTTGCCATCGAGTTCGACATCGAGATGCGACGGGCGCGGGTATTTGGTAAAGGTAGCCAGTACCGCGCTGCTTAACTGCAAGCCACCGGGATTGGCCGGACTCTGCAGGCGGCTGACGATGCGAAAACCCTGGGCATTGCCTTCGTAACGTTCGAAATCGCTCTTTTGCGCCGGGCTGAAATCGTGTCGTTCGAGCAGGCCGGAATGACGAAACCACTCGCGAATGGCATCCTCACCGGCATGGCCGAAAGGCGGATTGCCGATATCGTGGGCCAGACAGGCGGCGGCGACGATGGCGCCGAAATCGCCGGACTCGACGTGCTGCAGGCCGTGCCGGGCGATGATCTCGCGACCGACCACGGCCCCCAGCGAACGCCCGACGCAACTGGCCTCAAGGCTGTGGGTCAGGCGGGTGCGCACGTAATCGCTTTTCGACAGCGGAAAGACCTGGGTCTTGTCCTTCAGGCGCCGAAAGGCGGAAGTAAAGACGATGCGGTCGTAATCCTGCTGGAAAGCCGTACGCTCGGCCGTGCCGGGAGCCTTGCCGGCCCCCAGTCGTTCGCTCGACAGCAGTTTTTCCCAGATTTTCCGTTTGCCCATGCTTTTCAGATTCGACGATGCAATGGGCTGGGAGTTTACTCCGCTTCGAGCGAAGCCCGTACGTGATCGGGCAAAGGCACCGATTTTCCGGTTTGCGTATCCATCCAGACGACCTTGGCGGCGCCTTCGGCGTAAATCCGCTCATCGCCCTCGATGCGCATTTCGACATAGGTCTGGCAACTGGAGCGACCGATGCCGCCGACATAGGTACGCACCTCGACCGTTCCCGGATAGCCCATCGGGATCAGGAAGGTGCAACTGGCATTGATGATCACCGGTCCGGCGCCGCCCGGACGAACGGGCACCTGCCAGGCCTCGATCCATTCGACCCGCGCCTGCTCCATGTAGCGGAAATAGACGGTGTTGTTGACGTGCCCGTAGGCGTCCATGTCGCCCCACCGGATGGGCATCTTCGTGACGTGAATGAGTTTTTTCCTGTTTTCCATAAATGCGAATACCAGCGTGGGGTTGATCAATACTTTTCCATACTGTACCGTATTGAAAGCAAGCCAACAATAAAACAAGGAGATATCATGGAACGCGAAGCCATGGAATTCGACGTCGTCATCGTCGGCGGCGGTCCGGCCGGCCTGGCGGCAGCCATCCGCCTGAAACAGCTGGCGGCGGAAAAAGGCCGGGAATTGGCTGTTTGCCTGATCGAAAAAGGTGCCGAGATCGGCGCCCACATCCTGTCGGGTGCCGTCATGGATCCCCGCGCCCTGAGCGAGTTGTTGCCCGATTGGCAAAAAGACGGCGCGCCGCTCAACGCACCTGTTTCCGAAGACCGTTTCTTCATCCTCTCGGAAAGCGGCGCGACCAGAATACCGAACAGCCTCCTGCCGGGCTGTTTTCACAACGAGGGCAACTTCGTCATCTCGCTCGGCAACGTCTGCCGCTGGCTTGGCGAACAGGCCGAGGCGCTGGGCGTCGATATCTACCCGGGCTTTGCCGGCGCCGAGGTTCTGTTCGATGAAAATGGCGCGGTCAAGGGGGTTGCCACCGGCGACATGGGGCGCCGGCATGATGGTTCGGAAGGTCCGAATTTCCAGCCCGGCATGGAGCTGCATGGCAAATACACCTTGTTCGCCGAAGGCTGCCGCGGCCATCTCGGCAAGCAACTGGAGGAAAAATTCCAGCTGCGCGACGGCGTCGACCCGCAAACCTATGGCATCGGCCTCAAGGAACTCTGGGAAATCCAGCCGGACAAACACCAGCTCGGCCTGGTCATACACAGCGGCGGTTGGCCGATGCAGCCGGACACTTACGGCGGCGGCTTTCTTTACCACCTGGAAAACAACCAGGTCGCCGTCGGCTTCGTCGTCGGCCTTGGCTACAGCAATCCGTACCTGTCGCCCTACGAGGAATTCCAACGTTTCAAGACGCATCCGGAAATCCGCCGCTTTCTCGAAGGCGGCAAGCGTATCGCTTACGGCGCCCGCGCCCTGACTGCCGGCGGCCTGCAATCGCTGCCCAAGCTGACCTTCCCTGGCGGTGCCCTGATCGGCGACGATGCCGGTTTCCTCAACGCCGCCCGCATTAAGGGATCGCATTGCGCCATCAAGACTGGCTCGCTGGCCGCCGAAGCCTGTTTCGACGCCCTGGCCGCCGAACGCCAGCGCGATGAACTGGCCGCCTACCCGGCCGCCTTCAAGAAAAGTTGGCTCTACGAAGAATTGCATCGGAGCCGGAATTTCAAACCGTGGATGAACAAGGGCCTGACGCTCGGCTCCGTCATGTTCGGCATCGATCAGCTCGTGCTGCGCGGCAAGGCGCCGTGGACCCTGCACAATCGCACGCCCGATCACGCCAAGCTGAAACCGGCGGCCGAATGCCAGGCGATCGCCTATCCCAAACCGGACGGGGTCGTCACCTTCGACCGGCTGTCCTCGGTATTCCTTTCCAGCACCAATCACGAGGAAGACCAGCCCTGCCACCTGCAACTGAAGGATGCCGGCGTACCGATCCGCATCAACCTGACCCAGTACGACGCGCCGGAACAGCGTTTCTGCCCGGCCGGCGTCTACGAAATCCTGCGCGATGAAACCGGCGGCAATCCGCGATTGCAGATCAATGCGCAAAATTGCGTGCATTGCAAGACCTGCGACATCAAGGACCCGACCCAAAACATCAACTGGGTCGTACCGCAAGGCGGCGAAGGACCGACCTATCCCAATATGTGAAGCCCGATTGGAAAGCATGTTCGCGTACCGCGAATCCTTGTTTCCGGGTTTATAATCTCGCGGCTAAACCCCTTAGGGAGAACAACACATGGGCTTTCTCGCCGACAAGAAAATACTGATCACCGGACTGCTTTCCAAGCATTCCATTGCATACGGCATCGCCAAGGCATGTCATCGTGAAGGCGCTCAACTCGCCTTCACCTACCAGAACGAGCGCTTCGAAGATCGCATCAAGAAGTTCGCCGCCGAATTCGGTAGCGATATCACCATTCCGCTCGACGTCGGTAGCGACGAGCAAATCGAAAACCTGTTCGTCGAACTGGCCAAGCGCTGGGACGGGCTGGACGGCCTGGTCCACTCCATCGCTTACGCACCGACCGAAGCCATCGAGGGCGATTTCCTGAATGGCATCAACCGAGATGCCTTTCGTATCGCCCACGAAATTTCATCATACAGCTATCCGGCGCTGGTCAAGGCCGCCCGGCCGATGATGCAGGGTCGCAAGAGCTCGACGCTGGCCCTTTCCTATCTCGGCGCCGAACGCACCATGCCGAATTACAACACCATGGGCCTGGCCAAGGCCAGCCTCGAAGCGGCAACCCGCTACCTGGCCTTCTGTCTCGGCCCCGAAGGCATTCGCGCCAACGCCATCTCGGCCGGTCCGATCAAGACCCTGGCCGCTTCCGGTATCGGCAATTTCGGCAAGCTGCTCGCCTACAACTCGCACAATGCGCCGCTGCGCCGCAACGTGACCATCGACGAAGTCGGCAATGCCGCCGCCTTCATGCTGTCCGACCTGGCCAGCGGCATCACCGGCGAAATCATGTATGTCGATGGCGGCATGAACACCGTCGCCCTCGGCAACGCCGAACCGCTGCCGGCCTGACCCAAAGCCTCGTCCCCTAAGGATTCCGGCGATCGTTCCGGAGAAACGCCGACCGCCTGAATCCGGTCGGCGTTTTTCATATGCGGCCGCCCGGTCAGTAAATTTTGACAAAAAAAACGGGCCGCAGCCCGTTTTTCCCAGTTGCAAGGAAATTACCTGTCCTTCGACTCCAG
>JAJXVG010000201.1 GCA_021782315.1 Pseudomonadota bacterium | reverse complement strand
CCAAGGGCTTCGTCGCCACCAACATCGAAGCCGGCGAAGTCAATCCGACCGAGATGAAGGCGCAGGTCGAAGTGCTGCGCAAGATGCTGCTCGCCATGGTCGAGGATATCCGCGTCGTCCTCCTGCGCCTGGCCAGCCGGACGCAGACCTTGCGTTTCTATGCGGCCAATCCGGACGAGTTGCGCGTCCAGGTGGCGCGCGAAACCCTGGAACTATACTCGCCGCTGGCCAACCGCCTCGGCGTCTGGGAACTGAAATGGGAGCTGGAGGACCTGTCTTTCCGCTTCATTCATCCCGATATCTACAAGAAACTTGCCAAACTGCTGGATGAAAAGCGCAGCGAGCGCGAACAGTTCATCGTCGACGCGGTGGCCAGGGTCCGCACGGAACTGGCAGCGGCCGGGGTCGGCAAAGCCGAAATCTACGGTCGGCCGAAACACATCTACAGCATCTGGAACAAGATGCGCAAGAAAGGGGTCGAGTTTTCCGAGGTCTACGACGTGCGCGCCCTGCGCATCATCGTCGACGACCTGAAAGACTGCTACACCGCGCTCGGCATCGTGCACAACCTGTGGCAGCCGATTCCCAAGGAATTCGACGATTACATCTCGAATCCCAAAGGCAATTACTACCGTTCGCTGCATACGGCGGTGCGCTGTCCGGACGGGCGCAGCCTGGAAATCCAGATCCGCACCTGGGACATGCACAATCATGCCGAACTCGGCGTTGCCGCCCACTGGCGCTACAAGGAAGGCAGCAAGCGGAATGCCGAGGACGACTACGACGAGAAGATCGCCTGGCTCCGTCAGTTGCTGACCTGGAAAAACGAAGTCGCCGACAGCTCGGACTGGGTCAAGCACTACAAGCAGGCGGCGCTCGACGAGACGATCTACGTCATAACCCCGCACGGCAAGGTGGTCGATCTGCCGGCCGGCTCGACCCCGGTCGATTTCGCCTATCGCGTCCATACCGATCTCGGTCACCGCTGCCGGGGGGCCAAGGTGGCCGGTCAACTGGTGCCGCTCAACACCTCGCTGGAAACCGGGCAGGAGGTCGAGATCGTCACCGCCAAGGTCGGCGGTCCTTCGCGCGACTGGCTCAATCCCAGCCTCGGCTATATCCATACCAAGAGTGCGCGGGTCAAGGTGCGTGGGTGGTTCTCCAATCTGGCGCTGGAAGAAACGCTGTCAGAAGGGCGCGGCCTGATCACCAAGGAATTGCAGCGGGCGGGCCAGACCGGGGCGAACATCGAAGAGTTGTCGCACAAGCTCGGCTTCGCGCGCTCCGATGATCTGTATATCGCCGCCGCCCGCGGCGACCTGAACCAGCGGCAGTTCCAGGCCGTGGCCAAGGGTGGCGACCTGCTGGCCGAAACGCAACTGCCGGACGAGGTGTTGACCAAACCGAGCAAGCCGGTCGAGGGCAACCAGGGCATCCTGATCGTTGGGGTCGACAAATTGCTGACGCAGCTGGCGCGTTGCTGCAAACCGGCCCCGCCGGACGAAATCCAGGGATTCATCACGCGTGGCAAGGGAATCTCCATCCATCGGATGGATTGTTCCAATTTCGCCAACCTGGCCGCCCTGCATCCTGAACGGGTCATCGAAACCGACTGGGGACAGACGACGACCGGCGTTTTCGCAACCGACATCATTGTCGACGCGCACGATCGTCAGGGCCTGTTGCGCGACATCTCCGAAATATTCACCCGCGAGCGGCTCAATGTGATCGGCGTCAATACGCAGTCCAAGCAGGGCAAGGCGCACATGAGCTTTACCGTCGAAATCACCAATCTGCAGCAGATGCAGAAGACGCTGACGCTGATCCACGACGTCGAAGGCGTCGTCGGCGTTCGGCGGGCCTGATCGTCAAGGACGCCGCTTCACTCCTTGAGCATTTCGATCAGGCTGAATAGGCGATAGTAGAAGTCGGGGTCGGTCACCGTTTCTTCGCCGACCTTGACCAGCGAGCTTTTCTCGACCGGCCAGGGCACCGAGATCGAGCCCAGTCCGGCCACCGACAGACCCGTGCTGCTCCCGCCGGCCTTGAGTTCGTAGTGGGTTTGCAGCGCATTGGCGTAAATGGTCGAGTCGTGTCCGGTTTCCAGGCAGACCAGCGTGATGCGCAGTTGAACCTGCTGTTCGGCTTGCGGCTGAAAGGATTTCGAACCACGGATATTGCCGGGAGACGATGCGTCGACTTCATAACCCTGGCTGAGCAGGGCGCGTTTGCCGTGTTCGCAGAGTACGAGGGGCGGCAGATCGCTGCGATACTGGAATGGCGATTCGGCATCGAAGGACTCGGCGGTGTAGGCGGTCGGTTTCGTTCCTGAAGAAGAGCATGCCAGGAGGCTCAGCGCCATCAGGCCGGCCAGGATGGATTTGTACCGCACTTGATGCATTGAAGAAAATACTGGGCTGTGATTCGGAGCGCTTATCTTACCGCAGCGACGATTTTTTGCCCGATGATGCATGCAATTTTCCCCATCTCTCAGCCCGACGAGGCGCCGTGCCGCCAGGGGGAGCATTTGGCGGCGAGGGTGCGAGCGCCGGCGGGCGAGGGGCCGAGCTAGTGTAGTGTTGCACTACTAGGCATTTCCGAGCAGTAACATCAGCTCGCTCTGCACATTGTGCGGTTTGCTGCGCGATGAACGGCGTCGCTGGTAATTGCCCTGGCTGTTCATTTCCCAGCTTTGCTGGTTGTCGGCCAGGTAGAATTTCAAACCCTCGGTGATGACGCGTTTCTTGAGCTTGGGGTCGAGAATGGGGAAGGCCAGTTCGATGCGCTTGAAGAAATTGCGTTCCATCCAGTCGGCACTCGACAGATAGACGCATTCCCTGCCGCCGGCCAGGAAGTAGAAAATACGGTGGTGTTCGAGGAAGCGGCCGATGATGGAGCGGACGCGAATATTTTCCGAAAGCCCCGGGACGCCCGGTCGGAGCATGCACACACCGCGTACGATGAGGTCGATTTCGACGCCGGCTTGCGAAGCCTCGTACATGGCATTGATGACTTCCGGTTCGACCAGCGAATTCATCTTGGCGACGATGCGCCCCTTGCCGCCGGCGCGCGCGACCTCCGTCTCGCCCTGGATGCCGGTGACGACATTCGGTTGCAGGGTGAAGGGGGCCTGCCATAGATGTTTGAGGGTGCGGGCCTTGCCCAGCCCGGTCAACTGCTTGAATACTTCGCTGACGTCGTGTGTGATTTCCTCATTGGCCGTCATCAGACCGAAATCGGAATAAAGGCGGGCGGTGCGCGGATGGTAGTTGCCGGTGCCGAGGTGAGCGTAGCGCTTGAGGCCGCCTTCTTCACGGCGCACGATGAGCAGCGCCTTGGCATGGGTCTTGTAGCCGACGACGCCGTAGACGACGTGGGCGCCGACATCCTCCAGCTTGGTAGCCCAACTGATATTGGCTTCTTCATCGAAGCGCGCCATCAGTTCGACGACGACGGTGACTTCCTTGCCGTTCTGGGCGGCGCGAATCAGCGATTCCATCAGCACCGAGTCGGTGCCGGTGCGGTAAACGGTCATCTTGATGGCCACGACCTGCGGATCGATGGCCGCCTGGCTGAGAAATTCGATGACCGGTGCGAAGGACTGGTAGGGGTGGTGCAGCAGCACGTCGCTCTTGCGGATGCTGGCGAAGATATTGACGCCCTTGCCTACTGCTTTCGGCAGGCCGGGAACGAAGGGGCGGAATTTCATGTCAGGCCTGTCCACCCAGTCAGGGATCTGCATCAGGCGAACCAGGTTGACCGGGCCGTTGACCCGATAAAGATCGGCGGCCTGCAGGCCGAACTGGGCGAGCAGGAATTCGGTCATCGTCGGCGAGCAGTTTTCGGCCACCTCCAGGCGAACGGCATTGCCGAAATGGCGTTGCGGCAATTCGCCCTGCAACTTGGTGCGCAGGTTGGTGACTTCTTCCTCGTCCACGAAGAGGTCGGAATTGCGGGTGGCGCGGAACTGGTAGCAACCGAGCACGGTCATCCCGGTAAACAATTCGTTCACGAATTCGTGCAGGATGGAGGACAGGAAAACGAAGCCGTAGGCGCAACCCGCCAGTTCCTCCGGCAACTGGATGACGCGAGGCAGGACGCGAGGCGCCTGGACGATGGCGGCATTGGAACTGCGACCAAAGGCATCCTTGCCCTCCAGTTCGACGGCAAAATTCAGGCTCTTGTTGAGCACTTTCGGGAAAGGATGAGAGGGATCGAGTCCGATCGGCGTCAACACCGGCACCATCTCGCGGATGAAATAATTGCGAATCCACTCGCGCTGGGCTTCGTTCCAGGTCGACCTGCGCAGGAAGCGGATGCCCTCGTCGGCCAGGGCCGGCAGGATGATCTGGTTGAGATGCTGATACTGTTCAGTGACGATGGCGTGCGCTTCGGCCGAGACCAGTCGGTAGGCCTCCTGGGCCGTCTTGCCGTCGGTGGTGACGACGGTGGCATGTGCCTTGACCTGTTCCTTGAGGCCGGCCATGCGAATCTCGAAGAATTCGTCGAGGTTGCTCGAGACGATGCACAGGAAGCGCAGACGCTCCAGCAAGGGCGTGCGCTCATCTTCAGCCTGGGCCAGAACGCGGCGATTGAAAGCGAGAAGGCCTAACTCGCGGTTGAGATAATTCTCGGTCGGAAAGCGGGGGGTCGATTGAGAGTGGGTCATCGCACCAAGTCCATGTGATACCTGAAGTATATGCTTCAAGTTCATCATTTTGTTGCATAAATATTTCAAATTGATGACGACGGTCGGGCGAGGTCGGCGCGGTGAAATATGGTGCTTATCAGGCGCTCAGGCTTTCGGCGCCGGGAGAAGGGAGGAGGGCGGCAAACAGCGTACCCTGCTTGGCCCTGGTTTCGGCCAACTCGTGTTGAGGGTCTGAACCGGCAACGATGCCTGCCCCGGCCTGAAGTTCTGCGTGATGGCCGTCGAGCAGGGCCGAACGCAGGGCAACCGAAAACTCCCCATCGCCGTCCGCGGCGAGGATGCCGAATCCGCCGCTATACCAACCCCTGCGTAATTCGCCGTGGCTCGCCAGCCAGGCCTGGGCAGCAGCCACCGGGTAGCCGCCGACGGCCGGGGTTGGATGCAGGGCGCGCACCAGTTCGAGGAGTGTCGTTCCGGGCCTGGCCTCGGCAGTAATCCGGCTGCGCAGATGCAACAAGCGGCCGGCAGGATGTTCGTGGGGCGCTTCGGCAACTGGCGGTTCGTCGCAGAAAGGCGCCAATGCCGCGCAGACCGCCTGGACGACCAGCAACTGCTCGCGGCGGTTTTTGCCGGCGCTGAGTGCCAGGGATCCAGGCCAGGCGGTACCGGCCAGCGCGTCGGCCTCGATCCCTCCCTTAGCCAGGCGAACCAGTCTTTCCGGCGTGGCTCCGAGGAAACCCTGTTGACCGTTGCCATGGGCGTAAATCAGGTTGGCGGGTTGCTGTGCGATCAATTGCCCGAGGATGTAGGGAGCGGAGAATGGCCTCCTGGATTCGATGCGATGGCTGCGTCCGACAACAAATTGGCAGATACCGCCGACAAGATATTTATCGGCAAGGGCGAGCAGCCGGCATGGCTGACGCTCAATCTGGCCAACCGGCACGGCCTCGTCACCGGCGC
>JAJXVG010000200.1 GCA_021782315.1 Pseudomonadota bacterium | reverse complement strand
CTCCGCATCCCGACGCGTGTTTGCAGCAAGTCATGCATGTCTCCATTGTTATAGGTGTCAACCGTCGAACTCATAGGGCAAGAGGTGGGCCATTTTTTGAAATTGACCAGGCATGCAATGGGTTAATGTCATCTAATTCATTGTTTAAAAAGAATTAAATTTTTGTACCAATTCCCGACCTGGACGCCGCGGCATTTTCTGCAAGCACCCTTGCGGTGTTGCATGAGACAGCCCTGAGGCAGTGCGATGACCGTCGCAAGACAGTTGCTGTGCGCTGCCGGCCCCGCTTTCAGCGCAGCGATATCGGCTGGTCGGTTGCCAGGCTGCGCTCGATAACAAGGTCGCCGCTTCGCTTGCCTCGTCGAAAGAAGGCGGCTTCCATGCTCAAAAGCTGGTTGTCGGAGCCGGGGGGCGCTGCCTGCGCTGTCGCAAGCCTGTCTCATCTGTTGCAGAGACAGTTTGTAGGCCATTATTTTTCGGCGAAAAGTGCCGGGGAAATATGACTTTTATTATGCAAAAGATATCGCTGGCGATGCCATTGGGGCAGTCCCTCCCAAATGGCAATCGACATGGCCCCTTCACCGCCTCGTTGTTCGATTGCTGCTTCATCCGGCCGAGTGATGTAGATTGCGTTCTTGGGCGTTTCGACGCCCATTTTTTCCGACTCTTTCCGAAAATATTCCTATGCAATTCGAAGGTACCGATTCCTACGTCGCCACCCGCGAACTGACGCTCGCCGTCAACGCCGCCCTGGTCCTCGAGCGCCCGCTGCTGATCAAGGGAGAGCCGGGGACGGGCAAGACGCTGCTCGCCGAGGAGGTGGCTCGCGCCCTCGCCATGCCGCTCTTCCAGTGGCACGTCAAATCGACGACCAAGGCGCAGCAGGGCCTGTACGAGTACGATGCGGTTTCCCGCTTGCGGGATTCGCAACTGGGCGACCCGCGGGTCAGCGACATCGCCAACTACATCGTTCCGGGCGTGCTGTGGCAGGCTTTCGAGCATGACGCGCCGTCGGTGGTGCTGATCGATGAAATCGACAAGGCCGATATCGAGTTTCCCAACGATCTGCTGCGCGAACTCGATCGCATGGAGTTTCATTGCTACGAGCTGCAGCGCACCCTGCGGGCCAGGCACCGGCCGTTGATCATCATCACCTCGAACAACGAGAAGGAATTGCCGGATGCCTTCCTGCGCCGCTGCTTCTTCCATTACATCCGTTTTCCCGACAAGGGAACGATGGAAAAGATCGTCGAGGTGCATTTCCCGGTGCTCAAGCAGGAACTGCTCAAGGAGGCGCTGGAGGTGTTTTTCGGCTTGCGCGGCCTGCCCGGGCTGAAGAAGAAGCCGTCGACCAGCGAACTGATCGACTGGCTGAAGCTGCTTCTGGCCCAGGATATCCTGCCGGAAACCCTGCGTGCCAGGGAGGGCGAAAAGCTGCTTCCCCCCTTGCTCGGCGCCCTGCTGAAAAACGAGCAGGACGTGCATCTCTTCGAGCGCCTGGCCGGGCTGGCGAAACGTTAGAGGCAAGGCGTGCTGGTCGACTTTTTCCTGTTCCTGAAATCGAGGGAAATACCGGTCTCGATCAAGGAGCTGCTGGCTTTGCTGGAAGCGCTGGAAGCGCGCCTGATCAGCTTCAGCGTCGAGGATTTTTACCTGCTCTCGCGGACCCTTCTGGTCAAGGACGAGGCGCTTTATGATCGCTTCGATCAGGCATTCGGCGCGTATTTCAAGGGGATCGAAACCCTGCCGGGTCTGGCTGTCGATGTGCCGGAGGACTGGCTCAAGCTGGCGGCCAGGCGGCATCTTTCCGAACTTGAGCGCGCGAAGCTGCAAAAACTCGGCTACGAGAAGATTTTCAACGAGCTGCGCGCCCGTCTGCGGGAGCAGAAGGAACGCCACAGCGGCGGCAGCAAGTGGATCGGCACCGCCGGCACCTCGCCTTTCGGCCACGGCGGCTACAACCCCGAGGGGGTACGCATCGGCGGCGACTCCGTGGGCAACCGGACGGCGATCAAGGTCTGGGAAGAACGCGATTTCCGCAATCTCGACGACAAGGTCGACCTCAACGTCAGGAATATCAAGGTAGCGCTCCGCAAGCTGCGCCGCTTCGCCCGGCAGGGGGCGGCCACGGAATTGGATCTGGAGTCCACCATCGCCGGTACGGCGAGAAACGGCGGCGCGCTCGACCTGCACCTGCGGCCGGTCCGGCACAATGCGGTGAAAGTACTGCTCTTCCTCGATGTAGGCGGCTCCATGGACGACCACATCGAGCAATGCGAGGAGGTGTTTTCAGCCGCCCGCTCCGAATTCAAGCATCTCGAACATTTCTACTTCCATAACTGCATCTATGAATCGGTCTGGCGCGATAATCGTCGTCGCCACAGCGAGAAAACGTCGATTTGGGATGTCATCCACACCTATGGTTCCGACTACCGACTGGTCCTGGTTGGGGATGCCAGCATGAGTCCGTACGAAATTTCCCACCCGGGCGGCAGTATCGAGCACTGGAACGAGGAGAGCGGTGCCGGCTGGATGACACGTCTGTTGACCACCTGGAAACGCGCTGTCTGGCTGAATCCCATGCCCGAGGAGCAGTGGACCCATACCCCGTCGATTCGGATGATGCGCGACTTGATGGGCGGCCGCATGTATCCCCTGACCCTGCACGGCCTGGATCAGGCAATGCGGGTTTTGAGCCGCTGATCGAGTCGGCCTTTCTTGCGATCGACCCGGTCTGAGGCGGCTTGCCGCAAGCGATTGTCGATGCCGGGGCTATGGGCTCGACAGCTACGACGGGCTGGTTCCGGTTTTCTCCATGTTGCGGATGGCGGCCAGTTTGACGTAGAGGGTGCTGCGCGAAATACCCAGGTTGCGCGCCGCCATCGACAGGTTGCCATGGGCCTTGGTCACCGCGGCATTGATGGCCGCCCGCTCCATTTCGGCCAGGCGACCGGCCGCCCGGTCCGGCATCTGCGGGTTGCGGGCAGGCTCCGTCTCGGCCGCTGCGATATGCGGCGGAAGCAAGCCGCCATCGATACGCCTGCCGTCGCTGAGCGCGAACATCGCCTCGAAGACGTTCTGCAATTCACGGATATTGCCCGGCCAGCGGTAGCGCAGCAGGCAGTGCAGGACTTCCGGGTCGAGTTCCTTCGGCTGGCAGCCGTATTTCCGGGCCAGGCGCTGATTGAGGTGGGCGATGATCGCTTCGGTGTCCTCGGGGCGTTCGCGAAGGGGGGGCAGGTGCAGGCTGACGACGCACAGCCGGTGGAAGAGGTCTTCGCGGAAGCGCCCGTCGCCGGCGTCCGCCTGCAGGTCCCGGTTGGTGGCGGCGATGATGCGCACCGAGACCTTGCGCTCGCGGGTGTCGCCGAGCCGGACAACCACGCCGTCCTGTAGTACGCGCAGCAGGTGGGGTTGCATGTCGAGCGGCATTTCCCCAATTTCGTCGAGAAACAGGGTGCCGCCGTCGGCCTGTTCGAATTTGCCGGGCAGGCCGCCGCGACGAGCGCCGGTAAACGCGCCTTCGGTGTAGCCGAACAGTTCGCTGGCCAGCAGTTCGCGGGTCAGGGCGCCGCAGTTGACGGCGATGAAGGGGCCGTCGGGTTTGCTGCTCGCCTTGTGAATGGCGCGCGAGAAGATTTCCTTGCCGACGCCGGTTTCTCCGAGCAGCAGCACGGGCAGGTCGAGTGGTGCGATTCTTCTGGCCCGCAGCTTGGCCGCCGAGATGGCCTGGCTGGTGCCGATGATGTCGGTGAAGAGATTGTCCGCGGTCTTGGCTGGCGGGGCAGGGAGGCTGACCAATTGCTGATGCGGGGCGCCGACGGGGATGACCAGCAGCGTGCCGAGATCGCCGTCGCGGGAGCGAACCGGATGCAGCCATTCAGGCCGTAGCCAGATCGGCGCCTGGCGGATGCGTTCGTCCGGATGCATGGCGAAATCGAGGGCGGTCAACTGGCTGCCCATTTCGAAAGGCAGGCGCACGCCATACATTTCGCGGACCTGCTGAAGATTGCCGCTGCACTTGACGACGCGACCGCGCTGATCGAAAAGCACGACGAAATCGTTGCCGTAGCGACTGAATCCGTCCATGGCATGTTCGAGCAGACGGCGATGCAGTTCGGCATCGCGGCGCGTCAGAACGCCTTCGACCTGCTTGGCGGCCGAAATGACCAGGCCCAGCGTGTGGCCATGAAAGGTTTCCTTGACGCCGGAGACATCGATGACACCGAGCAGCGTCTTTCCCTGCGGATCGAGGATGGGGGCGGCGGCGCAGGTCCAGTGCTTGACGTCGATACAGTAGTGCTCGCTGGCGTAGATCTGTACCGGTCGATGGGTGGCGATGGCGGTACCGATGGCATTGGTGCCGATCATCTCTTCCCGCCAGCAGCCGCCGGGCGCCAGGTTGATCTGCTCGCCGGCGTCGCGGGCCCGGGATTCGCCGCTGAGATCGAGGATGGTGCCGCTCGGATCGCTGAGCATGATCAATGTGCCGGATTCGCGCAGGATTTCGCGCAGGGTTTCGAGCACCGGCTTGGCGGCCTCGTACAACGCCCAGGTTTGTGCCCGCACCTGGTTTATCTGTTCTTCATTAGCCGTCGGTGCACTGCTGATGGTCGGATCGACGGCTTCCGAACGGCTGCGCCGCCACGAATCGAGAACGACATTGCGGACGCCGGCTCCAGGCATCGGTTGGTCCTGGAGGAAGCGTTCCCATGAACAGGCGACCGCTGTTTCATCGCCGATTCGTGGAATCAGAAGATTGCTGATGGCACTCACGTTGGGTCCTTGATGGACTGCTGGTTTTCATTCGCAGAACAATTAATTTACCAAATCATAACCGTAGACGACGATTGTGCAAAGGTCAATAAAATCCTTGTAGATCAATGACTTGTGCGCCGCAACAAAACGATTGTCGGATTGTCCGGAATCCGGACACTTGAATAATTACGTCGTAATTCAGGACATTTCATTGATCTTTTGAATATATCGGGTATTTGTTAAGAGTTTTTTCCAATAGATTGATTTTAAATAAAAATAAATATGTAAATTGTATTTTTTTGCGCTGGCCTGCTCCTTGCCATTAAGTCGACGTGGGATCACTCACCACGAACATCCAATACAGGAGGCAACATGCAATCCCAGCAATCAAGCGTACAGGTAATGGGAATCGATGCCGGCGGCACGATGACCGACACCTTCTTCGTGCGAGCCGACGGCCGATTTGTGGTTGGCAAGGCACAAAGCAATCCGGGGGACGAGTCCCTCGCCATCTATAACTCGTCGGTCGACGCGCTCGAGCACTGGGGGCGCAACGTCGACGACGTTTATCCGGAACTCGTGACCTGCGTCTATTCGGGAACGGCCATGCTCAACCGCATCCTGATGCGCAAGGGGCTTGATGTCGGTCTCATCTGCAACCGTGGTTTCGAGCAGATCCATTCCATGGGCCGCGCCCTGCAAAGCTATCTCGGCTACGCACTGGAGGACCGGATTCACCTCAATACCCATCGCTACGATGAGCCGCTGGTCCCGGTCTCCCGTACCCGCGGCGTGACCGAGCGCACCGACGTGCAGGGCAAGGTGGTCATTCCGCTGCGCGAAAACGAAGTGATCCAGG
>JAJXVG010000199.1 GCA_021782315.1 Pseudomonadota bacterium | reverse complement strand
ATCTGCGCCGTCGGCACCTTGGCGAAGCGGCTCGGGTCGAAATCCCTCAGCTCACCTTCGACCGCGAAGTCGCGGGGAGCCTTGAGATCGAACCCGCCTTTGGCGCTCAAGCGGGTGTCGCCAGCCGAGAGCAGCAGCCGGGGCAGGTCGATCCGCTCGTTTTCCAGGCTGACTTCGACGAGGAGGGAAAAGCGACTGTCCTTGAGATCGACTTTCAGTTCCTGGCGCTCGGCGCCGATCTGCGCCCTGAGTGGGCCGCTCAGGCGGGTGGAGCGAAGCATGGAGGCAATCTGGCCGGCGTCGAGTCGGTTTGCGGTGAGCACGAGATCGAGGGTGCCGTCGCGCCATTCGCCCTTGCCGTCCAACTCGCCCTTGCCGGGCAAGGTGGCGTGGAGGGTCGGGAAGGTGGCCTCCGATCCCTGCCAGTTGACGCTGCCGGCCAGCGTGACCAGCGGCAACTTCTGGCGGTCGGCGGCGCCGGGTTGCTGGTTGCTCAGGCCGAAGCTGCCGATGATACCGTTGCCCTGGGGCTGGAGATCGGCCGTAATACCCAGCCGGGCCTGCGGCGCACCGGCTTGCCAGTTGGCCGGGTCGATGCCTTCAAGCTGGATGCGGGCGCTGGCAAAGGCGGCTTCGGCGAAAGGCGTCAGGACGACCTCGGCATGGCCGGCAATGCCTTCGCTGGCCTTGGCGGCCAGGGCGATGCGTTCAAGCGGACCGCTGGCGGTGAGCGACATGGCCAGCGACTTCTGCTCGAACTGGCCGCTGATCTCGGCGCTGGCCTCGAGGCTGGGCGGGGCGGCACCGTTCAGGACGGCGCCGCCGGCAATGGCGATATTGCCCGTGCCGAACCGGAAGCCGTCGATGCGGTGCCGTTGTCCGTCGCTGCTGAGTCGGCCCTCCAGGCCATGGGCGGTGAAGGCGTTGCCGTAGGAAAGATTGCCGATGGCGATTCTTTCGACTTCAAGCGCCAGCGGCAGTTGCAGTTCGCCCGGCGCCGGGCTTGGTACCTGGCTTGGGGCGCTATCGACGTGCAGCGAGGCGGCGCTCAGTTCGGCAATCCGGAGCTCGCCGCGGAAGAGCGCCGAGGGCGACCAGTCGAGGCGGATTTGCGTCGCCTCGACGTGCAGGTCCGTGCCTTGCCAGTGCACCCGGGCGATATCGAGCTTGCCGAGCAGGCGGCCGTTGGCCCGCTCGATGCACAACTGCCCGGCCCCGGCCTTTTCGGCCAGGCGGACCAGGGCTTGCAGGCCGCTGTCGCTGCCGACCAGCCAAGCGATGGCGGCGGCGAAAAAGATGAGGGCAAGGCGGAGCGGGTGGCGGCGCATGTCAGAAAGGGATGGCCAGCGAGAAATGCAGATGCAGGGTGCGGTCCCGTTCGCCATAGGCGAAATCGATGCCGATCGGGCCGGCCGGGCTGCGCCAGCGGGCACCGATGCCGTAACCGATGGCCAGGCTGATGTCCTGCAGGCTGTCGACCGCGTTGCCGGCATCGACGAAGGCCGCCGCGCCCCAGGCTTCGTTCAGCCAGTGGGTGACTTCGGCGCTGGCGATGGCGAGATAGCGGCCGCCGACCACCGCGTCGCCCTCCTTGACGCCGAGGCTCTGATAGTCGTAACCGCGTACCGATCCGGCGCCGCCGGTGCGGAACAGGTAATCCTGCGGGATGCCCTGGCGCGACTCGGCGAAGGTGTAGCCGACTTCGCTGCGCAGGCTGAGCGTATCGGCGCGACCGAGCGGAATGTATTGCTGCAAGCGGCCGTACAGACGCAGGAAGTTCTGGTCGGAGAGCACCGTCTTGGCGCCGCCGCCGATCTGCGCCTGGATGACCGTGCCGCTGCGCGGGTCGAGCAGGCTATCAACGTGGCGCCAGGTCCACGTTCCGCTCGGAACCAGCGCCCGGCTGGTGCTCGGCGCGGTGCTGTCGGTGTATCGACGCTCCGTTTCCCAGTTGAGCGACAGGCGCTGCTCGACAATGCCACGTTGTTGGACGGTCTGAGCGCCGAAAGCGTAGCGCTCGGTCCGCAATCCCTGGATATCGGTTGCTTCGGCCATGGCGCCGAAGCTGTGCCGGCGATCGCGTTCGTCCGGCGGCAGAAAAATGTCGGCGTAGGCGGTTTGTTTCTTTTGTTCGAGCCGCAAACCGCTGTCGAGCGCCCAGGCCTGGTCGAACAAGTCGGGCGTATGATAGTTCAATTCGACGCGGGCACCGGTGTTGGAACTGGCGCCGGCGCCGAACGAAACGCGATGCAGGGGGCGCTCGCGGACCTGCAGTAAAACCGGGGCGCTGGCGCTGCCATCGCCACGCATCTCGGCCGCATCGCGATCCAGGGTCGCCTGGGCCGACGAAAAATAAGGCGTCGACTGTAATGCGCTTTGCAGGGCGTTCAGCCGGTCTTCGCGGTAAGGCTGCCCGATTTGTACTGTGCGGTTGTAGTGCTGAACCAGATCCGGCTGATAGTTTTTCAGCCCTTCGACCCTCAGGGGGCCGAAGCGGTAGGGCGGGCCGCTATCGTAGTGGATGCTTAGTTTCGCGCTGTGCGTTTCGGTCTCGACCGTCGCTTCGCTGTCCAGCAACTGGGCACCGGCGTATTCGACCGCCAGTAGATCAAAGAGTATCTGCTGCTTGGCAGCATTCCAGTCCTTTTGCCGGAAAGGTTGGCCTACCGCCAGGCCCCAGCCGGCGATCAGGGCCGATTTTTGTTCCGTTCCGATATTGCCGTCGATGGCGATATCGACGCTGCCTATCGTCGTGCGCGGACCGGGGTCTATGGTCAGGCGGGAGCCGTCGAATTTGAAATTCGGCGAGAAATAGCCTTCGGTGGCGAGAATTTCGCTCAACTGTTCCTGCTGGCGCCTCTGGTTGCCGGCTTCGTCGGGCAGGTAGGGCGTCAGCAGCTTGCTGATTTCATCCGGTGCCTGCAGGCTCAGCTCGCCGGCCGCCAGCGGGGCGGATACGGCGAGCAGGAGTGGCAGGGCGGTGCGGAGTCGTTGGCGGATAATCACCCTGTCATTTTACGCGTCGTTGGGGATTTGACGAGGTGGCAGCAAGAAACTGCGTGGATTCTCCCTGAGGCGCCTCCACAGCGCGTCCAGCAGGGGGCCCCAGTGTTCGAACTGGATGCCGCGGGCACGCATGGCAGTGCGCAGGGCGAGCGCAAAGCTGACGCCGAGATTGAGAAGGCCGATCGCCGCGACGCCGAAAGCGGCCAGGGCGATGGTCTTGGCCGGCAATGCGAACTGGAAGCCGATCAGTCCGTAGCCCAGATTGGCCGAGGAGAAGGCGATATGCCGGATGTCGAGCGGCAGGCCGAGGATGGTGCCGATGACACCGGTTGACCCGAGCATGCAGCCAAACAGGAAATTACCCATGATGCCGCCCAGGTGCGCTTCGATGTAATTGCCGATGCGTGCTGCCCGCTCGCCGCCGAATAGCCCGCGCAGCCAGCGTAGACGCCCGATGCGCGGCCCGATGTCGGCGTAGGCGGCGCGGTTGTCGAAGTAGCCGGAGATCAGGCCTGACAGGAACAGGTAAAAACCGGCAATGGCCGCATGCGGCAGGGCCCAGGACAGCGGATCGAGCTCGGCGATCAGATGGGCGGCCTTGCCGCCTTCGATCAGCGGGCTGCCGAGCCAGTAGCCAAGGCCCAAGCCGACGGCGATGGCGACCGGCAGCGCAACCACGACATTGCCTGCGATGGCGGCCAACTGGCTGCGGCTGACGGCGGCCACCACGTCGACCAGCTTCTCCAGGTCGGCGCTGCGTGTCGGCTTGAGGTCGCCGAGCAGTCCGGCCAGCGTCTGCGCGGTCATGGCCGGCTGCTTGGTGGCGACCGTCATGCCGAGCAGGAAGATGACGACGAAACCCAGCCCATAGATCATGCTGAACATGAAGGCTTCGCCGAAGAGCGGCGCATGCAGGGCAGCGGCCTTGATCTTGAGCAGCGCCATGAAGCTGATGAGGACACCGGCACCGGCGGCCGAACGCCACATCTGGCGGTAATCGGCCGGCGTTTCGCAAATGTAGTGTTCGCCCGAGCGGGCGGCATTTTCGGTGACGCGGACGGCGAGCAGGCGGGACAACTGGGCGACGTAGAAACGCATGCTGTTGCGCCGGTTTTCGGCCAGAAAAGAGGCGTGGGCGAACTCGCCCCAGGCCTGGACGGCATCGGCGCGGACGGTCGCCTGTTCGCCGGCTCTGATGATGGCGATCAGTTCGCACAGGCGCTCGAGGCTTTGCTCGCTGCGCGTCAGCAGATAGGACAGATGGAGACTGGTGCCGACGGTGAGCGCCCGTTTGCGGATGCGTTGCAGGGTTTGCCGGCACTGGTCGGCGATGACCAGCAGCTGGCTGCCGTCGTCGGCATTTTGCGTCGGGTCGTTGAGCGCGCTGCGAAAGGCATTGACGAAATCCAGCGCCTCGGCGGAGAGCGCCACGAAGCGCGGCACGTCGTCGTCGAACTCCGGCGAGACGCGCATCAAGTCGCTTTCGACGCCAAGACCGCTGACCCGGTGGGCAAGCAGGAGCACGGCGTCGAGCATCTGTTCCTGGATGCTGTGCCAGTCGCTGGTGCGCAATTCTTCGGCCGGGGCGATCAGGGCCCAGAAACGTTGCGAGGCCTCGGCGGGAATCGCCTCCAGCCAGTGCCAGTCGTCGGTGCGGTCGTAAATGACGTGCAGGCAATCCTTCAACCGGCGCTCGTCGGGTACCTTCGGCAACAGGTGGCTGCCCAGGATGCGCCACCATTCGGAAAAGAAGCCGGTGCCGGGCAGGATGCCGCTTTCGGTGAAAAAAGTGAGCAGTCGGCGGGTGGCGACGAAATGGACAATGCGAATACGAAAGGCGGCGAGCAAGGCAGGGTCGGCCTCGAGCAGGCCGAGCATCGCTTGATAGCGTTCGGTCGCCTTGTCGTCGCGCCGGTTTTGCGGGCGCAGCACGCCGACCAGATGGCGAATCAATTCAAGGGTGTCGGCTTCGGTGCCGCGGAAACGGTGCAGTGCTTCGGTAAGTGGATTTCCTGCGGAGGCAGGCTTGCCAAGCAGCCACCGGAGAAGGGTGCTAATTTTTGCCATCATTAATTTTTTGGGGGGGCGGATGGCGTCGAATGCGCCGGATAATCGGATAGTAACTGAGAGAATGACCAAAAAGCAGTTCACGATCAAGTGTCTTCGGCAAACCGACATATGATTCAAGGGTACTCCACTGGCATTTCTCGGGCGGTGATCGGGCAAGTCCGAATATCTGCGCCTGTCGATCACATTCTGGGCAGCCGATCGACACGAAACGCACCATGGTGCGCCGTATTTGTTGCAAAAATCGGCATCTCGCTGCGAGCGCGGCCTCAATGCCGGCCTGTGCTCCATGCATCTCGCCTTCTCGCATACCGGCTCGGAAGATCGTGAACGACGGCTGTGCACCGTATGTGACAAATGCTTGAAACTTGACTTTTCGTAATAGAATTGCGAGGTTTCAAAATTTATTACCATCCAAATTTTTCTCGGGACTGCTGAATATGAATATCGTCAAGAAATCTCTGGTTCTGGCCCTGCTGGCTGGTATCGGTTTTACCGCCGTTGCCCAGGAACGCGTTTACCTGATCGACCAGCGCGATGTCGTCGCCAAGTCC
>JAJXVG010000198.1 GCA_021782315.1 Pseudomonadota bacterium | reverse complement strand
GATGGCGAGCAAAATCTGCTGAATCTCTTGCAGGCCAAGGATGTTCCAGGTCTGGCGGAGGCCTGCGTCGATGTCCCGTCACCCTATCGGGAAGCCTTGCAAAGGCTGCCACAGCTTTATGGCGGCGCTGAAGTGCTGCTCCGCGCAGCCGCCGACCTGCCGGCCCTGCCGGCCATCGCCGCTGCATTGGACAGCCTGCGCCACCTCCTGGACGGCGCGCCGGAACTACCGTTTTCGATCGATCTTTCCGATTTGCGTGGCTACCACTACCACAATGGCGTGGTCTTCGCCGCCTACTGCCCAGGTTATCCCGCAGCGATCGCCATGGGTGGGCGATATGATGGAGCGGGCAAGGCTTTCGGTCGGGCTCGGCCGGCTACCGGATTCTCAATGGATTTGCGCGAGGTGGCCCGTCTGGCGCCGGTTTCGCCAGCCGACGGCGCCATACTGGCACCCCATGCCGGCCCGGATGCGCAACTCGCCGCTCATGTCGCGGCGCTTCGTGAGCGCGGGGAGACGGTTGTCCAGTTGCTGCCCGGCGAAGTCGCCTGCGAAGGCCCGCTTTGCGATCGAAAGCTGGTGCTGGTCGGCGAACACTGGATTGTCGAGACGATACAGGAGGATTAAGCAGCGGCCGGGCGTCTCGCTCTCGATTTCCGGGCTGGCTGTACGCAAGCGATAGTCGTCAATGGAGCCCTGCTGATGGTTCGGTAGGGTTTTTTCTTGCATGATTCATGGTCGGCAGGAAAAATGGCATGCTTGATGCTGTCTGAAATAGACGCCTTGACGACAAAATTTTCAGGAGGCAGGGACAGGAAGTGGAAACTCTTGCGGCACATGGCTACGATGCAGTTTTGCCTGATCTTGATGAAATTGGGTAAAAATGAACAAGGCGCGCCAATATGGTGCGTTTCGCCCCAAAAAAATGCATATGACGGAAATAAAAGGATGTAAGCGGAAAAATCCCGATAGACGCGAAAGCGAACAGGGGCCGCCAAATGGCTGGAAAGACCGCCGGCGATCAACAGAGAGGCGCTTGCCGGAGGTTCAGGAACTGGCAATATCGGAAGAAGAGTTCTTCGAGCGATTCTTTGCCCTAAAGGAAACAGGGGGCGGGTCGGAGCAGAAGTAAGCCGGGCGAGAAGGTCGGCCCGGACGGCGCCAGGTCCATTTTGGCAACTTGCTCGAATGATTGCATGGCGACCGGCCGGAGGTCTCAGGGGCGGATGCTGGCAATTGCTACTGACGGGGAATGACCGGCGGTATCTCGATATATTCGTCGATATCGATGTAGTCGACAATCGGCCCTCTGCGTTCGGGCGTTTTGCGCCGTTCTTCCGAGCCGGGCAGCGGCCCGAAATCGATGACCCGCCTCTCGGCATTCTGCCTTTGTTCGCATTGTGGCCTTGCACCCATCTGGCTTCTCCTGGGTTCTAATGGATACTGTGGGACAGTATGCATGAAGTATAGATAAAAGTGGCAGAAATCCAAGTGCCTGCTTTCTATCGTCTGTCGTGTGTTTATCTCGCTGGCGAAGACCTCGGCCTTCCTCGAACGCCTGTCTCGCCGGCAGGCAATGGCTCTCACTTTGTCCGACTGTTTCTGTCAGGGGGTGACAGGGCGACTGGTCAATACGGTAGAATTCGACCTTTGCGCCTTTCTTGCTAGGGGCAACCCCGCGAGCGTGTGCCGGCAAGGGTGGAGATGGTTGACTTTTCGATGGGGAACGCCTTCCATGTCCCCAGGCTGCTTATCTTCGCGCTGGCTCAGGAAAGGGTGCCTTTGGGCCCAATGGATGTTTGACTTGCCGTTTCGAACCTCCGTCGTCTGACGATGGCTTGATAATGTAATCGCCTCCTTGCCGGGTGGCTCCGCTCGAACGGGGAGGCACGGCGTGATCCGAGGATGAAGGAGACTTCAGAATGGCGGTTTGGTGGTGGGTCTTTTGGGGGGGGCGCCGCATGGATGCAGGATTATTGAAGCAATACAAGAGGACTGAAAAATGACCAAGAATGTCATCGTGGTGGGCACCCAGTGGGGCGACGAAGGCAAGGGCAAGATCGTCGACTGGCTGACCGACCACGCGAAAGGGGTCGTGCGCTTTCAAGGGGGGCATAATGCTGGCCATACATTGGTTGTCGGCGAACGGGTTTACAAGCTGAATCTGGTGCCTTCGGGCATCGTTCGCGATGGTGTCGAGTGTTACATCGGCAATGGTGTGGTGCTCGATGTTCACCACCTCCTTTCTGAAATTGCCGAATTGGAGGCGGGGGGCATCGACGTTCGTTCGCGCCTGAAGATCAGCCCGGGATGTCCATTGATCCTGCCCTACCATGCCGCGATCGACAGGGCACGCGAGGAGGCCAAGTCTTGCGACAAAAAAATCGGAACGACCGGCAAGGGCATCGGCCCGACCTATGAGGACAAGGTCTCCCGCCGTGGCCTGCGTGTGTACGATCTCTTCCATCCCGAGCGATTCGCCGAGAAGTTGAAAGAAGTTCTCGAATATCATAATTTTGTGCTGACACAGTATTTCAAGGCACCTGCTGTCGATTTTCAGACGGTCTACGACCAGGCCATGCGGGACGCCGAGCAGATCGGGCCTATGGTGGCCGACGTGTCGGCCGCCCTGTATGCCGCCAACAAGGCCGGCGCCAACCTGCTGTTCGAAGGTGCGCAGGGAACCCTGCTCGATATCGACCACGGCACCTACCCCTTCGTCACCTCCTCGAACTGCGTTGCCGGGCAGGCCGCTGCCGGTTCGGGCGTCGGCCCGGGCATGCTGCATTACGTCCTGGGAATTACCAAGGCCTACTGCACCCGTGTTGGTGGCGGTCCTTTCCCGAGCGAGTTGGATATCGAAACGGAAGGCAAGCCGGGTTACCAGATGTCGCAGGTCGGTCGTGAATTCGGTACGGTGACCGGACGCAAGCGTCGTTGCGGCTGGTTCGATGCCGCTGCCTTGCGCCGTTCCGGCCGCATCAACGGCCTCACCGGCCTGTGCATCACCAAGCTGGATGTCTTGGATGGCCTGAAGGAACTGAACATCTGCACCGGTTATAAGCTCGACGGCAAGGTGATCGATCTGCTGCCCATCGGTGCGGATGAAGTGGCGCGCTGTGAACCGATCTACGAAACCATGCCCGGCTGGAGCGGCACCACTTTCGGCGTCAAGCGCTGGGAGGACTTGCCGGCCGAAGCTCGTGCCTACCTGAATCGCCTGGAAGTCCTGTGCGAAGTGCCGATCGCGATCGTGTCGACCGGCCCCGAGCGAGACGAGACCATCCTCAAGCAGCATCCCTTCAATCATTGATCGGTTTGCGTCTGCGGCGGAGATCTCGCCGGGAAGCATGAAAAACGGGCCTTCTCGGCCCGTTTTCGTTGGTGCCCGGCAGGGGCGTGATACGAAATGACCGGGCACCGGCCAAGCCCAAAGGTGGATATTTTTGGGCCTGTTTCTCCCTGCCGGGGTAAACCGAATGGATGTATCGGATATTTGCCTGCCCGGATGGCTGGCAAAGGTGCGGAGCCCCCGGAAAGCAGGTCCGCCTGGCGTGCCAATAGTGGCTTTCGGCACACCCCTCTGTATACTTCTGGCTCAATATTTTCGTTGTCGAAAGGGAATCTTGTGTGGCGCCTGGTCTGTTTCGGAGTGATCGTCTTGGCCGGGATGATCGCCGGCAATGCTGCCGGGGAGGACGGACCGACCTATGGAGTGGAACTCGAGGGTTTTGCCTATCCCTATCCGCTTCATCATTTTGCCTTCAGGTCGCAAGCAAACGACCTCAGGATGGCCTACATGGATGTGGCTCCGCTGGGCGACGCCAACGGCCGGACGGCAGTATTGATGCACGGCAAGAATTTCTGCGGGGCGACTTGGGCGTCGACCATTTCGACCCTCTCCGCGGCAGGTTACCGTGTGGTCGTACCTGACCAGATAGGTTTTTGCGCCTCGACCAAACCACGGAGTTATCAATACAGCTTTCAACAGTTGGCGGCCAATACCCGAGCCTTGCTCACGCGATTGGGCATCTCTCGGGTGATTCTGCTTGGTCATTCCACCGGCGGAATGTTGGCAACACGCTTCGCTTTGATGTACCCGGAGGCAGTCGAGCAATTGGTCCTGGTCAACCCCATCGGGCTCGATGATTGGAAGGCCATGGGCGTGCCGGAGCGTAGCGTGGACCAGTGGTATGAGAGGGAACTGAAGCTCAGTGCCGACGGGATTCGGCAATACGAAAAGACGGTCTATTACGCCGGAGATTGGAAGCCGGAATACGAACCGTGGGTCAACATGCTGGCCGGCCTCAATCGGGGAAGCGGTCATGAACTGGTTGCATGGAATTCGGCACTTATCTACGACATGATTTATACGCAACCGGTCGTGTATGAGTTTCCGCTTCTCAAGGTTCCGACGACCCTCATGCTGGGAGATAAAGACACGACAGCTATTGGCAGTGATATAGCATCGCCCGATGTCAAGGCCCGCATTGGCAGATATGACATTCTGGGAAAGGCGGTTACCCGGAAAATTCCACAAGCTCGTCTGGTCGAGTTTCAAGGTCTTGGTCATGCACCCCAGATTCAGGCGCCTGAAATCTTTCACAAGGCGCTGCTCGAAACGCTCGGGCGCTAAATGATAAAAGGGGGTGACCGGCGCGCCTCTAATCCATCTGGAGCCAGTGCCTTACAGCCTGTTCTAGGGCATTCATTTCTATCGGCTTGGGCAGGAAATCATTCATCCCGGACGCCGCCGCAGCCCTCTTGTCGTCTTCGAAAGCGCCTGCCGTCAGGGCGACGATCGCAATCGGTGCTCGTTCGTGCTCTTTTTCCCATTTCCGGATCCGGCGTGTCGCCTCAAGCCCATCCATGAGCGGCATTTGGATATCCATAAAAACAAGATCGGGTCGCGGGTCCAGCTGAGCGGCGTTGACGGCCTGCCGGCCATCCTGCGCGCTGAGCACCTCCAGCCCGAATTTGGCGAGGAGCGCCGAAATCACCTTGAGATTCGTTGCATTATCCTCGACAACCAGAACGCGGGCCTTTTTCAGTTTCTCGTCGGGTGGCGCGCCGCTCGTTGTCGGGGCGATTCTTTCCGTCCGTCGATAATCGGTCCGCTCCGACGATGCTTTGGCCTGGACGCGGAAGCCGAACCTGGTTCCTTTGCCCTGCTCGCTGGCGACGTCGACATCTCCGCCCATTTGAAGCGCGAGGCCGCGAACTATGGATAGTCCCAATCCAGTGCCGTTGTACTTTCTTGTGGTGCTGACATCCGCTTGGGAAAAAGGCTTGAACAGGGCAGGTATCTGGTTTTCCGGGATGCCGATACCCGTATCGGTGACGGAGAACTCGAGAATCGCCAGGTCTCCGTTCTCTCCCACTGTCTTGCCGTCGATCCGGATCGAACCCTGCGCTGTGAATTTGATTGCATTGCCGACATAGTTGCTCAGCATCTGCCGCAGCCAATGCGGATCGCTCTCGAACATCATTTTTGGGCCGGACAAGTACACTTGGATATCGAGTCCCTTTTCGTGGGCCAACTCCTTGAAGAGTTCTTGGACTTCGCGAATCAACTGCGCAGGGTCGAACGGCCGGGTCTCGAGCGTGAAGTGCCCCGATTCTATTTTCGACAGAT
>JAJXVG010000024.1 GCA_021782315.1 Pseudomonadota bacterium | reverse complement strand
TCTCGGCGAAATGAATCCCGACCAGCTGTGGGAAACCACCCTCTGCCCGGATACCCGCCGCCTGGAGCCCTTCCGGGCCAGTCGCGAGACGATCAGGGAAATGACCGCCACCTTCACCCTGCTCATGGGCAAGGGCGAAGCGGCCGGCCGCCGGGCATGGATGGAAAAGGACGGCGGCCTGGTCGAGGCCGACGTCTGAACGACGGGCCGCCCCCCGTTCGGGACCGGCCAAGCGCACGGCGGCAAGCCGGAAGCGGCAATATCGGGCATATTGATCGGGTTTTGATCTAAAATGCATACTTGATATGCTGCCGCTCCCGGCGGGGTGCGGCATTCGTCCCCCTGCCCTTGCCCGGCCTTGAGCAAGCGCCGTTGCCTCGCGACGGTCGGCCACGCACCCGTCAATTACACCCGAGAGGACAGACATGAAACTCCAAACCCTGTTGTTGCTGCTTATCCTGGCGCTCATCGGCGCATTTTCCGCCTTGAACTGGCATGTCTTCATCAGCCCGACCCCGCTGTCGCTCGGCTTTACCAGCGTGGAAATGCCGCTGGGTCTGGTCATGCTCGGATTCCTCATCACCCTGACTGCGCTTTTCCTGATTTTCGTCGTCTATCAACAGACCTCGATGCTTTTCGAAAACCGCCGCCACACGCGCGAATTGCAGGCCAACCGGGAACTGGCCGATCAGGCCGAGGCTTCCCGCTTTACCGAACTGCGCAGCTACCTCGAGGGCGAACTGGGCAGGCAGGGCAATCTGAATGCCGAGACGAAGACCGCGCTGATCGCCAGAATCGATCGTCTCGAGGGCGATCTGCGCGCCCTCGCCGAGCAGTCCGAAAATTCCCTCTCCGCCTATATCGGCGAGATGGAAGAACGCCTCGAAAAGACCGCCGGCCGCACAGCCTGAAACCGAGCCGGCAGGGCACAAAGCGCCGCGCATTTTGCTATAGTTGCGCGCCCGGATTCGCCTTTGCCGAACCGCGCCTTTCCGCTCCGCCCCCTGGCGGCCGCGCCCCATGGCGTGCCGCCGGATAAACGCTTCCGCTCGACCGCCTGTGACCGCCTCCTTCGTGAAAAACCTGCCGCGCCGCATCCTGCTTGCCGCCGCGCTTGCCCTGCTCGCCGCATGCGCCAGCCCGCCCAGCGTCACCACCCCGACGACGGCCGCGCCGCCGCCCAGACCGAAAATCGGCCTCGCCCTCGGCGGCGGCGCGGCCCGCGGCTTCGCCCACATCGGCGTCATCAAGATGCTCGAAGCCCAGGGCATCGTGCCCGACTACATCGTCGGCACCAGCGCTGGCGCGGTGGTCGGCTCGCTTTACGCCTCGGGCCACGACGCCTTCGCCATGCAGAAAATCGCCCAGCAGCTCGATGAAAAGATCTTTGCCGACTGGACGCTGGGCGGACGCGGTTTTCTCAAGGGAGAGGCGCTGCAGGATTTCATCAACCAGCGCATGAACATGCGGCCGCTGGAAAAACTGAACAAGCCCTTCGCCGCCGTCGCCACCGACCTCAACACCGGCGAGCGGGTCGTTTTCCGCACCGGCGATACCGGCCTGGCGGTGCGCGCCTCGGCGGCCGTGCCGGGTATTTTTCAGCCGACCCAGTTCCGCGGCAAGACCTATGTCGACGGCGGGCTGAGCAGCCCGATCCCGGTCCAGGCCGCGCGCGAGATGGGGGCCGACTTCGTCATCGCCGTCGATATTTCGGCCCGTCCCGAAGGCCAGCCCATCGACAGCCTGACCGCCATCATCTGGCAGACGACGACGATCATGGGTGCTGTCATCGGCGCCAACGAACTGAAGGGCGCCGACATCGTCATCCGTCCCCGTCTGCCCTATGTCAAATCCTGGGATTTCACGGCCCGCAACGAGGCCATGATGGAAGGCGAAAGAGCAGCGCTGGCGGCCTTGCCGGCCATTCGCCAGAAGCTCGGTCGCTAGTCGTGGGCAGGGATTGCGCCATGCGCGTTCTGTCGCTGATTCCGCCGATGACGCAGTTGAACACGCCTTACCCGTCCACCGCCTACCTGACGGGTTTCCTGCGTTCGCGCGGGCTCGATGCAAGGCAGGAGGACATCGCGCTCAAGCTGGTCCTCGAACTGTTTTCGCCGGACGGACTGCTGGCCATTCGCCAGCGGGCCGACGCCCTGCCGGCGCGCCGGCGGACGCCGGTCATCGCCGCTTTCTGCGAACATTTCGAACGCTACCGGGCGACCGTCGGGCCGGCCGTCGCCTTCCTGCAGGGCCGCGCGCACCGCATCGCCGGCCGGGCGTTCCTGCCCGAGGGCCCGCGTTTCGCATCGCTCGATGTCTATATCGACCCGAACGGCGAGGACGGCGGCGGCGACCCGCTCGCCTGGGCCTTCGGCGCACTCGGCCTGCAGGACCGTGCGCGCCACCTCGCGACGCTGTACCTCAACGACATCGCCGACGTGCTGCGCGACGGAGTCGACCCGCGCTTCGAGTTCGTGCGCTACGCCGAATCGCTGGCCCGGAGCCAGCCGACCTTCGAGCCGCTGGCCCGGGCCCTGGCCGCGGCGCCGACGCTGGTGGACAGCACCCTCGAAAGCCTGACCGTCGCCGCCGTCGAGCGCAGCCGGGCCGGCATCGTGCTGCTCTCCGCCCCCTTCCCCGGTTCAGTCTATGCCGCCTTCCGCATGGCCGGGGCGATCAAGGTCCATGACCCGAATATCGTCACCGTGCTCGGCGGCGGCTGGGTGAATACCGAATTGCGCCAGTTGAAGGAGCCGCGCGTCTTCGATTATTTCGACTACGTCACGCTCGACGACGGCGAACGACCTATCGTCGCGCTGCTTGAACACCTGGCCGGCCAGAGGCCGCGCCTCAACCTGGTCCGCACCTACACCCGTGTCGACGGCGCCGTGCGCTATTTCAACAGCGGCGAACCCGACGTGCCCTTTGCCGAAGTCGGCACCCCGACCTGGGACGGCCTGCCACTCGACCGTTACCTGTCGCTGCTCGACATGCTCAATCCCATGCACCGGCTGTGGTCGGACGGGCGCTGGAACAAGTTAACGGTCGCCCACGGCTGCTACTGGAAGAAATGCAGCTTCTGCGACGTCAGCCTCGACTACATCGGGCGCTACGACGGCGCCCCGGCCGCGCTGCTGGTCGACCGCATCGAGGAAATCATTGGCGAAACCGGCCAGACCGGCTTTCATTTCGTCGACGAGGCCGCCCCGCCCAAGGCCCTGAAAGCGCTGGCCGACGAACTGCAACGCCGCAACCGGGCGATCTCTTGGTGGGGCAACATCCGCTTCGAGAAATCCTTCACTCCCGAGTTGTGCGGGCAGTTGGCCGACAGCGGCTGCATCGCCGTTTCCGGCGGTCTGGAGGTCGCCTCCGACCGCCTGCTCAACCTGATGAAAAAGGGCGTCTCGGTCGACCAGGTCGCCCGCGTCACCCGCGCCTTCAGCGAAGCCGGCGTCCTCGTCCATGCCTACCTGATGTACGGCTTCCCGACGCAGACCGTTCAGGACACCGTCGACGCGCTGGAATACGTCCGTCAGCTGTTTGCCGAAGGCTGCATCCAGTCCGGGTTCTTCCATCGTTTCGCGTGCACCGTGCACTCTCCGGTCGGCCTCAACCCGGCCGAGTACGGCATCAAGCTAAAACCGCTACCGCCTATCACCTTCGCCAGCAACGATGTCGAATTCACCGATCCGACCGGGGTCGACCACGACAGCCTGGGCAAGGCGCTGAACAAGGCGCTCTACAACTACATGCACGGCATCGGGCTGGATCAGGACGTGCGCAGCTGGTTCTCCGGCAAGGTGCCGAAAACGACGGTGGCGCGCTACCGGATTTCGAAAGCGCTGTCAGGCCGTTACTAATCCGGCCAGGGTCCGGACGATGTCGGCGAATGAAGGACGGGCCGCCGGTTTTTCCCCGGCACAGGCGGCCTGCAGGGCGCTAGCCGTCTCGATCCTGGCCCGGTCGGCCGGCTGTGCACAGCGTTCGAGCAGTTCGCCCAGCAGGCAGGAAAAGGCCCTGACCTCGATACGTTCCAGGGCCGGGGCGAGCGCCGGATCGCCCGGCGGCACGAAGGAGGCTGCGCCAAAATCGCCGAGCAGGGCCTGCCCGTCGCCGGCGTGCAGGATGTTGTGGGCGTAGAGATCGCCGTGCAGGATGCCCTGCGTGTGCAGATGGGCCGCCGCCGAGGCGATGCCCAGGGCGAGGCGAACGACGGTGTCGAGATCGAAAGCGGCGCCGGCCGGATAAACGTCCCGGGTGCACGAATCGAGGCTGGGCGGCCCGGCCAGGTTGCGGAAGCGGGGGTCGATCAAGGCCATGACCAGCCCCTGCGCATCTTCCGGATGGCCGTGCAGCCTGCCGAGCAGCGGGATCAGATGGGGGTGCTGACCGGCCGCCAGGCAGGCTTTCATCTCGTCGAACGGCAGGCCGTCGCTGGTCACCGCGCCCTTGAAGAGCTTGACGGCCACCGCCCGCTCGCCGTCGGGCGCATGCCACGCCGCGCGGTGAATGACGCCCGAGGCGCCCTCGCCCAAGGGGGGGCCGATGCGCAAATCGTCCCAGCGAATCGGCGCCACCGTCGTTCGCGGCCCACTCTCCGCACCCAGCAGATTCCCGGCAAAGGCCAGCCAGGAGAGCCTGGGCATGGAGAGCAGCCATTCCGGCAGGGCCGGCAGGCGATTGGCCGAAATGCGCAGCAGTTCAAGCTCCCGGCACCGGGCCATGGCCGGCGGCAGGGAGGTGAGCCGGTTGCCGGCCAGCATCAGTTTCTGCAAGCGGGTACAACGGCCGATTTCCGGCGGCAGTTCGGCAATCCGGTTGTCGCTCAGGATCAGCCAGCGCAGATTGGCCGGCAAGGCGGCGGCTGGCACGGTCCGGATCCGGTTCGCCTTGAAGCCGACCATCTCCAGCCGGGCGCACTGCCCGAGCACCGCCGGCAATTCGGTAAAGGGATTGTCCGAGCAGAACAGGATGCGCAGCCGGTGCAGGCGCGCCAGGTCGGCGGGCAGCGCGGTCAGCGCATTCCCCGACAGATCGAGAATTTCCAGCGTATCGGCGAGAGCGAAGATTTCACGCGGAAATTCGCTCAGGCCGCAGGCCAGTTTCAGGCGGCGACTGCCGGCCAGTTTGCCGGCGTGCAGTTCGGCAAGGGTATTCAGTGACATTCGGTCGATTCCGGCGCGGGAGCAAGGCGTGATAAGGTTCGGCAGGATAACAAAAGACGGTGAACCATGACCTGGGAGAAGGCTAGCACTAACGCCCCATCCATGAGCGAACGCGGCATGCGCGTCGCGCTGATTTTCGCCCTTGCCGCCGAACGGCTGACCGCCTTCTACGAGCACGCGCAGTGGCTGACCGAGGCCCAGGGTGCCAGCCTGGCGGCGGACTGGCTCAATCGCTCCAGGAACAAGCTGGCGCTCGCCGAGCGCCGGCAACTCTCCGCCCTCAGCGACAGCCTGGCCCGGCAGATCGAGGCCAGCCTGTCACGCGAGGCCGGCATGTACACGGTCCATGAAATGATGGAATCGCTCGACCCCAACCATCATTCGGCCATCGCCGAGTCGCTGCTGGCCGAGTGCGAACGGCTGCTCGACGGCCTCGTCATGGAATAGCGCGGCGCCTGTCCGAGCAAGCGCCGCGCTGGTTTCAGACGACGCTCATGCTCGCCAGCATAGGCAGGTCGACAATTTCCGCGATCCTGTCGCCCAGCCCGGCCAGTACCGCGGCATGGACCTGTTCGGCCGGGATACGGCGGCCATCCGGCCCCGGCAGGTCGCGCGTGGCGCAGGCATCGGCGACGACGCCGACCCGGTACCCCCGGTGAAAGGCGTCGCGGGCGGTCGAATCGACGCAGTTGTGGGTCATGTAGCCGGCGATCAGCAGCGTTTCCACACCCCCCGCCAGCAAGGCGTCGGCCAGCCCGGTTCCGGCGAAGGCGGACGGCAGTTGTTTGCCGACCACCGTTTCATTTGCGCCGGGCGCCAGACCTTCGATCGGCCCGGCGCCCGGCGAGTCGAGTGCGAAGAAAGGCGCCACGGCCGGGGCGCGGTGCAGGACGTGGATAATCCCGATGCCGGCAGCCTCGGCCCAGGCCCGCAACCGACGCGCCGCCTGGCTGGCCCGGGGTTCGTCGGGCAGGGCCAGCGGGCCGTTGCGGTATTCGTTCTGGTAGTCGATCAGGACGAGCGCGGTACTTGCCGCGAACAGGGTGGTGCCGGCCTCGAGGACCGCGGGAAGTCCGGCCATCCGGCGCAGGGTACGGGCGCTCATGCGGCACCGCCGATCTGCTCGGCCGAGGCGTGCAGCGCGCGACGCGCGGCCTGGGTCTGTCCGTCGTAACCCCAGTTTTCGGCCGGCAGTTCATGGAGAGCGACATAGACGGGCGCCTCGCCCGATCCGTTGACGTCGACAAGCAGGGATGTCGCGGCGGCGATGAATGCCGCTTTTTCGGCTGCGCTGTTGGTGCCGGCGGTAATCGTCGCCTGCATGCTGGCCGCCACGACAAGCGCCCGCCCATTGGCCGAGTATGCGCCCGCCGGCAATTGCGCGACAGCGACCACGGTCAGCGCCGCTGACTTGCCCAGGAGGTCTTGCATCAATTGCGTCGTTTCGCGCTGCAAGCGATAAATCGTGTCTGGCGAGGCGGCCGGACCGGCCAGGGTGATGTGGATCAGGGGCATGGCATTTCTCCGTTCGAGTTGGTGAGTCCATCATTTCACCGGGCGCATGGATATACAATCCATCAATTCGATAACTGTTTGTTGTGCCATGGAAACAATCAATCGACTCGAGCACCTGTCCGACCTGGCGATTTTTGTCCAGGTCGTGGACAGGCAAGGTTTTTCGGCGGCGGCGCGCAGCATGGAACTGAGCAAATCCGCCGTCAGCAAACGCATCAATCGCCTGGAAATGCAACTCGGCCTGCGCCTGCTGCAGCGCACGACACGCGCCATGTCGCTGACCGAAGCCGGTCGCCTGCTATACGAGCGGGCCGCGCAGGGCGTCGCGCTGCTCGACGAAAGCGCCCGCCTGGCCGCCGGACTGGTCGAAGCGCCGCGCGGCATCTTGCGGGTGACGGCCTCGGTTACCTTCGGCAAGCTTTGCCTGGCGCCGCTGATTCCAGCCTTTCTCGCCCGCTACCCGGAAATCGAATTGCAGTTGACCCTGCTCGACCGCTTTGTCGATCTCGTTGACGAAGGCTACGACGTCGCCCTGCGCCTGACCCGCAAGCCGCCTGATCCGCTGGTGGCCAAGGCGCTGATGCCGGTGCGCTATCGCCTGTGCGCCGCGGCCGGCGGTCTCCGGGGACGACCTATCGAGAAACCGGCCGACCTCGCCGGCCACAACTGCCTGCACTACGGTCTGCGCGAATTCGGCAACGAATGGCGCTTCCAGCGCGACGGCGAGGAGGTTCGCGTCCGGGTGGGCAGCAATGTGATGGTCAATAACAGCGAGGTGGTGCGCGACCTGCTGCTCGCCGACATGGGTGTCGGGCTGGTCTGGAACTACGCGGTGGACCGCGATATTGCCGCCGGCCGGCTGCTGGCGCTGCTGCCGGAATGGACGCCGGTCGGCCCCTTCGGCCAGACGGCCTATGCCCTGTGGTTGCCGCAAGCCCATCTGCCGCCGAAAATTCGCGTTTTCGTCGATTTCCTCGCCGCCGGTTTGCGCGAAACGCCGGCCTAGCCTTCCGCAGCCTTGGCGCGGACGCTCGGCCGGCCGACAATTCCCCCACCATGCGCCGAAACTGTCGTCAGCATGATAAATTTGCCGCCGACTTGATTCAGGATTCAAAGGCAGGACCATGACCGACCAGCTCAACCTCTTCGACGCCGGTAGCAAACCGGCAACCGCGACACAAGCGGCCACCGGCTCGCCCGAACAGCCGGCGCCCCCGGTCGCGGACCAGGCATCCGACCTGGCATCCGACCTGGCACACGATCAGGCACCCGACCCGGCGCCGACCTTGCCCCCCGACCTGCCGCCCGCCGCCAGCGGCCCGGCCGGCGACATTCCGTCGCCCGCCGACTACGCGGCCCGCCGTTATCTCGAATACGCGATGAGCGTCGTCACCGGCCGCGCCCTGCCCTCGGCCGCCGACGGCCAGAAACCGGTGCAGCGTCGCATTCTCTACGCCATGCACCGCATGGGCCTGTACAAAAGCCCGCGTCACGTCAAGTCGGCGCGCGTCGTCGGCGACGTCATCGGCAAATACCATCCGCACGGCGATTCCTCGGTCTATGACGCCATGGTCCGCATGGCGCAGGACTGGAGTCTGCGTTATCCCATTGTCGACGGCCAGGGCAATTTCGGCTCGCGCGACGGCGACAACGCTGCCGCCATGCGTTACACCGAAGCCCGCCTGACGCCCATCGCCGAACTGCTGCTCTCCGAACTCGACGAGGGCACGGTCGACTGGAAGCCGAATTACGACGGCGCCAACGACGAACCCGCCCTGCTCCCGGCCCGCCTGCCCTTCTGCCTGCTCAACGGCGCCTCCGGCATCGCCGTCGGCATGGCGACCGAAATTCCGGCCCACAACCTGCGCGAGGTGGCGCGGGCTGCCGTCGAAATCATCAGGAACCCGGCATTCGGCGAAGACGAGGTGCTGGCCATCATCCCCGGGCCGGACTACCCGGGCGGCGCCCAGATCATCTCGACGCCCGAGGAAATCGCCGCCACCTACCGCAGCGGTCGCGGCAGCCTGCGCGTCCGCGCCAAGTGGAAAATCGAAAATCTCGCCCGCGGCCAGTGGAAGCTGGTCGTCACCGAACTGCCACCGGGCGTGTCCACCGCCACCGTCCTCTCGGAAATCGAAGCCTGCTCCAACCCGGTGGCCAAGGAAAAGGCCGGCAAGAAGGTGTTCACGCCGGAACAGCTCAATCTCAAGGCGGCCTTCCTGTCGTCCATTTCGGAAAGCGGCGTGCGCGACGAATCGGGCAAGGAACACGCCGTGCGCCTGGTCATCGAACCGGCTTCGTCGCGCCAGGACAAGGACGGCCTGGTCCGCATGCTGCTCGCCCACACCAGCCTGGAAACCAACGCCTCGATCAACCTGACCGTACTCGGCGTCACCGGCGCGCCACGCCAGGCCTCGCTGTACAGCATGATCACCGAATGGTGCCGCTTCCGGCTGGCGACCGTCGAGCGGCGCACGCGCCATCGCCTGAGCGCCGCCGAAAGGCGCATCCACATCCTCGAAGGCCGCCTGGCCGTCTTGCTCGATATCGACAAGGTGATCAAGGTCATCCGCGAATCGGACGACCCCAAGGCCGACCTGATCAAGCATTTCAATCTCTCCGAGATCCAGGCCGAAGATATCCTCGAAATCCGCCTGCGCCAGTTGGCCAGGCTGGAAGGCATCAAGATCGGCGAAGAACTGGCCAGGCTGCGCGAAGAAGCGGCCGGCCTGAACCGGCTGCTCGATTCAGAAACGGCGTTGCGCGCCTGCGTCGCCGCCGAAATCGAAGCCGACGCCGGGAAATACGGCGACGAGCGCCGCACCCTGATCGAGGCCGACGCCAAGGTCACGATGTCCGATGCCAAGACGGTTTCCTTCGTCGATGAGCCGACCACGCTGATCGTCTCCAGGCATGGCTGGCTGCGCTCGCGCCAGGGGCACAACGTCGATCCGGCGCAACTAAGCTTCCGCTCCGGCGACAGCCTGCTCGCCTGCTTGCCGTGCCGCACGGTCGACCACCTGATCCTCCTCGACACTGGCGGCCGCGCCTATTCGATCCCGGCTTCGGACATCCCCGGCGGCAAGGGCGACGGCATTCCGGCCACCTCGCTGGCCGACTTCCAGGATGGCGGCAAACTCTGCCTGGCGCTGGCCGTGCAGGGGGAAAAATCCTACCTGGTCGCGGCCGACGGCGGCTACGGCTTCCGCTGTCAGGGCAGCGATTTCATGTCGCGCGGCAAATCCGGCAAGGCTTTCCTCAGCCTGGGCGAAGGCGAGGTGCCGGCCGTCTTCATGCCGGCACCCGCCGCCGGCGAAATCGCCTGCATCACCCGGGACGGCCGTGCCCTGGTCTTCCCTGTCGAGGAAATCCGCCTGCTGGCCAAGGGGCGCGGCCTCAAGCTGATCGATGCGGCCCCGGGTAAAACAGCGCTCGAGGATATCGTTCCCGTGGTCGATGGCGCCGCCGGCAAGCTCAAGGGCGAGCGCCTGGAAATCTGCCGCGGCAACCGTGGCGGCAAGGGCAAGCTGGTCAGGGCCGGGCGCAAGTAGACGGCGGCCGAAAACGACAGGACCGGTGCAGGCCAGCCCGACCGGCCTTCGCCGCTTGCCTTATTTGATCCGGATCGCCATGAAGGTCACGTCGTCATGACTCAACCCGCCGCCGGTAAATGCGGTCAAGGCAGACAGCACGCTTGCCTTGAGCTTTTTCGGGTCGCTGTCGTTGCCGTTGAGGGCGCTTTGCAGTCTTTCGCTGCCGAATAGCTGGCGTTCCGGGCTTTCAGCCTCGATGACGCCGTCGGTGTAGAAGAACAGGGCATCACCCGAGGCCAGGGTGATCGCCGCCTGCTCGAAGGGAAACTCGCGGCCGACGCCCAGTGGAAGATTGGCCGCATGTTCCGATTTCGGCAGTTCCAGCCGCTGCCACCCGGCATCGCCCGCCCGTTTGAGAAAGACCGGCGGATGTCCGGCGTAGGAATAGAACAGCTTCTTCTGCTCGCGATACCAGCCGATGGCGGCCGCCGTGGTCAGCGCCTTGTAGCCGTAGTCCACCGCCATTGCATTGAGATCGGCAAGAATCTCGTTGCCCTGGACATTGTTCATCTTGTCCCTGAGCGAATCGCACATCCACTGGCTGGTTTCGGCAACAGCCGGGCCGTGTCCCATAACATCCGCGATGGCGATACGCGACAGGAGATCGCTTTCGCAAACGCTGAAATAGTAGATGTCACCGCCCTTGCCGCCATCGCATGCCGCAGAAAACAGGCTGGCTTCCAGCCCGCTGGTGACGACATTGACGTCCTTCCCCTGGATACCGCACCAAATCTCGCCGCAGCCCATGATTTTTTCCATCTTTCCCTCTCGACTGACGTTTAGCACAAAATACATATACATTAAATATTACATATTTATCAGCCATAAACAATCACTCTGCCGCTCTATGAAAAAAATCGATCCGGCAGGCGGATCGAATGCATCCGGACCGCCAGGCTCGCGCCTGGCGAATACCGGCCCTGACATTTTTCGGTGTGCTCCACGACGGCAGGACGGGATTTCATACAAGTGAAACGCGAAGCGGCAATACTCCCCGGCATCGGGTTGCTGAGCGGCAACGGCCCGCTCAGGCCACGACGAAGGGAGAACCCAATGAACGGTCAGATACAGATTCCCGCAGCGGGCAGGCAATCGGAAGAGATGCAACCGTTGCGCCGCCTTATTGTGCAACTGGCGTCCCAAAGCGGACTCGATCTGAGCGACAGGAGGGCGGTTCGCCGCTTTCTCGACGACGAGGTCATGACCGGCCGCGGCGAAAGCGTCGCCCCCGAAATCTGCCGGGAACTGCGCGCCATGTTGATCCTCCTCTATCGACTCGAAGCCAGCAGCAGCGAGGATCTTGGTGTTGACGGCCTGATTCGGCTCTGGCACCAGCACGGCGAAATTATCGCCCGATTTCAATCGTCGGGCATAGCGGCGGCAAGATAGGCAGCGGCCAAGCGGACCGGTCTATCCGGCTGGCTGGCGATGGCTGGATTTCAGTTCAGTTCGGCAATGCGCAGCAGGTTGGTGCTGCCGGAAGCGCCGAAAGGCATGCCGGCCGAAATGACGACGCTTTGCCCACGCGAGGCGAAATGCTGTTTTCGTGCCGTTTCGCAGGCCAGTTCGCTCATCTCCGGCACATCGACGACATCGTGGCAGAGGACGGCATGCACGCCCCAGGCTAGGGCCAGGCGCCGCGCCGTGGCCAGCCTCGGGGTCAGCGCGATGATCGGCGCCCGGGGACGCTCGCGCGCCATGCTCAGGGCTGAATTGCCGGAACTGGTGTAGGCCACGGAAACGGCGATATCGAGCAGATCGGCGACATGGCGCACGGCCGAACCGATGGCGTCGGCCTTGTTGGCACGGGCCGGCGGCTGCGAGGCATCGATCGCCTCCCGGTAGTAGGGATCCGACTCGGTCCGGGCGATAATGCTGGCCATCATCTTGACCGCTTCGAGCGGGTACTTGCCCGATGCCGATTCGGCCGAGAGCATGACGGCGTCCGCGCCGTCGTAGATGGCGGTGGCCACGTCCGAGGCTTCGGCCCGGGTCGGAACCGGCGTCGCCACCATCGAATCGAGCATCTGGGTGGCGACGATGACCGGCTTGCCGGCGCTGCGGCAGGCGCGCACGATACGTTTCTGGATGGCCGGCACCTCTTCCGGCGGCATTTCGACACCGAGATCGCCGCGGGCGACCATGACGGCATCGCTGACCTTGACGATGGCATCCAGGCTGGCGATCGCCGACGGCTTTTCGAGCTTGGCGACGATGCCGGCCCGGCCGTTGACGATTTTCCGGATTTCCAGGATATCTTCGGGGCGCTGCACGAAAGACAGCGCCACCCAGTCGATGCCCAGGCCCAGGCCAAACTCGAGGTCAGCCCTGTCTTTTTCGGTCATCGCCGAGAGCGGCAGGACGCAGCCGGGCACATTGACGCCCTTGCGATCGGAGAGGGTGCCGCCGGCAACGACGCGGGTTTCGGCAAAATCGGGGCCGCAGCTTTCGACCACCAGGCGGACGCGGCCGTCATCGATAAGCAGGCTGGACTGCACGCTGAGCGCCTTGAAAATTTCGGGATGCGGCATGGGCGCCCGGGTCCGGTCGCCCGCCCGCACACAATCCAGATCGAGCCGGAATCTGTCACCGTCGGCCAGTTTGATCGGGCCGTCGGCAAATTTACCCAGACGCAGCTTCGGCCCCTGCAGATCGAGCAGGACGCCAATCGGGCGCCCGGCTTCGCGCTCGACTTCGCGGATGATGTCCAGGCTGTTCTTGTGGTCTGCATGGGTGCCGTGGCTGAAATTCAGCCGGAAGACGTCGGCGCCGGCATAGAAGAGGCGCTGGACGGTTTCCCGGTCGGCGCTGGCCGGACCGAGGGTGGCGACGATTTTGGCGTTGCGGTTGCGATGCATGTTCGTAGTCCTTTGGCGCGGGCGGCTCAAGCCGCCTCGCCGGTAATCAGAATGGCGCGGAAATCGTTGACGTTGGTCAGCGTCGGGCCGGTGACCACCGAATCGCCCAGCGCGCCGAAGAAACCGTGTCCGTCGTTGGCGTCGAGGCTGTCCTTGGGGCGGATGCCCAGGGCCCAGGCCCGCTGCAGCGAATCGGGCGCGAGGTAGGCGCCGGCGACCTCCTCCAGCCCGTCGACACCGTCGGTATCGCCGGCCAGGGCGTGGACGCCGGCCTGCCCCTGGAGCGCCAGGCCGAGGGCGAGGAGAAATTCGACATTGCGCCCGCCGCGCCCGTCGCCGCGGACGGTCACCGTCGTCTCGCCGCCCGAGAGCAGGATGCAGGGCGACTTGAAGGGCTGTCCGTGGCGAGCGACCTGCAGCGCCATGCCGGCCATGACCTTGCCGACATCGGCTGCTTCGCCCTCGATGCTGTCGCCGAGAATGTGTGCCGGGTAACCGCCTTCGGCGGCGACGACGGCGGCCGCTTCGAGGGCCAGTTGCGGCGTGGCGACGATGTGGGTCGAGCAACGGGCGAGCAGCGGATCGTCCGGCTTGATCGATTCGCCGCTGCCGCTTTCGAGAATTTCACGGACATGCGGGGCCAGATCGATGCCGTAGCGGCGGACGATGGCCAGCGCGTCGGCACAGCTCGTCGCATCGCCGACCGTCGGCCCGGAAGCGATGTCGCATGGATTGTCGCCGGGCACATCGGAAATCAGCAGGGTGACGACCCTGGCCGGATGACAGACGGCAGCCAGGCGGCCACCCTTGATCGCCGACAGGTGACGGCGCACGCAGTTGATTTCGCCGATGCTGGCGCCCGACTTGAGCAAGGCGCGATTGACCGCCTGCTTGTCTTCCAGCGTGATGCCGGGCAACGGCAGGGCGAGCAGGGCCGAGCCGCCGCCCGAGATCAGGCAGAGCACGGTATCGTCAGCGCTCAGATCGCCGACCAGTTCGCGAATGCGGCCAGCTGCGGCAAGGCTGGCCGCATCGGGCACCGGGTGGGCAGCTTCGACGATTTCGATACGCCGGCAGGGAACGCCGTAGCCGTAGCGGGTGACGACCAGGCCGGACAGCTCGCCGGGCCAGTTGTCTTCGACCGCGCGGGCCATGGCCGCCGAAGCCTTGCCGGCGCCGATGACGACCAGGCGGCCGCGCGGCGCCTCGGGCAGGAAAGGCGGGATGCAGTGGGCCGGCTGGGTCGCCTCGATGGCGGCACGGAACATTTTTTCGAGTAATTGACGGGCCTGCTGGGGGGTGGTCATTTCCGAATTCCTTGGAATGAATCTGATGGTCTTGCGGGTCGCGCCGGATAACATACGCCGCCCGACCCGCGATGCGCTAGTGTAGTGTTGCACTCTTGATGGCACAGTTAAAACTGACGGATTTTTGGTCAGGGCAAGGCGCAAACCACAGCGATACTCAGTGGTATCGCGAGGATTTGCAACGCCGCCATGGCCGAAAAGACAAGGTTTTAAGTGCCGGAGAGCGTGCAACACTACACTAGGTCAGCGATTGACGATCCTGGCCGGCACGCGCAGAACCAGCATGGCGCCGAGGAAGAGCACGCCGGACAGGATGTAGAGCGCAAGGGTCGTACCGCCGGTTGCATCCTTGATCCAGCCGACCAGGAAGGGGCTGATGAAGCCGGCGATCTGGCCGAGGGAATTGATCAGCGCCAGCCCGCCCGCCGCCGCGGCACTGCCCAGGAAGGCGGTCGGCAGCGGCCAGAACATCGGCAGGCCGGAGAGCGCACCCATGGTCGCCAGGGACAGGCCGAAGACGGCGATGACCGCGTTGCCGCCGGCCATGGTGGCGATCATCAGTCCGCACAGCCCCATCAGCAGCGGCCCGCTCAGGTGCCAGCGACGCTCCTTGTGGGCATCGCCGGAACGGCCGACCCAGATCATGAAGATGCTGGCGCAGAGATAGGGAATGGCAGTGATCCAGCCGACGGTGAGCGGGCTCTGGAAGCCCAGGGACTTGACGATGCTCGGCAGCCAGAAATTGATCGCATAGACCCCCATCTGGATGCAGAAGTAGACCAGCCCAAGCAGCCAGACATGCGGATTGCGCAGCACGCTGGCGAAGGTGTCGGCCGACTGGCTGGATTCGCGGCGAAGTTTCTCGTCCTTTTCCAGTTCGCCGAGCAGGGCCTGCTTTTCATCGGCAGTTAGCCATTTGGCCTGAGCGATGCCGTCGTTGAGCATGACATAGACCAGCAGGCCGAGCACGATGGTCGGAATACCCTGGAGCAGGAACATCCATTGCCAGCCGGCCAGCCCGCCTTGATCGGCGAAGGATTGCATCATCCAGCCGGAGAGCGGGCTGCCGAGGAGGCCCGAGATCGGGATGGCCGACATGAAGAGGCCCATGATCCGGCCGCGCCGCGAGGCCGGGAACCAGTTAGTGAAATAAAGCACGATGCCGGGGAAGAAGCCGGCCTCGAACACCCCTGTGACGAAACGCAGGGTGTAGAAGGCCTCCGGCGTCTTGACGAACATCAGCGAAGCCGAGGCGACGCCCCAGGCGATCATCAGGGTGCCGATGACCTTGCGGGCACCGAGGCGATGCAGCAGGAGGTTGCTCGGCACGCCGCTAAGCACGTAGCCGATGAAGAAGATTCCGGCGCCGAGACCATAGACCGTTTCGCTCCATTGCAGGGCATCGAGCATCTGCAGCTTGGCGAAACCGACATTGACCCGGTCCAGGTAATTGAAGAGATAACAGATAAAGATGAAGGGAATAAGGTGCAGGGTCACCTTGCGATACGCACCGTCCAGTTCGGCCGCCCCGGCCGTAATATTGACGGACAGGGTGGCACTTTGTGCATTGGCCATGTTTGTCTCCTAATAGTGAATTGATTTACCGCAGCAATAACGCAAGGCCATGTTAGCGGGGCGGCAGAAGACAATCATTATGCAAACGCCCATATGAATTGGTGATTTGTTTTTATATTTTGGGCATTATTACAATATGCGATCCGCTCGCTGTCGAGCGGCGCTTCGGGCAGGGGCAAGATGGCGACAATCGGATCGGAACTGGCCAGGGAAATCGTCGAGCGGACGATGAAAATCATCCCCTTCAACGTCAATGTGATGGATGCCCGCGGCATCATCATCGGCAGCGGCAATCCGGACAGGGTCGGCTCCCTCCACCCCGGGGCCCAACTCGCGCTCGCCAAGCGCGACATCGTCGAAATCGACCATGCCGCCGCCGGCAAGCTGCCGGGAGCCAAGGCCGGCATCAATCTGCCGCTCAGCGTGCGCGGCGCGATCTGCGGTGTCGTCGGAATCACCGGCACCCCCGACGATGTACGCCAATTCGGCGGCCTGGTCCGCGTCACCGCCGAGATGATTCTCGAACAGGCCCTGTTGATCGGCGAATTGCAGCATGAAAAGCGCTATCGCGAAGAATTCGTTTTCCAGCTGGCCAACCAGTCCGGCATTTCGGCGGCCAGCATGAATGCCTGGGCGGCACGGCTGGAAGTGGATCTGCGGCAGAGCAGTGCCTTTTTCGTCCTGCAACTGGCACACGAAAACGATCGCCCCGACCTCGCCATGCCGGCCTTGCAGGGCGTCCAGTCCGAACTGGCGATGCACTGGCCGGAACTGCTCACGGCGGTGATCTCGCCCGGCGAACTGGCCCTCTTCGAACCCTTCGCCGTGGCCGGCAGCCCGACGCTGCGCGGCGCGGCGGCCCGCAAACGCCTGGAAGAACTGCACGGCGCCATGGGCAGGTCGCTGAACATGGCCGCCAGCCTGGCCATGGGCATCGCCCTGCCCGGCCTGGACGGCGCCGCTGCCTCCTACGAATCGGCCAGGCAGACGGCGCGGGTCGGCCGCCTGCGCAGCCCGGAATCGTCTATTTTTTCCTACTACGACCTGAGCCTGCCCGTTCTCCTTTCCGGCCTCGAACCGGGCTGGCAGGCCGGACAATTGCGTCAGCCGCTGGCCCGCCTGCAGGCGGCCGACCGCAAATCGGGAATATTGATGAAGACTCTGGCCGCCTGGTTCCACCACGACAACCATGCGGCGCCGACCGCCAAGGCCTTGCACATCCATCGCAACACCCTCGACTACCGCCTGCAGAAAATCGGCGAGTTGACCGGCCTCGACCTGTCCTACGTGGACGACCGCCTGCTGCTCTACGTCGCCATGCAGTTGAAAAATCCGGGTTGAACGGCGGCCTGTCGCCGGCAACGGGAAAAACCGTTTGGCCCGGGCCTCGTCGAGTCAGAGCGGCGACAGGCCGCAGCGGCGACGCGCCTGCTTGCAGGCGGCGTGCTCGGTGTCGAATTCGCGGCAGGGCGACGGGCGTTCCGCATAAATGGTGCAGCTGACGGCGATGCCCACCTCGCCGGCCAGCGCCACGCAACGCGGCGGACTGGCATCGGTGCCGGCCAGGCGAACGATGGCCGGCGTCACCGGAACGGTCATTGCAGGCGGCACGCCGCCGCCCCATGCGAAAGCGCCGCCGGCCAGTTCGGCCGGGTGAAAGTCGACGCGCAGGCTGGCGCAGCAGGCGCCGCAGGTCCGGCAAACACTCATGACAGATCGGCCCGGCAACGCCACAGCCGATGGCCGGAAGCGAGGTATTTCTTCTCGAACGGCGTCATCGGATCGTCGGTCTGCCAGGTTTCGGCGAGCACCGGCCGGCCGCCGAGCAGGGTCAGCGCCTGTGCCATTTCCTCGATGTAGATGCGCCAATTGCTGCGGCATTCGAGCTCGCCGCCCAGGTCGCGCCAGACCGGAAACACGGCGTGGCCCTGCCAGCGCCGGGCGAGATGCCCGATCTTCGGCCAGGGATTGGGATAGAGGTTGTAATGGCGCGCCAGGCGAATGCCCCGGTCAGCCAGCAGGCGCCAGAAATCGACCAGGTCGGCCCGGATGAGCAGGGCGTTGGCCGGCATGGGCAGCGGCTTGCCGCGGCCGATGCGGTCGAGCGACTGGTCGACGCCGAGAACGAAATGATCCGGATAGGTTTCGGCGATGCGTTGGGTACTCCAGCCGACGCCGCAGCCTGCATCGAGGATCAGCGGCGCCAGGGGGTTCCAGGCGTCGCGGCCGGCCAGGGCCAGCTCCAGCGCCTGACGGTTGTAATCGAGGATGGGCTTGCGGAAGGGGTGCGCCAGGTGGCGGCGCACCAGCCTGTCGAGATCGGCATGGGGGCCATCCTGGGCGCTGCTGATCGAGCGGGAGTTCCCCTGCTTCGCCTCGTCCGTCATGCCGCCAACTGTTCTTGCGTCAGCAGACCCTCGTCGATCAGCGCGGCATCGATATCCGACGCCCCCTTGATCGGGCGCAGACGCTCGTAAAGCGCCCCGGCCTCCGGGTAATTTCGCCGCATCATGGCCAGCCATTGCTTGAGACGGCCGCCGGCATGCACCGGCACCACTTTCCGGCGGATACCCAGCCAGTAGGTGGCAAGACTCGGCCGGATCTCCGCCCAGCCGCCGTCCGTCTCGCCGCGCACCCGCCGCGCCAGCAAGGGGTCGGCCACCGCGCCGCGGCCGATCATGATGTCGGCGCAGCCGGTCGCCTGCTGGCAATTGCGAAAATCCTCCACCGTCCACACCTCGCCGTTGGCGATCAGCGGCAGGTCGACCGCCGCCCGTACCCTGTCGATCCATTCCCAACGCGCCGGCGGCCGATAACCGTCGCTCCGGGTCCGCCCATGCACGATCAATTCGTCGATGCCGGCGGCGGCCAGGGCCTGGGCGCAATCGATGGCCCGGCTGGTATCGTCGATGCCGAGACGCATCTTGGCGGCGAGGGGGATGTCGGCCGGCACGACGGCGCGCACCGCGCCGGCAATTTCGTTCAGCAGTTCCGGCTCGCCGAGCAGGGCCGAACCGCCGCGATGGCGAAATACCGTCGGCGCCGGGCAGCCGAAATTGAGATCGACGCCGGCCGGTTTGAGGGTCACCAGCCGGCGGGCGTTCTCCGCCATGAATTGCGGGTCTGAACCGAGCAACTGCACCCGCATCGGCGTTCCCGTCCGGGTCCGGCTGCCGTTTTTCAGCTCCGGACAGATCCGCTCGTAGGTTTTGGCCGGCAAAAGGCTGTTGGAAACGCGGACGAATTCGCAAATGCCCCAGTCGTAACCGCCGATGTCGGTCAGCACGCCGCGCAGCAAATCGTCGGCGAGCCCTTCCATCGGGGCAAGAAGAATGCGGGACATCGATTTTCCGGGCAAGGCGTTGAAGTGGCGCGCATTATAATCTGTCGATGCTACGCCTTGTACTCGATACCAATGTCGTCCTCGACCTCTTCCACTGGGGCAATGTCGATGCCGTGCCGATCATGGCCGCGCTCGAGGCCGGAAAAATAGAATGTTTCGCCGACGCACGGACCCTGGACGAACTGAAACGCGTGCTGACCTATCCGCAATTGAAGCTGACCCCGGACATGATGGCCGAGCGCTATGCCCGCTACTGCGGCCTGGTCCAGTTTTTTCCCGAGGGCGAAGCGCCGAAGCTGCCCCGCTGCAAGGACAGGGACGACCAGAAATTTCTTGAGCTTGCCGCCCGCTGCGATGCCGACCTGCTGGTCAGCAAGGACAAGGCCTTGCTATGCCTGCGCGGGCGAACGACACTGGGCTTCCGGATCGTCAAGCCGGCAACGGCCTCGACCTTACTTGCCATTTAATGCAGAATGGATCTATGCATACATCGCTTTTGACAAAATTGGTGAATATGATAATTTGTCGATTATGTACAGAAGCTCTATTTAGAAGAGCCTGACGGCACAAGGAGAACCAGGATGCCGAATATCGTCTGGATACAAACCGGCGCCTGTAGCGGCGACAGCATGGCCCTGCTCTGTGCTGATCAGCCCAGCATCGAAAACCTGCTGCAACGGCACGGTCTCAGGCTGCTCTGGCACCCCTCGCTGACCACCGACGCCCGTTTCGGACAGATTCTCGACGCCCTTCTCGGCGGCCGCGAAAAACTCGACATCCTGTGCATCGAAGGCAGCCTGATCACCGGCCCGAACAACACCGGGCAATACGACAGCTGGAAAGGCCGCGCCAAGATTGACATCGTTCGCGAACTGGCGCCGCTGGCCACGCATGTCGTCGCCATGGGCACCTGTGCGGCCTTCGGCGGCGTACATGCGGCCGGGCCGAATCCGACCGATTGCACCGGCCTGCAGTTCCTCAAGGGCGAAGCCGGCGGTCTGCTTGGCGCCGACTGGCGCGCGCGCAGCGGACAGCCGGTAATCAACGTGGCAGGCTGTCCGGCCCACCCCAACACCATGACCAAGGTGCTGGCCATGCTGGCCGCCGACGATACCCTCAAGCTGGACGGCCTCAACCGGCCGCTCGCCTTTTTTTCGAGCCTTGTCCACCAGGGCTGCACGCGCAACGAATATCACGAGTACGACATCGAAGACGAGGTGCTCGGCGGTCGCGGCTGCATGTTCTTCAGCCTCGGCTGCCGCGGCCCGCAAACCCTGGCCCCGTGCAACACCGAACTGTGGAACGGGCACAACAGCAAGACGCGCGCCGGCGTCCCCTGCTTCGGCTGTACCGCGCCGGACTTTCCGTCCAACCGCGACCTCTTCGTCACCCCCAAGATCGGTGCCGTGCCGAAATTCCTGCCGCTCGGCGTCGCCCGCGCCAAGTTCATGGCCTACAAGAACCTGGCCCGCGCGGCGGCACCCGAGCGCGTCGTCAACCGCGAGATGGAACCATGACCCGTCTGACCGTCGATATCGACCTCAACCGCGTCGAGGGCGACCTCGAATTCCAGTTGGACCTCGAAGACGGCGTGGTCGTCGATGCGCGCTGCATCGGCACCCTGTATCGCGGTTTCGAACAGATCATGATCGGCCGGGCGCCGCGCGACTCGCTGGTCATCACGCCGCGCGTCTGCGGCATCTGCGGCACCGCCCATCTCTACGCGGCGACGCTGGCGCTGGAACAGATCGCCGGTATCGCGCCGCCGGCCCACGCCGTGCACGTCCGCAACCTGTGCCTGATGGCCGAAACCCTGCAAAGCGACCTGCGCCAGACCTTCCTGTTTTTCACGCCCGATTTCTGCAACCCGCTTTACGCCGGCCATTCCCTGGCCAGCGAAGTGACCGCAGCCTTCGCGCCGCTCAAGGGCAGCGTCGTTCGTGGCTGCCTGAAAAGTACCCGCGAACTGATCGGCATCGTCGCCATCTTCGGTGGCCAGTGGCCGCATTCGACCTACATGCTGCCCGGCGGCATCACCCAGCCGGCCAACGCCCGCCGTCTGCTCGAAACCCGGGAAATCCTGGCCGATGTCCGCGACTGGTTCGAACAAGCGGTCATCGGCGGCGATCTTGACGAATGGCTGGCGCTCGACGGCGGCCCAGCCCTTTTTCGCTGGATGGCCGCCAGCCCGACCCGGGCCGGCAGCGCCCTCGGCCTGTTCAACCGTTTCGCCCGCGATATCGGCCTGCACAAGCTCGGCACCGGCACCGGCCACCTGCTGAGCTACGGGGTCAATCAGCGGCCCGACGGTTCGGGCAGCGAATTGGCGGCCGGTTTTTTCAATGCCGATACGCAACGGGTCGAAGCCCTCGACCACTTGCAGATCAACGAACACGTCCGTCACAGCTGGTTCCTCGACTATCCCGGCGGCCGCCATCCCTGGGCGGGCGAAACCATACCCGACCATCAACCCGGCAGCGACCGCTATACCTGGGCCAAGGCGCCGCGCTACGGCGACAAGGTGGTGCAGACCGGGCCGCTGGCCGAATTGCGCATTGCCGGCGAAGCACTGATCACCGACCTGCTGAACAGTGAAGGCGACAATACCTGGCTGCGCCAGTTCGCCCGCCTGCGCCGCGCCGGCTGGCTGCTGAATTCGCTGGTCGACACCACGGACCGCCTGAAAGCGGTAATCGACGAAGCGCATTTCATCGACCCCAAGATCGGCGTCTGGCCCGACGGCGAAAGCTACGGCCTGGTCGAGGCGGCCCGCGGCGCGCTCGGCCACTGGATTCGGATCAGGAACGGGGTCATCGAGAAATACCAGATCGTCACGCCGACCGCCTGGAACGCCTCGCCGCGCGACAGTTCGGGCCGACACGGCCACTGGGAGCAGAGCATCATCGGCCTGCCCGTGGCCGATCCCGAAAATCCGGTCGAGATCGGTCACATCGTCCGCTCCCACGACCCGTGCCTGGTGTGCACCGTACATTTCATCGGCAGCCACAAAAAAACCCATTTCAATGTCTGAGCGTTTGCGCATTCTCTGCTTCGGCAATCCGCTGCACGGCGACGACGGCTTCGGACCGGCCGTCAGCCTGGCCCTGAAGCGGATCGACCTGCCCCCCGAGGTCAGGGTTGTCGATTGCGGCACGCGCGGGCTCGATGCCCTGCATTTTTTCGAAGACTGCGGCCACGTGATCATCGTCGATGCCATGGCCGGCCAGCATCCCGGTAAGGTGCGCCTGCTCCAGGCCCACGGCATTCCTGTCGAAAACTCCGGCAGCGGCGGCCATGGTTCGGGCATCGGCTACCTGTTGGCCGCCGTTCGCGAAACGATCGCCAAGCCGCCGGTCATCGAGATCATCGCCGCCGAGATCGGTCCGGTAAAAACCTTCTCGCCGGGCCTGTCGCTGGAAGTGGCTGCCGCGGTCGCCGAAGCCACCGATATCGTCCGTCGTTGCCAGGCATCTGCCGCATTCGGCCAGGACTGCGAACTGGCCGGCGAACTGGAAAGTCTGCGCCAGGCCAACCAGGCGCTGGAAAGCGAATTGATCAAGAGCACCGAAACGCTCGAATTGCTGATCAGCGAGCAGGAACGGCAACAGGACGAACTGCACAGCCGCTCGCAGGAACTGGCCCAGTTGCACGGCGCCCTGGAACGGGCGATCGGCACCATGGCCGAAATATTCGTCATGCTCGGCCCTGACGGCCGCATCATTCGCGTCAACAAGCTACTGGAAAAGGAACTGGGCTACCGACCGGAAAACATGATCGGCAGCTATTTCGAAGACTGCCTGCCGGCCTCCGGGCGCGAACAGTTGCGCAACAGCTTGCCGGCCGCCGGCTCGGCGCCGCTGCTGCTCAATGCCATCCGCGCCGCCGGCGGTCGTTTCGAGGCGGAACTCAACTTCCGCCATGCCAGCGCACCGGCCGACAGCGAAACGGATACCCAGCCCTATCTGGTTCATGCCAGTCTGATTCACAGTCTGGCCGGTAAACTGGAAGGGGCCGTCGTTGTTTCGACCAATATCGAGGCCCTCAAGACCCGAGAAAAAGCCTTGCGCGACAACGAACGGCAACTGCATGAAACGGCCGAAGACCTGCGCAATCACCGCGACAACCTGGCGGCGATGGTGGAAGAGCAGACCCAGGGCTTGCGCCGGGCGAAGGAGCAGGCCGAGGAAGCCAGCCTGGCGAAAAGCAACTTCCTGTCCAACATGTCGCACGAGGTACGGACACCGCTCACCGCCATTCTCGGCCTCTCGGATCTTTGCCTGATGACGCCGCTGAACGGGCAGCAGGGGCAGTACCTGAACAAGATACGCCTGGCCGCCAATCATCTGCTCGTCATCATCAACGACATTCTCGACTTTTCGCGGATCGAGGCCGGGAAACTGAGCATCGAGCAGGTCAGCTTCGCGCTGCCGGATCTGCTTGAGGAAATCACCAATCTGCTGATCGACCGCATCGAGGAAAAGGGCCTGGAGTTCTGCATCGACATCGCCCCCGAAGCCGCCCGCCACTTTGTCGGCGACCCGCTGCGCCTCAAGCAGATCATCATCAACCTGCTCGGCAATGCCATCAAGTTCTCCACCCGGGGTACCCTGCAACTGGCCTGCCACCTGGAATCGGGCGACGACGGCATCGACAGGCTCCATATTTCGGTCAGCGACGAGGGCATCGGCATTTCGCCGGCCGAACAGGAAACCCTGTTTTCGGCCTTCACCCAGGCCGATACCTCGACCACCCGGCGTTACGGCGGCTCCGGCCTCGGCCTGGCCATTTCCAAGCGCCTGGTCGAACTGATGGGCGGCCGCATCTGGCTTAATAGCGAACCCGGCCGTGGCAGCGCCTTCCACTTTACCGTTCGCCTCGGTATCGCGCCTGAAGCGCCGCCGGCGCACGCCGAATTCACCAAACACCTTGCTCCGTTTGCCGGTCGAACGGTCCTCGTCGTCGACGACAATCCGCTGCTGGCGGAGAATCTCGCCAAACAATGCCGGCGTCTCGGCCTGCGCGCGGAAATCTGTGGGGACGTAGCCTCCGCGCTGAAGCTGCTCAGCCAGCCCGCTGCCGCTTACCTTGCGGCCCTGATCGACTGGCGGAAGCCGGACGGCATGACCGGCATCGAAACCGTGACGGCAATCGACCGGGCGCTCGGCAAACGGGCGCCGGCAATGATCCTGCTCGCCCCCCACAACGCAGCCACCCTGGTCGTCCCTGAGAACTCCCCGGCCGCCGCCCTGCTGCTCAAGCCATGCAGCGAGCAAAGACTCTATTCGGCACTGGCCGTTCCACTGCAACTGCCGACCCTTGCCCCCTCTCTCCTGCCGGCCTGCCAGGCACCCGATTTTTCAATGGTCGCCCATCTGCACGACGCCGATATCCTGGTCGTGGACGACGTCGACCTCAACCGCGACCTGATGCAGGAACTGCTCGGCAAGGCAGGTCTCAGTATCCGCCTGGCGGGCGATGGCATGCAGGCCATCGCCGCCATCCGGCAGCAACGACCGGACCTCGTCCTGATGGACTGCCAGATGCCGATCATGGACGGCTTTGCCGCCACCCGGCAACTGCGTCGCGAACCGGCCTACGCCGATCTGCCGATCATCGCCCTGACCGCCGGAGCCATGGAACACGATCGCCAGCAATGCGTCGAGGCCGGCATGAACGCCTATATCACCAAGCCGGTGGATATTGAAAAGCTGCTCCATCTCATTGCCGACCTGCTCAACCGCCCGCCGTCGTCCAGCCCCTTCGCGCCTGCGCCAAAACCCGCTGCTTCCAAGATATCGGATTTCCCCGACCTGCCCGGCATCGACACCAAGAAAGGACTGCGGCTGATGCACAACAAGGCGGATTTCTACCGGACCATGCTGATCAGGTTCCGCGACAGCTATGGAAGCAATTTCGCCACCGATTTGCACGCCGCGCTCTCGGTCGGCAACGCACCCGAAGCGCAGCGCTTCACCCACACCCTGAAGGGGCTCTCATACAACATGGGCATGGAAGCCCTGGGCAATCTCGCCGCCGCAGTCGAAGCCGAAATCAAGAGCCCGGCCACCAGCCTTGCTCCCCCCAGCCTCGATGCCCTGCTCAGCGAACTGTCACGGGTCGCGGAAACGCTGCAGCCCCTCGGTTGAGAAGCACCTCCATCCGTCCGCCCCGTATCGGGACCCCGGCTGCGGATCGGCCACCGAAAGGCAGCCCACCACAATTCGTCATGCAACATGCCGAAGACATCCCCCGAAAGGATGTTATTGTCCTAATATACCCCCTGGATTTTGACAGATGAATTGTTTTTTCTGTTTTTCTGTCGAAAACACACCCATTTTCCAAGCAGCACCAGTCCATGTTCGATAAGACCCCACTACTCGACGACCAAGGAAAACAGACGAGGATTTCTGCTGCCTGGCTTGCCGCAGTTGTGGTCTTCTCCTGCCTGACCGCATTGCTGGGCCATGACCTCTATACCTCCTATCGGCACGAGTTTGCGATAGCCCGGCGCAATGCCGACAATTTGAGCAGCGTACTCGAACGGCAATTCATCGCCAGCGGCGAGAAAATCGATATCGTCCTGCGGGAAGCGGTCCACGAATACGCAAGCGTCGTCAGCGATGCGTCGCCACACCAATTGCAGACGGTCAACCGCGACCTCTTGCGGCGCGAGGCGGTCATCCCGGAGACGCAGAATAACAGCCTGCGCGTAATCGCCGCCGATGGTCGCGTCCTCTTCAGTGCGGGCGATTCGGCCCACCTGCCGGCGGTCAATGTCGGCGACCGTGATTACTTCATGCAGCAGAAAAACACGCCCGGCGCCGGCCTGGTCATTTCCGAACCGATACTCTCCCGGTTCACCGGCAAATGGCTATTCACGCTCAGCCGACGCATCGAGCGCCCGGATGGCCGCTTTGTCGGCATCGTCCAGACCGCCATGCGCACCGATTATTTCCAGGGCATGTTCAAATCGATCGATATCGGCGAGCATGGGTCGATTTCCATGTTTTCCAGCGACTTCAGGCTGGTCGCCCATTTTCCGGCCATGGACGCGAACCTGGGGCAGCTTTTCGAACTGCCGGAAATCAAGGCGGCGGTCGATGCCGGACAGGATATCGGTTCGTACCACCGAGTCTCCAGCATCGACGGTACGAAGCGGCTCTACAGCTACCGCCGGCTCGGCGATTTACCCCTGATCATCGTCATCGGCATGGCCCCAAGGGATTTTCTCAAGGACTGGGCCTGGAAGGCGGGAATCTACGTGATCAGCTGGCTGGCCTTCGCCGCCGCCCTGGTCATGCTTATCCGCCTGGCCCAGGGGCACTCCCGGGAGATCGAGAAGCTCAACGCCCAGCTCGCCCTCCAGGCCGAGCGCGCCGAAGCGGCCAACCATGCCAAAAGCAGCTTCCTGGCCAATATGAGCCACGAAATCCGGACGCCGATGAATGC
>JAJXVG010000197.1 GCA_021782315.1 Pseudomonadota bacterium | reverse complement strand
CGGCCTTTTTGCTTTTCCGGTCGCGCCGCGTTCAGCGCCCCAGCTGCTTCCTTAGGGTGACGGCCGGGCCGAAGCCGGGCTGCTTGGCCAGCAGCAGGTCCAGCTGGGCCTTGGCCGCCTTCAGGTCGCCCAGGCGCACGTCCACGGCGGCCAGGTTGTAGCGGGCCTCGGGGGCCGCAGGGTTGTAGCGCAGCAGGGTGGCGTAGAGGGTCGCGGGTTCCACCGGTTTGGTGATGAAATCGTCCATGCCGGCGTCCAGGCAGCTTTGCCTGTCTTCTTCGAAGGCATTAGCGGTCATTGCCAGGATCGGTATCCGGGCCAGGTCGGGATTGGCGCGAATCAGCCGGGTAGCAGTCACCCCGTCCATTTCGGGCATTTGCATGTCCATCAGGATCAGGTCGTAGTTTGTCCGCATGGCCATTTCAATGGCCTGCAGCCCATTGGCGGCCCGGTCGACCACGAAGTTCAGGGGGGCTGCGAGAAGTTCGCAGGCGACCTCCTGGTTGATCAGATCGTCCTCGGCGAGCAGGATGCGCGTTCCGCCGAAGCACTCGCGCAGCGTCTGTTCCGCATGGCTGCTGCTGACAGCGGTCAATGCCGCCGGGGCCTCGTCGGACGCGTAGTCGAAGGACAGCGTGAAGGTAAATTCGCTGCCCAGGCCTGGCGTGCTGCTGAGGTCGATCCGCCCCCCCATCAGCTTGGTCAGTTGCTGGCTGATGGCGAGGCCGAGTCCGGTGCCGCCGTATTTGCGCGTGGTCGAGTTATCGGCCTGTTCGAAAGTGGTGAACAGCCGGCTCTGGGCTTCGGGTGCGATGCCGATACCAGTGTCGCTGACGGAGAAACGGATGCAGCACGATTTTTCGCCCTGGGCTTGCAAGCTGGCGCTCAAGGCGATCCTGCCGCGCTCCGTGAATTTGATGGCATTGCTCAGCAGGTTGAGAATGATCTGCTGCAGGCGAACAGGATCGCCAAGCAGGCGGCTGCCGGCGAGCGTTTCGGGTATGTTGGCGATCAGTTGCAGGTTTTTCGCATGAGCCTGCTCGGAGGACAGGCTGAGTACGTTGCCGATGACGCTGCCAAGCACGAAAGCAGTGCGTTCCAGCGTCAGTTTTTCCGCCTCGATCTTGGACAGATCGAGGATGTCGTTCAACAGGTGTAGCAAGTGGTGCGCCGATGCGCCGATTTTTTCCAGGCGATCGCCCTGCAGCGGGTCTTGGTTGCTGCGTGCGACGATATGGGTGAGGCCGATGATGGCATTCATTGGCGTGCGCAATTCATGGCTCATGTTGGCCAGGAAGATGCTCTTGGCGCGATTGGCGTTTTCGGCGAATTCCTTGGCGATGGCCAGCGCCGAAGTGCGTTCGGCCACCAGTTCCTCGAGGTGGTCGCGATGCTGCCGAAGTTCGATTTCACTGAGCTTGCGGGCCGTGATATCGCGCGACAGGACGATGAAATGCGGTAGTTCGTCGTTGCCCGGCTTGCGTGCCGTCGAAAGTTCGAACCAGGCTTCGCCTTGTGTCAGCTTCAGGTGGATCTGCTGACCGTAACTGTAGCCGTCGCGTTCGGCGCTGCGCAGCGCATCCATCACGATGCGCGCCGCTTCGACGGGCATGACATCGTCGACGGTGTGGCCCAGCAAATGTTCACGGCTGCTGACCAGCAATTCGGGATTGGCTGCCCAGACATTGAGGTAGCGGCCCCGGCCGTCCAGTTCGAAGAGCAGGTCGGGTACGGCGCGCAGCGTCGTGTCCAGGTCGGCAGTCCGTTCGGCCACCTGCGTTTCAAGGGTGCGGTGTGCCTGCTCGATGTTTTCGGCCATCTGGTTGAAAGCGCTGGACAGGGCGGCGATTTCGGTAATGCCGCTGTTTCCCATCGATTCGACCCTGGCGGCATAGTCGCCCTGGCCAAGCCGTGCGGCGGCCTCGCCGAGGCGACGCAGCGGTTGCGCCAGGCGGAGAGCCAACAGCCAAATCAGGCCGAGGGCGAGGAGGGTGAGTAACAGGGCGACGCCGATCAGTTTTCGTACGTCATCCTGAAGTTGCACCAGGGTTTCGTCGACTTCCTTGTAGCGCACAAGGGTCCAGCCGTTGGTGCTGCCCAGGGGAATGTGCCGATAGACGGCCAAGGCCTCGCGCCCCTGGGCGTCGCGTTCGGTGATCGAGCCCTCGAAACCGATGGCGATTTGCCGATTGGGTGCAAGCTGGAGGTTCTTGTCGTCGGGACTCGAAAGCTGGGTGATCAGTGTGCCGTCGGCAGCGAAGAGCAGGGTTTGGCCAAAGCTGCCGGCATCGCGGAGGGACTCGCTGTTGGCAATGAGCGAGGCGGGGTCCAATTGTGCAAAGAGCAGGCCGACCAGCGGCCCGTGCGGATAGCCGTCCTTGTCCGGCGCGTGAATCTGGCGGACGATGGCCAGGGTCTTCCCCCGCTTGCCGTTGAATTCCTCGACCAGTTCCTCGGCGCCGGGGCTGACGGCGCGGGCGAGCAGCTTGGGGTCGCTGAATTGGCCGCCCTGCTCTGCGCTGTCGCTCGAGGCGAGTATTTTCCCGCTGTCCGGCTGGATGAGTTGCATTGCCTGGTGGCGATCCGGATAGGCGCGTTGCGCCCGCTCGAATATCCGTTCCAGATTGGTTTGTATCGCTTTCGGATCGTCGGCCTTGGCCAATTGTTCGGCGAGGAGCTTGTTTTCGGCGATGATCAGGATGTCGCCCCGCCGCTCGATGAGGTTGGCATTCCAGGTTTCGCGTTGGTGATCGGCCGTCAGTTCCAGCGTGCGCCTTGCTTCCGTCAGCTTCTGATTGCTGGCGCCCTGCAGTCCGATCGCCGGCAGGCCATAGAGCCAAAGAGTGAACAGGGCGGCTATGGCCGCCAGGAAGAGGCTGGCGAAGTAGACGGCGATGCGCGAAGCGAAGGGACGGGTGGTGACCGGATGCATCTGTTCTCAGGGCTGGTAATCGAAGCTGTTGATTCGATAGCGGCGCGAGTCGTCCATGACCTTGGTCAGACCGTCGTAGGCAAGGGCGGCATGGATGTTTTCCCAGGATCCGTCGTCGGGGATTTTTCCCTTTTCCTTCATGAAATTGAATTCGCTCTGCAGTGGCGGTTTGTCCGGAGAAATGAGAACGACCGGTGCCGAGGGAACGTTCAATATTTCGCGGCGGGTGATGGCGATGACCTGGCCGACCGTTATGTCCTGTTCTTTTCCGGAGAATGCCCGGCCATCGGCAATGGCCCAGCGGGCCGCCCGTTCGAGATTTTTAGGACTGCGCCGCATCCATTCTATGGCGCGGAGGAAACCGGCAATCAGGATGCTGGCGGCTTCCGGCGAGCGCTTTTCGAAGGCGCGGCCGATGACGAAATAATCTGAACTGAGGCCGCGAAAAACAGTACGGTTTTTGTTGCTGCGCGCAAGGGCAACGGTCGGTGCCGGTTCCCAGGCGGCAAAGGCATCGATCTGGCCGGACTCCAGGGCATCCGGCATGTCCTCTATGCGCATCGGTATCAGCTTGACGTCGGCCTCGGTCAGTCCGGCCGAGCGCAGGCCTTGCAGCAGGGTGTGGTGGGCGCTGGACAGTTCGACGTAGGCAATACGCTTGCCGGCGAGGTCGCGCACCTGGGTGTCGCCTTTGGCAATAATGGCCGTCGAGGTCTGCTTGACCAGACCGACAATCCAGATATCGCCATGGGCCGCAGCCAGGACGGTCGGCACATCGCCGAGCAGGCCGGCTTCCAGGCGCTGGTCGGCGAGCAGGGCGAGCATGTCGGCCCCACGCTGGAATGGGTGCGTTTTGAGTGGCGCATCGAGTTTGAGCAGCGCCTCGGCCATCACCCGGTCGTGGCGCATGACGGTGCTGATCACGCCCGATGGATAACCCAGCGGCTGGACCCCCAGGTCGAGTGCCGGAGAGGCAGCGGACAGGCCGTATTGGTCGAAGTAGTCGGCAGCCCGGGCGAGCATCGGAAGGAGCAGCGCCGGCAGCAGGATAGCCAGCCCAAGACGGAAGATTGTTCGCGGTCCTGGATGGTGGGTCATGTGTCGTCTCTTTGTATGCGAATTTAATAATTTTATATTATTTTACATAGCATCGAGAATAGCCGAAATCGACCGAAAAATCCCATGAAATTAGATGGATGGATGGAAATCCAGGGGGCGATTGCATTGCTTTATGTCGTAGGCATTGCTGTTTGACGTTTCCATTTGTGGCGTACAACGGTGCGATCACGGCAGGTTCGCAAAAAAATGGCCGGGGGAGGCTAGAATGCGCGCTGCCGCTTTTGGCGGAAATAACAAGAGTTAAGGAGAAAGGCATGTCCGAAGACGGTTTTCACGTTCATGGTCCGCACGATCACGAGGTCGAGCATGTGGTGGAGCACGGCGGTGACGAGTTCACCTCGCGCCTGGCGGTACTGACGGCAGTTTTGTCGACGGTCGGCGCCATTTTTGGCTACATGGGCGGTCATTCGCAGAATGAGGCCCTGCTCTACAAGAACGAGGCGGCCATCCAGAAAACGGCTGCTTCCAACCAATGGAATTACTACCAGGCCAAGAGCAACAAGCAGAATCTCGCCGAGTTGTCGGTGACGCTGACCAGTGGCGAGGTGCAGGAAAAGTTCAAGGCAGCCGTCGAGCGCTACAAGAAGGAAAAGGAAGAGATCAAGGCGGAGGCCGATAAACTCGAAGCGGAAGCCAAGGAGGCCGATCATCACAGCGAGGCCGAAATGCAGGTGCATGAACGCTGGGCGCTGGCCACCACCTTGCTGCAGATTGCTATCGCCCTGTCGGCGATCACCCTGCTCACCCGCAAACGCTGGATGCTGGCCGGTGTTTTCGGCGCTACCGGCCTCGGCGTGGTCGCCGGGGTTATGGGCTATCTGCACTTCTGATGCGTTTTCGCAGCAGTCTCGGGCTGATCCTGCTCCTGCTGGCGGCTTCGGCCGCAGCAGGCCAGCGCTGCCGCATTGCATTCGACATGGGTTCGTCCGGTATTCGGGGCGGAGCCTCCGACAGTAGCGTGACGGTCAGCGCGAATATCGATTATCTCGGCCCGCAGTGGGCCGGGCGCGGTCTTGAGGAAACGCTGGCACCGACCATCGCCACCTTGCGCGAGCAGCCCGATAAAGCCGGTTTTTCAGACGAATGCGAGCGTGTCGGCGGCGGTTTCTCGGCCTGGAGGCTGGCCTTGCAGGCCGACGGCGACAGACTGGCGGCGATGCTCGATCGCATTCACGCGGCGACCGGCGTCGCCGTGCTGGTCATCCCCCAGGCGCAAGAAGGGGCCTATGGCTATCTCGGCGCCCGGCAATTGCTCGGCGCAGCCCTCGAAACCAGTCATGTGCTCGACATCGGCGGCGGCAGCCTGCAGATTGCCGGGGTGCAGGGATCCTTTGGTGACATGCTCGGGCAAAAGGCATGGCATCGCCTTCTCTGTCAGGAAATTCGTCACACCGAGTCGACGCCCTGCAAACTGCAGCCGATGAGCGACGACGAACTGGCTGCCGCCCGGCGCTTGCTGGCGGAGCGACTGCAGGCGGTCGGCAGTGCCTTGTCGCTGCCAATCAGCATGACGGCCATCAGTCGTCCGGTGAGTCGCGGCGTGCTGCCCGCCGTGGCCAGGCTGAGCGGCGAAACGGACGGCCGGATGCGTTTCGGGCGCAGCGAGCTGAGCGA
>JAJXVG010000196.1 GCA_021782315.1 Pseudomonadota bacterium | reverse complement strand
CCATGCTCGACGCGGTTTCCTCCAGGCTGCTCGCCTGCTCTTCCGTACGGCTCGACAGGTCCTGGTTGCCCGACGCTATCTCCTTCGCCGCCGTGTTGATCGCATCCGTCGACTCCTTGATGGAAGAAATGATCTGTTGCAGGTTCTCTATCGTCGCATTGGCATCGTTTTTCAGAACGCCGAGCATCCCCTTGTAGTCACTCTCGATCTTCTCGGTGAGATCACCGAGCGCCATGCGCGAGAACACGGCGCCGACGTCTTTGAGAGCGCTGGTGTTGGCCTCGAGCAAATCGTTGATACCCTGGGAAATCTGCTTGAAAAACCCATTCATCTTGCTGGCGTCGAGGCGACGGCTAAAGTCCCCGGAGGCCGCAGCGCTAATAATTTCGGCGACCTCGTTCTCGATCTGGATCTCGGCCGTACGGTCGCGCCATTCGACCGCCGTCCCCAGGCGCTCGCGCAATTCGTTGACGATGGGGCAGGCGACCAGGGAAAAACAACGTCCGCCGACCTTGATTTCGGTACGATACACCCCGGTCAGGGCGGCCAGAAGATTGCGCTGATGACTCGGTTGCTTGTGGAAAATATCGAAATTCGCGCCGAGAATCCCATCCGCCCTGAAATTCGGCAACTGTGTCCGAATATCGTTTTCCGCCTGGCGCATCATCTCCAGCACCGCGGCATTGCAATAGACGATCACCCCGTTCGGGTCCGCCACCATGACGCTGTTCGACGTCACATCCAAGGCAACCTTGATGCGCAGGGTTTCGTTGGCCGCCTTGCGGTCGGCCTCTATTCTGCTCTTCAGTTCACCTTGCATCTTGTTCAGGGCCAGCATCAGTTCGGCAACCTGATCCTTGCCCTTGGCTTCGATGCGATTATCCAGATGTCCCGAGGCGACCTCGTCGGCCACCCTCACCGCGTCGGCCAGCGGCACGGTGATGCTGCGCCCGAAAATATAGGCGAAAGCGGCGATCAATGCCGAGACGAATATGGCAAAAGCCACCATCAGGCGCGTTGTGTAGGCTTGCGTTTCCTTGGCCCGGGCAAAAACCTCGCGCCCTGAATCGGAATAATAAACGCGCAAGGCATCCGCCGCCGCCGATGCCTTTTCATAAGCGGGCAGCAGGACACCCGAATAAATTTCGGCGGCTCGCTCGTAATCGCCTGCCTTCAGCGCTTCGCTGGCGGCCATCAATCCGTCCTTGACGAAGATGGCACGTGTCTCTTCGTAGGTTTTGGCCAGTCCACGCTCTTCGTCGTTCAACTCCCGATGCTTGAACTGTGTCCACAAGGCAGTGATCGCGTCGCGATTCTTGAGTACCGCCTCGATATGCACGCCAACCGGATGATTATGTTTTGCGGCCTGCCGGCCGGATGGATCATGTAGCAAACCGGCCACGATTTGCTGGTTGTTGTCCGACATCAATGTTTGAATGCGGAGAACGATCGAACCGGGTTCCAGCTTGTCGAGATAAACCGTTTCTGTTTCCCGGCTCAAATCGCGCATGTAAACGATGGCCACCGCAATCAGCACGGCGAACCAGAAGGCCATCCCCACGGCCTGCCAGAATAATCTAGTCCCGATTCGCAAATTATTCAGCATTTTTACGACTCCCCGGCTAACTTGACGTGGCAGTAGCGTCGATCAACTCCATATCAGCACTTGTCATCAGGCGTTCGATATCGGTCACGATCATCATGCGTGTTTCGACCGCCGCAAGGCCCAGGATGTATTTGGTATCAAAAGTCCCGGAGAAGTCCGGCGCCGGGCGGATTTGGGCCCGGGTCAAGGAAAACACGTCCGAAACACTGTCAACCACCGCGCCGATCACCCGCCCCGCCACGTTCAGGATGACGACTACCGTGAAGGGGGTATATTCGATCTTGCCCAGATTGAATTTGATGCGCAGATCGACGATGGGAACAATGATGCCGCGCAGATTGATCACCCCTTTGATAAAAGGCGGGGAATTGGCGATCAGCGTCGGCTGCTCATAACCGCGGATTTCCTGGACCTTGAGAATATCGATCGCATACTCCTCGCTGCCCAGCGTGAATGTCAGATATTCATTGGCCACCGAATCGTCGTCGCTTACCGTACTGCCGCCATGCGTGATCACTTCCATCTTTTGCTCCTCTGTTCAGCTGTTAGCCGGTTTTTTGCAGGCTTGTCTTGGCCATGCCGGCGATCGCCGACACATCCAGAATCAAGGCAACATGACCATCGCCCATGATGGTTGCTCCCGAAATACCCTGCACTCGACGGTAGTTGGCTTCCAGGCTCTTGATCACCACCTGGTGCTGTCCGACCAGCGCATCGACGAACAATGCAGCCTTGATGCCATCAGCATCGATGACGACCATGATTCCTTGCGTAAAATCACCGGCGCGCGACTTGAGATTGAACACTTCATGCAGCACGACGACCGGCAAATACTCGCCACGAACCTGAATCACCCGCGCATGGTTGGAGAGCGTCTTGATATCGCCGCTCTGCGGCTGGAAAGACTCGACGACATAAGAGAGTGGCAAAATATAGGTCTGGTCGCCGACGGCAATCGACATGCCATCGAGAATGGCCAGGGTCAAAGGCAGACGAACGGTCATGCGGGTGCCGACCCCCAGCATCGACTCGATTTCGACTCGCCCCCCCATCGCCTGAATATTCCGACGCACGACATCCATGCCGACACCGCGTCCTGAAACATCGGTCACCTGCTCGGCAGTTGAAAAACCTGCTTCAAAGATCAGGAGAAAAACCTCCTGGTCGGTCATTTGATCCGAAACCGGCAAACCTCGCTCGCGCGCCTTGGCCAAAATCTTGTTTCGCGGCAAACCGGCGCCATCGTCCCCCACCTCGATGACGATATTGCCCCCCTGATGGTAAGCCTTGAGGGTGATCGTACCGACCGGATTCTTGCCTGCCGCAATCCGTATTTCCGGCAATTCAATACCGTGATCCAGGCTATTGCGGATGAGATGGGTCAGCGGATCGGCGATCCGCTCGATCAATCCCTTGTCGAGTTCGGTCGTTTCACCTGAAGTCTTTAGCTCGACCTGTTTGCCCAGTTTGCTGGAGAGATCGCGGACAACGCGCGGGAAACGCGAGAAGACAAAGGAAATCTGCATCATCCGGATCGACATCACGGATTCCTGCAAATCGCGGGTATTACGCTCCAGTTGAGCCAAACCATTGACCAGGCGCTCGGGAGTGTCGCCCTGCATCTGGGCTGCAGTTTGTAGCAGCATCGCCTGGGTAATGACCAGTTCGCCGACCAAGTTGATCAGTTGATCAACTTTCTCGATGCTGACTCGAATCGATGAGTCCGCGTTGGCATTGGCCGAGGCTGAAGCCTTGGCCACTCTGCCGCGCGGTTCCGCCCCCTGCTTTTCAACGGCAACAGGCGGTGCCGGCTGGTTCGATGGATCGTCCGATCGGGGGGCGATTTCCGGCAAAACATCGGGCACGGAAGGAAGCGGTACGAAAAACCCGAATCCATCGCCCTCCTCCACAGCCGGCCCGAGTGACGCCGACGGTGCCAACGGGGCAAAGAAGCCATAGCCTTCGCCCTCTTGGCCGATACCGGCAGGGCGTTCCTTGGCGGTATCGGCAGGGCTGGGCAGAGGTTCAAAAAATCCGTAGCCATCGGTTTCTTCGGACGAAGGGATGAGCGGCGGGGCAAAAAAACCGTATCCCCGCTCGGCGTCGGGGGCACCAGGGGAATCACCAAAGATCCCGAAAGCCTGATCGTCATCACCGGCCGCAGAAACATCCTCAACCACTCGCCAGGCACCATTTTCGGCGATGAAATCGATCTGATCCGAAAATGCCTCCTGGCTGGCATCGGTCACCAAGCGCATCTGCCAGTAACCGAGATTGTGCATCTCGGCATCTGGCTGGCTGATAATTTCCAAGGAACCCATTGCACGGAACTCATCCAGCAGATTGGCGACGCCGTTGCCCTTGGCAGAAATTTCTGTAGGAACGAACTGGATGTCAAAAACATGTTTGCCGACAGGCTGTTGCACGGCTTCCGTGGCGACCGCGCCCCCCGCCGGGGCTGGCTCTGGGGCCATCTCTTCGGGGCCCGCCGACAACTGACGCAAACGATTGCAGATAGACTCCACGGCCTGAACATCGACCGCCCCTCGTCCTTGATGGGCCTCGAGCATATCGCGCAACAGATCGCCGGACTCGAGAAAAGCATCCACCATATCGGCCCGCAGACCGAGTTCCTGCTTGCGGATACGGTCAAGCAGGTTTTCCAGGATGTGCGTCGTTTCCGCCAAGTCGGTAAACCCGAAGGTTCCGGCGCTTCCCTTGATAGAGTGCGCAGCACGGAATATGGCATTGAGTTGCTCGGAATCCGGATTTTCTATATCCAGATTGAGCAACAGCCCCTCCATCGCCGCCAGATGCTCTGCCGATTCCTCGAAGAACACCTGGTAGAACTGACTCATATCAATAGTCATGCTACCCCCTGACCTCGGTTCCCAGCAGACTGGCAACCAGAAATTGAATGCAAAAGACCCACGCTATTGCAGGTCGGCCGGCTTTGCTCAGCCGATCACCTTGCGCACGACTTCGATCAGTTTCTGGGGATCAAAAGGCTTGACCAGCCACCCCGTGGCACCGGCTGCACGCCCCTGAGCCTTCATCGCATCGGAAGACTCCGTCGTCAGCATCAAAATCGGTGTCGACGCGTACTGAGGCAGCCCCCGCAAATTCTTGATCAGCGTCAGTCCATCCATGCGCGGCATGTTCTGATCGGTCAGAACCAGATTGACAGCTTTGGCCTTTGCCTTATCCAGGCCATCCTGCCCGTCAACCGCCTCAACCACCTCATAGCCGGCACTTTTCAGGGTAAATGACACCATCTGGCGGATGGATGCGGAATCGTCAACTGCAAGAACGGTTTTTGCCATTTTTTCCTCGAGAGAAATCAGAACAACTCAACTTCGCCGCTGGCGAAGCCGGTTTGATTAACTGGATTATTGTCCACTTTTTGGGAAATTACACTTAGTTTTTGAGAAATCTGGTCAACGTGCGAACAGATGGATGCAAGCGCCGTCAGGGTCTCCGCCGAATCGATTCCATCGTGCAGCACCGAGGCCATCTGCTGCTCGTCCTGGATTATTTCGTCCAGCGCGTTTAGGCGCAGTTCGACATGTCCGAGCAATTGGGTCACCATGTCCTGGAACTGCAGGGACATGATCGCCTGATGGACGGCAATTTCCACCTGCTGCCCCACGGAATTCAGTTCGCCGACCGCTTCCCCGGTGCGCCGGTTCATTTCGTTAATTCCCACCATCGCCTGCTCGACATCGCCTTTCGAGGTCAACGCGAAGGTCATGTCCTGGGCGGCCATTTGATTGATGGCCTGCTCGGTTGCCTCGATCGTCGTCTGCATCTTCGCCAGCGAATCGCGAATCTGTTTGCTGAAGTGACTGGTCCGTCCCGAAAGGTCACGCACCTCGTCAGCCACCACGGCGAAGCCGCGCCCGGCTTCGCCGGCCCGCGCTGCTTCGATGGCCGCGTTGAGCGCCAACAGATTGGTTTGCTTCGATATCCCTTCAATTTCGCCGAGCATGCCCCGCACTTCGCTCAACTGGGAAACGATCCGGTCGGTCATCTCGACCAGCGACATGGCCAATTTGGAATT
>JAJXVG010000195.1 GCA_021782315.1 Pseudomonadota bacterium | reverse complement strand
TGCTGACCGCCAACGGTGCCATCTTCACTGTTCAGGGCAAGGCCATCGCCGAGAACGCCAAGGAAGACGTCAAGGTTCTGGTCGTCGGCAATCCGTGCAACACCAATGCCTACATCGCCGCCGCCGCCGCCAAGAAGGTTGGCCGCACCAATCCGAACAACTACCACGGCATGCTGCGCCTGGACCATAACCGCGCCCTGTCGCAACTGGCGAACAAGATCGGCCGTCCGGTCTCTTCCCTGAAGAAACTGGTCGTCTGGGGCAACCACTCCCCGACGATGTATGCCGATTACCGCAACACCACCTCCAACGGCGACAGCGTCAAGGCCCTGATCAACGATCACGCCTGGAACAACGACACCTTCCTGCCGACCGTCGGCAAGCGCGGCGCCGCCATCATCGAAGCCCGTGGTCTGTCTTCGGCCGCTTCTGCCGCCAACGCCGCTATCGATCACATCCACGACTGGGTGCTCGGTTCCGACGAATGGGTCACCCTCGGCGTGCCTTCCGATGGCTCCTACGGCATTCCGGCCGGTATCGTCTTCGGCTTCCCCTGCGAGTGCAAGGGCGGTTCCTTCAAGATCATCCAGGGCTTGGAAATCGACGAGTACAGCCGCGAGAAGATCAATATCACGCTCAAGGAACTGACCGACGAAGCCGAAGCTGTCAAAGACATGCTCTGATCGCCACCCGCCTGACCGGAGCCGCCCGGCTCCGCCAGGCAGATCGATCCATCCCCGCAAGGCGCTGCCGAGCGGGGATTTTTTTGCCCGGCAGGCATGGCTGTCGATGGCATTCCGGCCAGCCAGGCAGCGCCTGATGCCGACTGTCACCTGCCCCGACCGGGGATGGTGGCAGTCGGCATCGTTACGTCCAGACTATCGATGCAGCCGCCCGGAGCGCGCCATCCGAACAGCTACGGCGGTTCAGCGAGCGGCCTTCCCGGGTAGCGGCCCGGCTTTCATCCGGCTTGGTTCAGCAAAGGGTAGTCGATATAACCTTGTGCTCCGCCACCGAAATAGCTATTGCGGTCCGCCTCGTTCATCGGTGCGTTGTGCTGCAGTCTTTCGATGAAATCCGGGTTGGCCAGCACCATCTGCCCGTAAGACTCCAAATCAGCCAGCCCCGACCTCACATCGGCACCGATCTGATCGCGCGGACGACCAGGCCTGTTCAGGATCAGAGCCGGTTTCCAAAGCTGGCGAATATCGCCAAGCAGCGCGTCGTTGCCGAGATGCATGAGATGCAGGTAGGCCAGGCCAAGCCCGTTCAGTTCGCCCACCAGATAGCGGTAGAGCGCAGGGCCTTCCGGACCTTCGTCGATACCCCACATCGCGGTCCCCGGTGACAGGCGGATGGCCGTCCGGTCGGTGCCGATTTCTTCAACAATGGCAGTGGCGACTTCGATGGCGAAGCGGGCGCGATTCCCGATACTGCCGCCGTACTCGTCGCTCCGGATATTGGCGCTGGGGGCGAAGAATTGCTGGATGAGATAGGCGTTGGCGCCGTGGATCTCGACACCGTCCGCTCCGGCCTCAACAGCGCGGCGAGCGGCCAGGCGAAAATCGGCGACGGTCTGGCGAATTTCCTCGGCGGTCAATGCCCGTGGAGCTGGAATGTCCTGCAATCCGCTCGGGGTGAAGGTCGATGCGCCGGGTGCGATGGCCGATGGAGCGACGCCTTGGCGATGGTGCGGCGTGTTGTCCGGATGGGACATGCGGCCGGCGTGCATGAGTTGAATGAAAAGATGGCTGCCCTTGGCGTGGACGGTCGAGGCGACGGCCTTCCAGCCGGCGACGTGGGCATCGCTGTAGATTCCCGGCGTCGTCAGATAACCCTGACCGTCAGCGCAGGGCTGGGTGCCTTCGGCAACGATGAGGCCAAGACCGGCCCGTTGGCCATAGTAGTCGGCGGCCAGTTTTCCGGGCGTGCCATCGAACCCGGCGCGATTGCGGGTCATCGGCGCCATGACCAGGCGGTTCTTGAGGGTATGGCGTCCGACCCGGACGGGGGTAAATAGCTGGTTCATGAGGCTGTCCTTGAATTAGATAGGGAACTTGGTAGGCTGGCACGCCGGATTTCAGACAACGGCCCGAGCGACGAGCGCCTCGGCGGCAGTCCGGAATCGCTCGATGTGCTGGTCGGTCATGCCCGGCGATGGCAGGATGGGGTCGCCCTTGCGATTGAACAGGGCGCCGCTGTGGGTTTCGATGTCCGGGCTGACGAGCAACGGTGCGACACGACGGGCGTATTGATCGGCAGTCGGGGTCAGCTGGCCGATCAATGCTTCCATCAGACGGGATTTCAACGAGCCCTTGCCGAAGAAATTGTCGCGGATGCCGGTCTTGATGAGGCCGGGGTTGAGACCGAAAACCCCGATGTTCGGGTAGCACCTGGCACCGTCGAGCACCAGTATTTCGTTGCCGGCCACGGTATTCATGTGCGCCGACATCGCGCTGTAGGAGAGCGCCGAATTGAGGTCTGCCGGATTGCCGATCTGCCCCGAGCCGGGGTAGGCGACATTGAAGACGCGCGGTTTGCCCTGGCTGTCCGCACGCAGCTTGCCGAGTCGCGGCGCGATGGCGCTAAGAATGACCAGGCGGTTCAGATAGCTGACCGCCAAATCCCTTTCGATCCCCTCCCCGGTTTCCTGACGCCGGGGAGCGGCGAATATCCCGGCAGTGAAAATCACCAGGTCGGCCGTTTCCGCAGGCAGCAAGGCGGCGACCCGATAGGCCTCACGCAGGAGGCTCAAATCGGCTTGGACAAACTCGATGCCCGGTGTGCCGGCATCCCGGAAGGTTTGCCCGACGACCAGCACATTGGCGCCAAGCGAGGCCAGCAGGCGGCTCAAGGCCTGCCCGATACCGCCCGTCCCACCGACGACAATGGCGCGTTTTCCGGCGAAATCCGTCTTGTCGGCACTGTTCCGATGCCAGGTCAAACTTTTATCCGGTTTCATGATGATTTAGGCCCTGTTTCCGTTTTATTCGATAGCGCCATCATCCATTAAGGCTGGAATGGGATAAAGATGGTTAAATGGAAATGATTGCTGCAATTATGGGACGATCTATGGATCAACTGAACGACATGGCCTATTTTGTGGAGGTCGTGAAGGCCATGAGCTTTCGGCGCGCCGCCGAGGCGATAGGGGTACCGAACTCGACGCTGTCGCGGCGGGTCAGCGCATTGGAGAAGGCGATTGGTCTGCGTCTGCTGCATCGGACGACGCGCCGGATCGAACTGACCGAAGCGGGACAGATTTACTATGAACGATGCCGGCGTATCGTTGAGGAGGCCCGTCTGGCCCACGAGCAATTGGGCGAGATGCTGTCCGAGCCGAGCGGCGTCCTCCGGGCGTCCCTGCCGGTCGATTTCGCAAATATATTTCTGGCGCCCTTGATAGCCGAGTTTGCGCGCCGCTACCCCAGGATCAGCTTCGAATTCGACCTGACGCCCCGGACGGTCGATCTGGTCAGCGAACCGTTCGACGTGGCGATCCGCATGGGCGAGCCCAGGGATTCCAGCCTGATCGCACGCTTGCTGGCGAAGCTGCCCGGCCGTCTGTACGCCTCCCCGGCCTATCTGGAAGCGGCCGGCCTACCGAAACGCCCGTCGGAACTGGCAGACCATCAATGCCTCGGTTTTCCAAAAAACGGGGGATGGACCTTGCAGAATGGCCAAGAGAGCATCAAGGTCGAAGTCGGCGGCCGATACGTCCTGAACAGCGTGGGGATGATCAGACGCCTGGCGGCGCTCGACCAGGGCATCATCCTGCTGCCGATAGAGGTTGTCGAAGAGGATCTGGCGGCCGGGCGTTTACAGCCGATTCTGACCGATTGGCAAGGCGCGCCGATTCCCGTTTATGCACTGACGGAAACCCGCTTGCTGCCGGCCAAGACACTGCACTTCATTCAGTTCCTGCGTGAGCGTCTGGCCAGGTGAGGCGCATATCGTGCGGCAGAAACCGGCCCCGCTCGGGAATTGAAAAGGGCCCGGCCTGAGCCGAGCCCCCTTCCTGGATGTCTAGCACCCGCCCATTTTCTGCCCGGTCGACGGCGATCAAGCCTTCTTGTGGGTGGCCAGTTGCGTCCAGGTATCGACGACCGTGTCCGGGTTCAGCGAGATGCTGCTGATGCCCTGATCCATCAGCCATTCGGCCAGGTCGGGGTGGTCAGACGGGCCCTGGCCGCAGATACCGATGTACTTGCCCATCTTGTTGGCGGCGGAAATAGCCATGGAAAGCAACATCTTGACCGCGGGATCGCGCTCGTCGAAGAGGTTGGCGACCAGGCCGGAATCACGGTCGAGGCCGAGGGTGAGCTGGGTCAGATCGTTGGAGCCGATCGAGAAACCGTCGAAAATCTTCAGGAAATCTTCGGCCAACAGGGCATTGGACGGGATTTCGCACATCATGATCAGTTTCAGATCGTTTTCGCCCTGCTTCAGGCCGTGTTCGGCCAGCAGATCGACGACGCCCTGGCCTTCGCCGACGGTACGGACAAAGGGCACCATTAGTTGCACGTTGGTCAGACCCATTTCTTCGCGCACCTTCTTCATGGCACGGCATTCCATCTCGAAGCAGTCGCGGAAGGACTGGGCAATGTAACGCGAGGCGCCGCGGAAACCGAGCATCGGGTTTTCTTCTTCCGGTTCGTACAACTCGCCGCCGAGCAACTTGCGGTACTCGTTGGACTTGAAGTCGGAGAGGCGGACGATGACCGGATTCGGCCAGAAGGCGGCGGCGATGGTGGACACGCCTTCGACCAGCTTCTCGACGAAAAACTCCTTCGGCGAAGCGTAGCCGCGGGCGCGGCGCTTGATTTCCTCGCGCTTGGAAGCCGGCAGGCGTTCGACGTCGAGAATGGCCTTGGGGTGGATGCCGATGACGTTGTTGATGATGAATTCGACGCGGGCAAGACCGACGCCGGCGTTCGGCAACTGGGCGAATTCGAAGGCCAGCTCCGGGTTGCCGACGTTCATCATGACCTTGACCGGGACATCCGGCATGGCCGAGATATCGCGCGAGGTCACTTCGAAATCGAGACTGCCGCGATAGACGTGGCCGGTATCGCCTTCGGTGCAGGAAGCGGTGACGATTTCGCCTTCGGTCAACGTTTCGGTCGCGTCGCCGCAGCCGACGATGGCCGGGATGCCCAGTTCGCGGGCGATGATGGCAGCGTGGCAGGTACGGCCGCCACGGTTGGTGACGATGGCGGAAGCGCGCTTCATGACCGGCTCCCAGTTGGGATCGGTCATGTCGGCAACGAGGACGTCACCCGGCTTGACCTGATCCATTTCCTTCGGGTCCTTGACGATGCGGACCGGGCCGACACCGATCTTCTGACCGATGGCACGACCGGAGGCGAGTACCTTGGAGAAGGATTTCAGCTTGAACTTTTCGAGCTTGCCGGCCCCGGCCTGGGACTGAACGGTTTCCGGGCGGGCCTGCAGGATGTAGAGCTTGCCGTCGATACCGTCCTTGCCCCATTCGATGTCCATCGGGCGGCCGTAGTGCTTTTCGATGATCTGGGCGTAGCGGGCCAGTTCCATCACTTCGGCGTCGTTCAGGGAGAACTGGTGACGCAGGGATTCCTCGACCTCCTCGGTCACCACCGACTTGCCGGCCACCTTTTCGGCGGCGAAGGTCATCTTGATCATCTTGGAACCGAGATAGATCG
>JAJXVG010000194.1 GCA_021782315.1 Pseudomonadota bacterium | reverse complement strand
GTATGGTCGCCGACACCATGAAGAAGATCGAAGCGACCAGCAGTCCCCAGCCGGCGAAGAAGCCCCATTTGCGCCCGAAGACATGACCCACCCAGGCATACGCGGCGCCGGCGTGCGGGCTGATTTTGCTGAGGTGGAAAAAGGCCAGCATGATGCCGAACATGATCAGGCCGCAATAAAAGATGCTGCCGACCGACAACACGCCAACCGATGCGACGATCGCCGCCGTCGTGACGGCGACGCTGAATGCGGGGGCGGTGCCGGCAATGCCCATGACTGCAGATTCGAGGGTGCCGAGCGCACCTTTTGCCAAATCGATTTTTTCCGACACGTGCATCCTCAAAGATGGCGGTGAAATGGTCGCGTGATGATAGTCCAGTCTTCGTGCGTTGACGGTACGGGCCGCCAAATTTTCCTCGCCTGGCCGGATCGGGGGAATCGCCGACGGCTCAGGGCAAACTCAGGAAGCGGCCCAGCCGTTTGTCGGTTTCCATGACGTGCTCGATAAGCCAGCCGTTGAGAAAGCTGAAGACCTTTTCATGATCGAGTCCTTCCCCCCGGCGAATGGCCGAGCGATAACCGTTGATTTTTCCCGTGAAGGCGCGATGTTCGCGAGTATGGGCCAACTCTTCTTCGGGGCGCTTTTCGCCGTAGCCGCGGTTTTCCATCAATTCCTCTTCAGTATTGAAGTGATAGATGGTGTAGGCGAGCAGGTCTTCAATCACTTTTTCCTGCAATTCGCAGGAGCCGTTTTCCCGGAAGCAGTGATTGGCATCGTTCAGGATGTTGATCAGCAGTTTGTGCTGCTTGTCGATATTCTCTATCCCCGTAGCCAGGCTATCGTTCCATTGTAGCGGCTCATGCCCTTGTTTCATTCGACCCTCCCGTTTGTTAAGCAGCGGCGCAGACGCGATTGCGCCCCGTTTCTTTCGCCTGATAGAGCGCGGCATCGGCCCGGGCGCAAAACGCTTCGAACGATTCAGTCGATTTCCGCTGGGCGACGCCCAGGGAACAGGTGACCGAGCCGACCGACGGGAAGGCGCTTGCCGCCACGGCTTCGCGCAGCGATTCGGCCAGGGCGGCGGCCGATTCCAGTTGCGTTTCCGGGGCGAGAATCAGGAATTCCTCACCCCCCCAGCGTGCCAGCAGATCGCTGCTCCGGATGCGTTCCCTGATCAGGTCACTGAATGTTTTCAACACTTCGTCTCCCGCGTGATGGCCGTACCTGTCGTTGACCCGCTTGAAATGGTCTATGTCCAAAAATATCAGGGACAGGCTTTGAGCGTAGCGATCGGCGCGAGAAATTTCGCGTTCCGCACATGTCAGGAAACTTCGCCGATTCATCAAGCCGGTCAAGGCATCGGTGGCCGCCAGTTTTTCCTTTTCGCGCAGCAGGCCGTCGGTGAATGCCAGAAGTCGATTGAACAGGGCGAAGGCATGGCCCAGTTCGTCCTTTCGTCCCTTGTCGCTCAGGCGGATGGTGAAATTTTCCTTCTCGACGATTTCATCCAGTGCCGAGGAGAGTTCCTTGAGATCTCCCATCATCCGGATGATGGTGATCCAGACGAATGAGGCCAAACCCACGATCAGGACGAGCACGACGACGGATAGCAGGTTCCGGGTTTGCATGCGCAGCGCGATGTCGCCGGCCGTACTGCGTTCGAGCAGATCGAAAGAGACGTCTTCCAGTTCCTTCTCGGCGTCGATGACGGCCGTCACGCGGGGCCACCATTCCTGCGGATGCTCGATGCCCGGACCCAGTTTGCCCTTGGTCAGTTCCTGGTCGATGACGGTAAAAACCCAGCTGTAAGTTTCGCTATCCAGCAAGGCCTGGATTTTTTTCGTGCTTTCTTCGTCGGCGACCCTGCGAAAATTGCCCAGGTGCTGGCGGTATATGGTGAGTTCGCTGGCGATGAAAACCAGATCGCCGTTGTCCGCATCGATCTCGCGACTCTTCACGCTATTGACCGTGGCGCGCAGCAAACCAAGGGCTTCGCGGGCCAGAGCCAACTCGGCGATGGCGTCGAGTTGGGCATTGCTCACTTTGTCCTCGTTAATCAGCTCGAATTGAACGGAGCTCAGCAGCGTGTTGATGATCGCCGTATAAGCGTCCCGGGTCACGTGCCAATTGGAAATTCTCTTGTCGGCTTGATTGCGAACCGCCAGGAATTTAACCGACAGGTCGTCCAGCCCGCTTCTCGACATCCGCTTCTCGGTGGCCAGAGGATTGTTCGAGAGCGCCGCCAGGGCAGCGTTGGTGTCGTTGCGCATTCCTTTCAAGAGAAGCGGGTCGAATTGCTCGGTCGCCAGGCTGCTCGTGCCATATCCCCGCTCTCTCTGCACCAGATGGATCAGGGTCGAGCAATCGTGTGCCCACCTGTTGTGCAGCGCCAGTTGCTGGGCCTGACGGGTTTCCTGCTGGATTCTGCCAAGTCCGAGTCCGGCGGCTACGATCATGCCCAGCATCGAAATGATGGCGAGAAGGATGAGTCGAAGGCGGATGGGCATGTGATTTTATATTTGTCGATTTGTTATTAATTATTACTAAATTGACATGTATGCAATTTGTTCTGAATCAAGCTTGGGCTCTGTTTGAGACCCGTCGACGGTATGGAGAGATTGTTGTGGAGCTGTCGAAGACAGCCGGCGACGGATCCGGTCCCGACGGCAGCTTCGTTCAGTAGGCGGCTGTACGATCAAGCAGCCAGTTTTTGAGCGCCAGGGCGGCCGGTCGAAGATCCAGTTTCCGGTGGTGAACCACGTAATATCCATTGTCGAGCGGCAGGCAGTGGCCGAAGGGTTCGAACAACAGCCCTTGGGCAAGATCCTCTTCGAGCAGGATGGGGCTGCTCATGACGACGCCCTGGCCCTGCTTGGCCGCTTCGATGGCCATCATGGCCTGGTCGAAATGAATGCTGGGAATGGCCTTGATCCGGGTGTCGTCGAGGTCGCTGAAGCGCCGCAGCCATGGCTGCCAATAGGGCTGAATCGTGGTCTCCAGCAGCTTGGCGCGGGTCAGGTCGTCCGTCCGCATCAGGCCAAGCCGGGCGGCATAGTCGGGGCGGCAATACACCCTGGCCTCGTCCTTGTAGAGCAGGGTGGCATCCAGACTGTGGTCGAGCCCGTCGAAATAGCGGATGGCGAGGTCGATCGCCTCCCGCTCGAAATCGACCAGCGCTCGGCCGGTATTGAGGTGGAGTTCGACGTCGGGGTGCTCGGTCAGAAAGCCGGCCATCCTCCGCGTAAACCACTTGGCTGCGAAACTTGGCGGCATGGACAGCCATACGCTCTTCGTCCGCTGCTTCCTGAGTATGCGACTGGCGTCGACGATCTGGCTGAGGGCCGGCTGAATGCGATGCCAGTAGGCGAGTCCGTCGGCGGTCGGGACCACCTGGCGTATGCGGCGGCTGAACAAGGCGACGCCCAGCCATTCCTCCAGTTTCTGAATCTGCTGCCCAACGGCGCCCGGTGTAACGGAAAACTCCTTGGCGGCAAGAGAAAAACTACCGTGTCTTATGGCGGCATCGAGGAATACAAGCGACTTCAGGGGAGGGTATTGATTCATGGCATAGAAAAACTATTTCTTCATCCATATTAAATGATTTGTAAGGAAAGGGACTGTCGACGACAATCCGGAAATCAAAGGAGATCATCCATGTTTCATAGTGTACGGCGCCCCGATGTCCTGCTCATCGTACTTGCTTCGGCGGGGATACTCATGGTCACCATGGGCATTCGGCAGTCCTTCGGGCTCTTCGTCGCACCCTTGAACATGTCTACCGGGCTGGGCGTCGCCACCATCAGTTTCGCCCTGGCCATCGGTCAGTTCGCCTGGGGCGCCGTGCAGCCGGTGGCGGGCGCCGTCGCCGACCGCTACGGCCCGCGCCCGGTGCTGATCGCCGGTCTTGTCATCCTGGCCCTCGGTTGCCTGCTTGCACCCCTGATCCCGAGCGGTTTCGGTCTGGTGGTTTCGCTCGGCCTGCTGGCTTCCATGGGTTCGGGGGTCGGCAGTTTTTCCGTCCTGATCGGCGCCGCCGCCCAGCGCATTCCGGTGGAATCGCGCGGCGCCGCTTCCGGGATCATCAACGCCGGCGGGTCCTTCGGTCAGTTTGTCTTTGCGCCCATTCTGCAAAAGCTCATTCAGACCATCGGCTGGATGGGCGCCATCGGCTCCATGGCGCTGGTTGCCCTGGCCGCCATCCCGCTCGTCGGCAAGGTAACCGGCACGCAACCCGTCCATCATCCCCATGCTGAAGAAAATGGCGGGATGAAGCGGGCGATCGTCGATGCGCTCAAGAACCCCAACTACCTTCTTCTGCATGCCGGCTTCTTCACCTGCGGCTTCCATATCGCCTTCCTGGTCACCCACCTGCCGGGCGAAGTGGGTCTCTGCGGCCTGCCGCCGAGCGTCGCCAGCTGGTCCCTGGCCCTGATCGGGGTGGCCAACATCTTCGGCAGCCTGATCGCCGGCTCCTGCGTGGCCAGGTACCGGAGCAAATACATCCTGTCCGCCATGTACGGATCTCGAACCCTCCTCATCCTGTGGTATCTGATGATGCCGAGAACCGAATGGACCTACTACCTGTTCGCCATCGGGCTTGGCCTGACCTGGCTGGCCACCGTGCCGCCGACGGCCGCCATCGTCAGCAAGCTGTTCGGCACCCGTTATCTCGCCACCCTGTTCGGACTGACCCTGCTGTCGCACCAGATCGGCGGCTTTCTCGGCGCCTGGCTGGGGGGAATCTCGATGACCCGCTTCGGCGACTTTACCTGGATGTGGTATGCCGACATGGCCTTGGCCGGCCTCGCCGCCCTGCTCAATCTGCCCATCCGCGAGGCATCCGTGCTGCGGGTCGCCGCCAACCCCGCCTGATCCCGCTGGCCTGACTGCGGGCGAAACCGGGGCGCCGGACGCCGCGAGGACAATCTTTTATAGCAAGGAGACTGCGATGCCCAAGCTGCACAAGAACTTTTCCATTGAACGGCTCAACGAAATGGGGCGCGAATACCTGCCCGGGGCGCTCGGCCTGGAAATGCTCGAACTGACCGAAGGCGGAGCGAAAAGCAGGATGCCGGTGAAGCGGCTGCATTTCGCGCCGAACGAATTCCTGCACGCCGCCAGTATCGTCGCGCTGGCCGACACCACCTGCGGCTACGCCACCTTCGCCCACCTTCCGCCGGGAGCCGAGTCCTTCACGACCATCGAATTGAAGAGCAATCATTTGGGCACCGTCAAGGAAGGCGGTATCGCCTGTCACGCAACGGCCCAGCACATGGGGCGCAACACCCAGGTCTGGGATGCCGTCGTGACCGACGAGGCAACGGGTAGGAAAATCGCCCTTTTTCGCTGCACCCAGATGATCCTCTGGCCCAAGCAATAAGCTCGCTGCCCGTTTGCCGCCGGGGGGGGGCGGAACCGCCATGGCAGGCATCGCCCCGTCGGCAGGCGATTGCGGCAAAGACCTTCGGTCGCTGCCGGGGGAGCCGCCGATAGCCTTGGCGGCGAGGGTCCGTCGGCCTCGGATTGACCTGCCCGGTCCGTTCTGTGTGCCGCGCCGGTAAGCCGGCCCCCCTGTCTTCCTGAAGTCTATCTGGTCAATCTTCGAAGAGGGCGCCGAAATTGAAATGCACGGGGCATATTTGGATTGCTATACTGGCGGCGGGTATTTCAAATGACTGGATGACATGA
>JAJXVG010000023.1 GCA_021782315.1 Pseudomonadota bacterium | reverse complement strand
AACCTCCTCGGGCGGCGTGGCATGAGCCATCTTGCCCACAAGTTGCCCATCGGGTGCGACGATAAAAGTATCGGACGAGTGGTCGACGACATATCCGCCACCGGCACTGCCCACTTTTTGTTCGGCGTAGAAGACGCCGTAACGCCTGGCAACATCGGCAATGGCCTCGGGCGTACCGGTGACGCCGACGATTGCCGGATGGAAAAACTCGACATATTCCTTGAGGCGGGCCGGCGTATCGCGCTTGGGGTCGACCGAGACAAAGATCATCGCGACACGGGCCAGTTCATCCGGTTCGAGATGCTTCAATCCCTCGGCGGTCGCCGCCAGCGAGGTCGGGCAAATATCTGGACAGAAGGTATAGCCAAAATAAACGAGAACCAGCTTGCCGCGAAAATCCTTCAGGGATACCGGTCCAGTCGCCGATTGCAGGGTGAAATCACCACCTGCCGGCATGCCCGCCCGGGGGAGCGGCCGCTCCGTAAATTCCGGATGCCAGAAAAAAAACACACCCGCGACAAGCAGGGCGAGCACGCCGACAACGGCCGTCAATAAGCGTTCTGACATCTCAATCGTGCTCCCCAGTCGAAAAGCGATACGGGATGGCGACACGCTCATTGCCGGACTCGACCAGCACGGTCGCCTGCCAATCCATGTGGCCGGTGATGCAGACCGGCAAGGTCACTTCGGCAGCATAGCGTCCCTCGCCACGTCCTGTCAGTTGCGGCCGATTCAGCCCCATATTCATGTCAATGCCGGCAAAATCGACCAAGACGCGTTGCGGCGAAAAACCGCTCGTCGTGACCTGCACCTCGAAGGGTTTGACCAGCGGCACCGGACGCGTTCCCATCGACAAGGTCAGCTCGCCGCCCGACGGCAGGGCGACGCGACATGCCTCACGCTGCAAATTACACGCGGGGTCTGGCTGAACCGTAAGGTCTGCCTTGGGCAGCAACATGGGCGACAACCTGTAGCCGACGATGGCAACCAGCGCTATCAGTTCCAAGCCGACCAAATCCATCAGAATTTTCTTATTCACAGGTTCGATTCTAGATCATCGGGCGATTTCACAATATTGCATTTTCGCCGATATGGCATATCCGAATTTAGCAAAGATCAATTCTTTCACTCCCGCTGCAGAATACATTGTGCGGCATATTGTCGCAGGGTCATTCAGGCTCAGGCGGCAATGGGGGAATGGAAGTTCTTACTTCTGGTATTCAAGGGAGAAATCGAGATGAAAAGATTTATGGTAAAAACCACCGCGTTGATGCTGGCTGCCGGTTTTGCGGCCACGGCGTGGTCTGCCGAATCGCTGCAGGATGTGATGAAGCGTCGAGGACTGAGCCAGCAGGATCTGCTGGCCGCATCCAAGACCTACGTCCCGACCGGCAAACGCGACGAGTTCGTCGCCTTCAGTTCTGGCGGCCAGTCCGGCCAGGTCATCGTGTATGGCATTCCGTCCATGCGCATCCTGAAATACATCGGCGTATTTACGCCCGAACCGTGGCAGGGCTACGGCTTCGATGAAGAATCCAAGGCCGTGCTGCGCCAGGGCAATATCGACGGCAAGGAAATCAATTGGGGCGATACGCACCACCCGGCCATGTCCGAAACCCAGGGCAAGTACGACGGCCAGTTCCTGTTCATCAACGACAAGGCAAATCCGCGCCTCGCCGTGATCGATCTGCGCGACTTCGAAACCAAGCAGATCGTGGTTAATCCGATCTACAAATCGGAACACGGCGGCGCTTTCGTCACGCCGAATACCGAATACGTGATCGAGGCCGCCCAGTATGCCGCACCGCTCGAGAACAAGAAATTCTACCCGCTCGAAGAGTTCAACGAGAAATATCGCGGCGGCGTGACCTACTGGAAATTTGACCGCAAGGAAGGTCGCATCGATCCGAAGCAATCCTTCTCCCTCGAACTGCCGCCTTACAGCCAGGATTTGTCCGACGCAGGCAAGGGCCCGTCCGACGGCTGGTCCTTCACCAACTCCTTCTGCTCCGAGCGTTACGTCGGCGGTATCGAAAAAGGTCGGCCGCCGTATGAAGCCGGTTGTTCCGCCAAGGACACCGACTACATGCACGTGGTCAACTGGAAAAAAGCCGCCGAACTGGTCGCCGCCGGCAAGGCAAAAACCATTAATGGCCACAAGGTCCTGCCGCTGGACGTCTCGATCAAGGAAGGCATTCTTTTCCTGGTTCCCGAACCGAAATCACCGCACGGCGTTGACGTGACCCCGGACGGTACGCGCATAACCGTCGCCGGCAAACTCGATACGCACGTTTCCGTCTATTCCTTTGAAAAGATCCAGGCCGCCATCAAGGCTGGCAATTTCGAATCCAAGGATCCCTACGGCATTCCGGTCATCGCCATGAAGGATGCTCTGGACAAGCAGGTTCAGCTCGGTCTCGGCCCCCTGCACACACAGTACGACTCGAAACCCTGTATCGCCTACACCTCGCTCTACGTCGACTCTCAAGTCGCCAAGTGGAACTACTGTGACGGCAAGGTCCTCGACAAAATCTCCGTGCATTACAACATCGGTCACCTGATGACCATGGAAGGCGACTCCATGGATCCGAAGGGCCATTATCTGGTCGCGCTCAACAAACTGGCTATCGATCGCTTCGTGCCGGTCGGCCCCCTGCACCCGCAGAACCACCAGTTGATCGACATCAGCAACGACAAGATGCAATTGCTGTACGACATGCCCGTACCGCTGGGCGAGCCGCACTATGCAGTCGCCATCGAAGCCTCCAAGTTGAAACCCGGCGTCCGTTACAAGGTCGGCACCAACAGCCGTACCGACAAGCCGAATCCGGGTGCCGTTCGTGCCGGCGAGGAACATACCGAGAAGAAGGGCAACAAGATTGAAGTTTTCGGTACGCTGATTCGCTCCCATATCACTCCGGAAACCATCGAGGCTGAAGTTGGCGACGAAATCACCATTCATTTGACCAACCTCGAACGTGCCCAGGACGAAACCCATGGCTTCACGGTATCGACCTTCAACGTCCATGCCTCCGCCGAACCGGGCAAGACGGTAACCGTCAAGTTCAAGGCTGACAAGGAAGGCGTCTACCCCTACTACTGCACCGAGTTCTGCTCTGCACTGCACCTTGAAATGCAAGGCTACCTGCTGGTCAAACCGAAGGGCTGGAAACCGAGCAAAACTGTTGAAGCCAAGGCCAACTACACTGAAGCCGACTATAAGGCAACCATGAAGAAGGTGGCTGACACCCAGGCGGTGATCGACTCCGTGGTTGGCTACATCACCAGTGTCAACTTCAAGGACTTCCCGGATGTAGTGAACATGGTCGACGACGCAACCGACCAACTCAACAAGATCAAGGAGGCCAAGAGCAAGGCTGAAACCGCCGCCGCCAAGAAGGACTGGGACCAGGCCACCTTGTGGGAAGAGCAGATTTGGCAATACCAGGTCAAGGCAGCCGACATCGGTCTGCGCGCCAAGACCTATCTTGAGCAGAACGGCGCCAAGAAAGTCAAGTAAGCCTGCCGTCTTGATCTGACTTAAGGCCTTCAACGGGGAACGGAGTCAATCTGTTCCCCGTTTCACATTCAGGAGGGAATAACCATGAAATATGTAATGACATTGATCGCCGCCGCGCTCGTCGCAGCACCTGCCCTGGCCGCCCTTGACGGCGCGGCGCTGTTCAAGGAGAAGACCTGCAACGCCTGCCACGGCCCCAAGGGCGACAAGCCGCTGATGCCGAATTACCCGAAAATCGCCGGACAGAATGCCGCCTACTCGGAGCAGCAGATCAAGGACATCAAGAGCGGCGCCCGCAATAACGGCCAGACCGCCGCCATGAAAGGCGTCCTGCATCTGGTCAACGACGAAGAAATCAAGGCCTTGGCCGAATACCTCTCCAAGCTCAAATAATCGTCAATCGGCATCGCCGTTTCTAACAAACATCAAGGAATGCTGATATTCGTTGCACGACAATGATCTCAGCGTTCGGAACCATCTGCCATAAAGGGACACAAAACATGAAAGCATCACTTCTATTGATCGGCCTGCTCTCCGCAGGTCTTGCTTTTGCCAACCCGCCCGCCCCGAAAACCGAAGGCATCGAAGGCAAGGATTACAAATGGAATGCACAAGCCGGCGAAAAGATTGAAGCCCTGCACAAAAAAGGTGACAAGGTTCGCGGCGAAGAAGCGTATGAAACCTGCGGCGCCTGCCACCTGCCCTCCGGCGCCGGTCGCCCGGACGGTACCTTCCCGCAACTCGCCGGTCAGCACACGACTGTACTGATCAAGCAGATCGCCGACATCCGCGCCGGCCTGCGCGACAATCCGACGATGTACCCATTTGCCGCCACCCTGACCGACTCGCAGGAACTGGCCGACGTCGCCGCCTATATCGAAGGCCTGTGCATCCCGACCGATCACGGCCACTATGATTCGAAGCCGCTTGATGCCGGGAAAGACTGGAAGGCCCCCGCCGATACCGCATTGCGCCTGGCCGAAGGCAAGGCGCTGTACGAGAAGGAATGTCTGGAGTGTCACGGCAAAAACGGCCAAGGCAACAAGGAAAAATTCTTCCCGGTGATTGCCGGCCAGCATTACAAGTACCTGCTCCGCCAGATGACCGAAATCCGCGACGGCAAACGCCGCAATGCCAATCCGGACATGGTCAAGATCATCAAGAAGTACAACGACGATCAACTGATTTCCATTTCCGCCTACCAGTCCAGTCTCGTGATGCCTGGCAATATGTGCAAGCCGAAAGCAGCAAAGAAGAAATAAGGCTTTAGACCGGTTGCCCGAAGCCGCTTCGGGCAACCACCTCCAGTCAGAGATCGCATGTATTGAACAGAGAGCAGCAACATGGACAAACAAAATAAGATTATCGGTGGACTGACCCTGATCTCGCTGATCTGCCTGGTTGCCGCCTACTTTGCCCCAATCTGGTGGGTCTCCCTCACCGCCCCGAATTATCCGCCCGATGCCTTCCCCGACGGCATCCGCATCCATTTCCATTTCGACGGCGTCTATAACGGCTGCAAGGCTGCCGGCAAAGGCACCCGCATGGGTAGCGAGATCATCCAGAAGGACCTGGAAGCGACCGACGAGCGCTACAACCCGATCACCGATGCCGCCAAGAACGTAGACAAGGGGGCAGAGGGCCTCGATTGCGTTCACGAAATGAACACCATCAATCATTACGTCGGCATGTATCCGATCGCCACCGGAGCGCCCGTCGAGAAGCCGCTGGCCAAATTTTTCTTCGGCTTCTTTGCCGTAATGATGCTGGCTTTTGCCATGACCGGAAAGAAACAACGCTTGATCGTTTTGAGCGTGGGATTCGCCGCCGTCGCGGCCTGGATGCTGGTCGACCAGTTCATGCTGGGTCACCTGGAAAGCCACGTTCAAGCTTATATGGACGATTCCGGTGCTTTCTTCAAGGACATGGACAGGATCAAGCATTGGGGCAACAATGTTCGCGAGGTTTCGAAAATTGTCATCGTCGGTCTGATTGCAGTCATGCTCATCGTAATTGCCGGTGTCGCCAAATCTCGTCCATTCCAGTTGCTGCTGGCTTTGGTTCCTGCGCTGCTACCCGTTTTCTTCGTCATCACTTACGCCGGTTGGCTCTGGTTCTTCGGACACAACATGCACCCGTGGGGAGCTTTCACGGTCAAACCATTCATGCCAACCGTCTTCGGCGAGGGCAAGGTTGCTCAATTCTCGACCTTCTCCTACCCATACTGGGGTTATGCCCTGCTACTGGTCATTTTTGCCTGCATGATGCTCGCCCTTCTGATTCGCCGCAAACAACTGCGCGAAGGAACTGCCGAGTAAATCCAGTGAGCCGCCTCAACCATCTGGCCAGGCTCGGCCTGGCCACAGGACTTCTCCTGGTCCTCTCCACCGGCAACACGGAGCAGCAGTCCGAACCGCCAGCCGGCATGGCTGTTCATGCCGATGTCGACCGCCCAAAACCGACCTTCATGCTGAACGAGCGCGATAAGCGCGTACATGGCCTGAAACCATTTCAGGAACTGGTCGATCATGCGACCGCGGGTTCGGTACTCAGGCCGCCGCCCGGCGTCTACGCCGGCCCGGTGACCATAGACAAGCCGCTGACCATCGAAGGCGACGGCAAGGTGACAATCGACGCCGGTGACCGGGGAACCGTCATGATGCTGAACGCCAGCGATTCGGTGATACGGGGTCTGCATCTGACCGGTTCCGGCGACTCGCACGACACCGACGACTCCTGCCTCGATGTCCGGGGCAACCATAACATCATCGAGAACATCGAAATCGACAACTGCCTGTTTGGCATCGACCTCAAGCAGTCGAACGCCAACATCGTTCGCGCCAACCGCATCCGCTCCAAGGACCGCGAACTCGGCATACGCGGCGACGGCCTACGGCTGTGGTACAGCAATGACAATCTGATCGAAAAAAACCAGATCATCGATTCACGCGATACTGTCGCCTGGTATTCGAATAGGAATATTTTCCGAAGCAACCTGGGTCGGCGTAGCCGCTATTCCATCCACTTCATGTTCGCCAACGACAATGTCATAGAAAAAAACGAGTTCTACGACAACGCTGTCGGCGTCTATTTCATGTATACCGAACGCGGCATCGTCAAAGACAACATCATCTCCCATGCCACCGGCGCCACCGGCATGGGGATCGGTTTCAAGGAGTCTTCGGGCACGATCATCGAACACAACGAAATCATCTATTGTGGCGTCGGTATCGGCTCCGATATCTCTCCCTTTCAGCCCGACACCACCATTGAAATTCGCGGCAACCGTTTCGCTTACAACGGTGTCGGCATCCTGTTCAACAGCGAAACGGGCGGCAACAACATGCGTGACAATATTTTCGAGGGCAACCTGACGCAGGTTGCCTATGGTGGACATGGCGACAATAACAATAGCCCGAAAAATGTCTGGATCGGAAATTACTGGGACGATTATCAGGGTTTCGACCGAAATGGCGACGGGATTGGCGACAAATCTTACGAACTTTACGCATACGCCGACCAGATATGGATGGAAATGCCGGTAGCGCGCTTTTTCCGCAGTTCGCCGGTCATGGAACTTCTCGACTTTCTTGAACGCCTTGCTCCCTTTTCGACGCCAGACCTGATCCTACGCGATGAAAAACCGCGCTTCGTCAAACCGGAAGGAACGGCCTAATCATGAGCGACAACGACAGCGCACCACCCCGGAAGCCTTCACCCGATACCAAGCCGACCGTATCGATCGCCAAGCGCCAGACCGAACGGCGTCGCGTCTTGCGAACCATACTTCTTACCGGTGGCGTTCTCGGCGCAGCGATTTCCGGCTTCCTGCCGCTCGTCTATGCTCAAAAAAAACGCTTGCGGCCACCCGGCGCACTGGATGAAAAGGATCTGCTCGGCAGTTGCATCAAGTGCGGGCAATGTGTCCAGGTTTGCCCGGTGCAAGCCATCAAACTGGCCGACCTGATCGACGGCGTCGGCGTCGGCACCCCCTACATCGATCCGCGCGCCCAGGCCTGCGATTTTTCCTGCGATGCGGTGCAATGCATTCTGGCCTGCCCGACCGGCGCCCTGACCTATCACAAGCCCAGTTTCCTGAGCGTTCGCCCTGGCGCCGCCCTGGCCGCAAAACCCATCCTCCTGGCCAAGGAAAAGGACGAGGAACCCACCCTCAATCTGCATGAACGGATCGGCATCGCCCGCCTGACCCGGCCCGAAGCCTGCCTTGCCGTTCAGGGCAAGGGCTTCAAGGGGCAAACCCGCGGCCCCGGTTTCAAGGGTCGAATGCGCTACATGGCGGTCGATCGCTGGAAGCCGATCAACATCAGCGCCCACCCTTACGATCTTGCCGAGTGCGACCTTTGCGTTCGCGAATGTCCGATCAAGAATGCCATTTCCATCGAAACCGTGTTCGCGCCGGACGGCAGCCAGCGCAAGTCGCCGGTCGTCCACGAGCCCTGCGTCGGCTGTGGGGTCTGCGAAATGATCTGCCCGGTTGAACCGGGCTGTATTACCGTCGAAGCCGGTGAGGTTTGGAAAATATGAGCGCACTACTCAAACGGCGATTTTTTGAACAGATCAAGATCATGTTCGGCCGCGAACCTTCGAAACCGAAGGAAATCAGCCCGGCCGCCCAGGAAATCCATTTCTACAAAAAAGGCAACCGCGACCTTATCGCCGAGAAGCGCCACGCTCGCGCCCACGCCCAGCCCAAGAACACCTGGCGCAACCGACGCTGGATCACGTTGATTTGCGCCAACCTGCTGTTTTCCCTGTCATTCGGGCTGGATATCCAGATTCTCGAAGGCGCCCTGACCGCTTCCCGCTTCGTCGGCTTTCACCTGATCGACCTAAATTCCGCCCTGCAGGTCATGCTGGCCCACAAACACATCATCAACAACCTGCTGATCGGTACCGGCACGGTACTCGTACTGTGGGTGCTTCTCGGCGGACGGACCTTTTGCTCCTGGGTCTGCCCCTACCATTTCGTCGCTGAATGGGCCGAAAAAATCCATCTTTTCCTGGCCAGGAAAAAGCTGGTCACCGACCAGACCATGGACCGTCGCCTGCGCACCGTTTTCTGGGCGATATTTGCCCTCCTCGCGCTGGCGACCGGCTACACGGTCTATGAATCCATTTCGCCGACCGGCATTCTTTCCCGCGCACTGATCTACGGACCCGGACTCGCCCTGCTCTGGGTTCTTGCCCTCCTGGTCTTCGAAGTCTTCTTCTCGCGTCGCGCCTGGTGCCGCTACGCCTGCCCGATCGGCTTGACCTATGGCGTGGTCGGCATCATTTCCCCGGTCCGCATCGTCTACAAGCTCGACGGCTGCTTCCACGAAGGCGACTGCCGCAAGGTTTGCCTGGTACCGCATGTGCTGGATACGGTGATCAAAGGTCGCGCCATCGAGACAGAGGTACCCATCGGCCCGGACTGCACGCGCTGCGGCCTCTGTGTCGATGCCTGTCCGACCGGATCCCTGAGCTTCGAGGTCAAGGGGCTGTCAAAACTAGCCTGATTTTTAGGCCAGAATTGACCCAGATTCAGAATCGATAGTAGTTGCCACCCCTATAATTCGTTCCATGATCAAATTTACGAACGTTGTAAAAGACTTTCGCCGGGCCCGGGTTCTCGACGGCATCAGCCTCGACATTGCCCTCGGGGAACGCGTTGCGCTGATCGGCTCGAACGGCGCCGGCAAGACCACCCTGATCCGCTGCCTGCTCGGCGAATACACCTACGATGGCGGAGTGGCCATCAATGGCCTCGACCCGCGCAATAACCGGACGCAGGTGCTGGGTAGCATCGGCTTCGTACCGCAACTGCCGCCGCCTCTGAAAATGCCTGTCGGCCAGTTGATCGACTTCTCCGCCTCACTATGCGGCACCGATCCGAAGCGTATCCACGCCATTGCCAAACGGCTGGGCCTCGACATCGACAGCATCCTTTCCCGCCAGTTCGTGCGCCTTTCCGGCGGCATGAAGCAGAAATTGCTGATCGCCGTCGCCCTCGGCCGCGAAGCCAAGGTCCTGGTCATGGATGAACCGGCTGCCAACCTCGACCCCGAAGCGCGCAAGATCTTTTTCGACCTGCTGGCGGAACGGCTCGACGACGCAACGATGATCATCTCCAGCCACCGTCTCGACGAGGTATCTGCCCTGGTCAATCGCGTCGTCGAAATGGACATGGGCAAGGTGGTCCTCGATGACAAGGTGGCCGACGCCGTCACGCTAACCGCCCGCCTGGCCTGCCGTATCGTGCTCAATCGCTTCGAACCGGCCTTTGCCAAGGCTCTCGACGGCTGGAACTTGAGTAGCCGGGACGACAATCGCGTATGGGAAGGCGAAATCGCCGGACCGGATCGCCTGCGCTTCCTTGGCATCGTTTCCCGCTACACCGCACTGGTCAGCGACCTGTCGCTGGCAGAAATCCAGCCTTAATCATGTGTAACGTCCATCGCCGCTACTTTCTCGGCCGCCTCGGCGCTGGCGGCCTGTTGCTGACTCCGCTGGCCGCCGCTCTTTCCGCCTGCGGCAAAAGCCACCTGCCTGAAGGCATGGCCGAGATCAAATGGGATCGCGATACCTGCACCCGTTGCAGCATGGTCATCTCGGACCGACGTTTCGCCTGCCAGGTGCGTGGCGGCCCGGACAATACCGCGTACAAATTCGACGATCCCGGTTGCCTCACCTTCTGGCTCAAGGAAAAATCGGATAAATATCCCTGGCTGGCCGACCCCGGCACACATATCTGGATCGCCGATTTCAACAGTAAAAGCCGAGAGGAAATGACCTGGCTCGATCCCAAACGTGCCCAGTTCATCACCAAGAGCTCGCCGATGGGCTACAACTTCGCTGCCGTCGCCATGGCAATGCCGGGCAGCCTCGATTTCACCGACATGCGCCAGCACGTACTGGCCAAGGGTAAGTAAATGAAACAACTATGGCTCACCGCCAAGCTCGATATCGTCGAATCCCTGCGTGCACGCTGGTTTCAGATCTATACCCTGGTCTTCGGCGGCATTGTCGCGCTGCTCTTTCTCTTCGGCCTGACCGAATCGCGGGTACTCGGCTTCATCGGCCTCTCCCGCCTGCTCGTCACCTACATCCAGCTGACCATGGCCATCCTGCCCATTTTCGTGCTGATCACCACCGTCCGCTCGGTGGCCGGTGACCGCGAGGCCGGCGTCTTCGAATACCTGCTCTCGCTGCCTGTATCGCTGTCCGCCTGGTTCTGGGGCAAGATCGTCGGCCGCTACATCGTCGTCTTTGCCCCGGTCTTTCTCGCCATGCTCGGCGCCGTGATCTGGGCCAGCATCCAGGGCATCGAAGTGCCGTGGGACATGTTCGGCTACTACACCGCCCTGCTCGCCGTCATGGCCATGTGCTTCCTCGGCATCGGCATGCTTATCTCGGCCATCGCCCGCACCACCGACATGGCGCAAGGAGCGGCCTTCATGGTCTGGCTCTTCCTGCTTCTCTTTCTCGATCTCATCCTGCTCGGCGTCATGATCCAGGGCAAGGTTGCGCCCGAACTCGCCGTCACCCTGGCCCTGGCCAATCCTCTGCAGGTCTTCCGTACCGCCGCGCTGGCGCTGTTCGACCCCCAATTGATTGTTCTCGGACCGTCCGCCTACGTCATCCTCGACCTGTTCGGCACCACCGGCTACAAGATTTTCGCGCTGGTCTACCCGGCAACGCTGGGCATCGTCAGTGCTACCATCGGCTACTTCATTTTCCGCCGTGGTGATCTGCCATGAAAACCCTGTTTGCGCTGCTCGTCCTTGGCCTCCTTTCCGGACACGCCCTGGCCGACGAACAAATATCCACGGCCCCGCTCTTCGCCGCCACGCTGAACGATCTCGACGACAAACAGGTAGCCATCTCGCATTACAAGGGAAAGCCGCTGGTCGTCAATTTCTGGGCCCGCTGGTGCGGCCCCTGCCGGGCCGAAATACCCGAACTGATCAAGTTCCGCGCCGCCCACAAAGACAGGATCGAAGTGCTTGGCATCGGCATCGAAGACAAGGCCGAACCTGCCAAGGATTTCGCCAAGGCCTACGAAATGGACTATCCTGTCCTCATCGCCAAGGAAAAGGGCCTGCCGCTCATGCAGGCGCTCGGCAATACCAGGGGCGGACTGCCCTACACCCTTTTCATCGACCGTAACGGTCAGGTTGTCCAGAAAAAAATGGGCATCGTGAAGAAAGCCGATCTCGACGCCGTTCAGGATGTGCTGCTGAAGAAATAGGCGGCCGAAAAAAGCGGCTATTTGATCGCTTCCAGAAATGACAGGCGGGCCAGGGCCAGTTCCGCCCGTCCGCTCTCATCGGCCAGCCGTTGGCTGATCTCGTAATAGCGATCGAAAGCCACCCGAACCCGTGCCGCCTCGATCCGTTCCTTGATCGGCACCCCGCTCTCGACCGGTACATCAAGCAGTGCACGCAGGCTTGCATAGCGCGGAATGATACGTTGTACACCGGTTTCCGAAACCGCCGTCAACGGGCCGGTCTTTACGTAAACCAAGCCCTCGTATTCAAAGCGCGCCCCCATCGGCAGTTGTTGCAGTTTCATCGATTTAAGCCATATCCCTATAGATGGACGCAAGCGTCCCGCTCGAAACGCTTTTCGACAAGCTCCCGGCGGCGGTTCAATCGGTGGACCTTGCCTCGATGATCGACGCGATCGCCATGCCGTCGACATCGCCGACAGAACGCAAGGCTTGAACGACGCCGGCCTGATTTTTTCCCGGCTGGTTCTGGCTCATTTTCCATTTACCCTGGAGCCTGGCAATGTCGATTTCGATGCCGACCACGGCCGCCAGCATTTTGTCGATGTAATCCGGGGGCGCATCGGCCAACTGCCAGGGTTCGGGCATGGCAGCTTCGTTGTGGGCGGTCAGTGCGTCGAGTTGGGCGCGCAGCCAAGTCGCGTCGTCGATCACGCGAAGCCGGCCATAGGCATGGGCCACCACATAGTTCCAGGTCGGCACCGCCTTCCCGGTTTCGGCCTTGGTCGGGTACCACGACGGGCTGATGTAGGCCTCCGGGCCGCTGAAGATCGCCAGCGCATCGACTACTTCGACGCAGTCGCTCCAGATCGGATTGGCGCGCGCCACATGACCGCGCAAAACGCCATAGGGATTGGCTTCAACCGAGAGATGCAGCGGGATGTGGTTGGCATTCAGGCCGTCGGCGGACAGGGTGACCAGCGTCGCCAGGGGCCGGCTGCGCATAAGCCGATGCAGTACGTCTACGCTGGGTTCGTCGAAATATCTGGGAACATACATGATGCGGACCGTCGAGATGGAATGAGCCCCAGTGTCGCCCAATCCGCGGATATAACCAATAGGTGTGGGCTGACCTCACAGGCCAGCCCTACGTCCGATCCTAGAACACCTCGTCGCCGATGTCTGCCAGGGCTGCATCACCCGCCATCACGGTTTCCGCATAGGCGCCGGCCTGCGGCAACATCTGGTCAGCGTAGAAATGCGCCGTGGCTATCTTGGTACGATAGAAGGTCAGATCGCCCTCGCCCCGGTCGATATAAACCGCCGCAGCCAGCGCTGCCTTGCCCATGAACCACCCGCCGCAAACGGTGACCGCCAGGTGCAGATAGGGCACGGCGGCGGTCAGGACGCCTGACAGGCCGGTTTTTGCATTGCCCTCCAACCACTTGGTGGCGCCGATCCAGGCATTGAGCGCATGGCCGAGGCGCTGGCCGATAGCCTGCAACTCCGGCCGACTGGAGTCGGACAGCGCCTTGACGGTGGCGTACACCTCGCCAAAGACGAGCTTGGCGGTCGCCCCCTGGTCGCGCATCAGCTTGCGGAAGAGCAGGTCGTTGGCCTGGATGCCGGTCGTTCCCTCGTAGATGGTGGTGATGCGCGAATCGCGCCAGTGCTGCGCGGCGCCGGTTTCCTCGATGAAACCCATGCCGCCGTGGATCTGGATACCGAGCGAGGTCACCTCTATCCCCATTTCGGTTCCCCCGCCCTTGACGATGGGGATCATGAATTCGGCCAGGTAGAGGTTGCGCTGCTTCTCGTCCGGCTCGCTCGTGGCGTGGGCGCGATCAAGCAGGCCCGAGGTGTAGTAGGCCATGGCCCGGCAGGCTTCGACGCGCGACTTCATCAGCATCAGCATGCGGCGAATATCGGGATGCTTGTCGATGGTCACCAGGGCCTCGCCGGTGACGGCATCACGCCCCTGCTTGCGTTCGCGGGCATAAGCCAGGGCCTGCTGGTAGGCCCGTTCGCCGATGGCGATACCTTGCAGACCGACGCCAAGGCGTGCTTCATTCATCATGATGAACATGTATTCGAGGCCGCGATTGGGCTTGCCGAGCAGGTAGCCGACCGCCCCGCCATTGTCGCCATAGGCCATGACACAGGTCGGACTGGCATGGATACCGAGCTTGTGCTCGATGGAAACGCAATGAGCATCGTTACGAGCGCCAAGCGAACCATCGGCATTGACCAGGAATTTCGGCACCAGGAACATCGAGATGCCCTTGACCCCGGCCGGTGCATCGGGCAGACGGGCCAGCACGAGGTGGACGATGTTGTCCGTCATGTCGTGGTCGCCGTAGGTGATGAAAATTTTCTGGCCGAAAACGCGGTAGCTGCCGTCGTCCTGCGGCTCGGCGCGCGAGCGGATCAGCGCCAGGTCGGAACCGGCCTGCGGCTCGGTCAGGTTCATCGTGCCTGTCCATTCACCGGCAATCATCTTTTCCAGGTAGATGGCTTTGAGTTCGTCACTAGCACAGGTCAGCAGCGCTTCGACGGCACCGGTGGTAAGCAGGGAACCGAGCGAAAACGACAGATTGGCCGAGCAGACCATTTCCTTGACGGCAATGCCCAGCGTGTCGGGCAGGCCCTGGCCGCCGAATTCGGCCGGCGACGAGATACCGTTCCAGCCGGCTTTACAGAAGGAAGCGTAGGCCTCCTTCCAGCCCGGCGGCGTGGTCACTCCTTTCGCCGTCAGCTTGCAGCCTTCCTTGTCGCCTACCCGATTCAGCGGGGCCAGCACTTCGCCGGCGAATTTGGCGGCTTCGTCGAGAATGGCATCGGCGAGGTCGGCACTGGCCTCCTCGAATCCGGGAATCTGTTCCAGCTCCTTGAAACCGGCCAGTTCGTCCATGACGAAACGCATTTCTTTTACGGGGGCGCGATAGTCGCTCATTACCTCAGTCTCCTGTTGTCTTCAGAATGAATTGCTGCATAAGGCCGCTTTTGCGGCACGGTATTCCTGGCGAAGTCGAGCCGCCAGATCGGCGGTCGACATGATCTCGTCGATGGTGCCGACCCCCTGTCCCGCTCCCCAGATGTCCTTCCAGGCCTTGGCCGCGGTCGCCCCGCCAAAATTCATCGAATGCTTGTCGCGTTCCGGCAAATTGGCCGGATCGAGGCCGGCGGCAAGAATGCTCTTGGCCAAATAGTTGCCATGAACGCCGGTGAAATAGGGGGTGTAGACCACATCCTTGGCCGCCGAATCGATAATGGCCTGCTTGTAGGCCGCGACAGCATTCGCTTCGCGCGTAGCGATGAAACGGGTGCCGATGTAGGAAAAATCTGCACCCATCGCCTGTGCCGCCAGAATGGCCTGGCCGTTGGTAATCGAGCCGGAAAGCGCAAGCGGGCCGTCGTAGAACCTGCGGATTTCACCGACCAGCGCGAATGGACTGAGCATGCCGGCGTGGCCGCCGGCCCCGGCACAGACCAGGATCAACCCGTCGACACCTGCTTCGAGCGCCTTCTCTGCATGGCGAATGCTGATCACATCGTGGAAGACCTTGCCGCCGTAGGCATGCACCGCCGGCACGATCTGCGTCGGCGCCGACAGGCTGGTGATGACCAGCGGCACCTCGTGCTGCACGCACAGCGCCATGTCGTGTGCCAAGCGTTCGTTGGAGGGATGGATGATCTGGTTGACAGCGAACGGGGCCGCCTTCGGGTCAGCCGCCAGTTCGCTCTTGATGCGGCTCAACCACTCGTCTAGCGCTTCCTGGGGCCGGGCGTTGAGCGCCGGAAAGGAACCGATCAAACCCGCCTTGCACTGGGCAATGACAAGATCCGGGTTCGAGACGATGAACATCGGCGCACAAATAACGGGCAATGTCAGGTTCTTGCCCAACGCAGCGGGAATCGGCATTACGCCCCCTCTTTCAAAGCACGACGGAGAATTTTGCCGACATTGGTGCGCGGCAGGTCATCGCGAAATTCGACATGTTTCGGAATCTTGTAGCCGGTCAGCAGGCCTCGGCAGTGCTCGATCAGCATGCGTTCGGTGACGTTCGGATCCTTGCGGACGACAAATATCTTCACCGCTTCGCCGGAATGTTGGTCGGCAACGCCGATGGCCGCCACGTCGAGAACGCCGGGATGCATGGCGACGGCCTCTTCGACCTCGTTCGGATAAACATTGAAACCAGAGACGAGAATCATGTCCTTCTTGCGGTCGACGAGAAAGACGAAGCCTTTCTTGTCGACATACCCCATGTCCCCGGTACGAAGGAAACGGTCAGGATAGAAAACCAGATCGGTTTCATCCGGTCGCTGCCAGTAACCCTTCATCACCTGCGGACCGCGTATGCAGATCTCGCCCACTTGGCCGAGCGGAACCTCGCTACCGTAATCGTCGCGGATGGAAACCTCGGTCGAGGAAATCGGCAAGCCGATGGAGCCGTTGAAGGCTTCCATATCCAGGGGATTGATGGTGGCCGCCGGTGAAGTCTCGGTCAGGCCGTAGGCTTGCAACAAAGGGGAGCCGGTAACCTGCGCCCACTTGTCGGCCACCGGCCCCTGCACCGCCATGCCGCCGCCAAGGGTGAGCCGCATGGTGGAAAAATCCAGGGCGGCGAAATCGGAATTGTTGAGCAGCGCGTTGAACAGCGTATTGACGCCCGTCACCGTCGTCACCGGGTAGCTGCCCCACTCCCGGACCAAGGCCGGAATATCGCGCGGATTGGCGATCAGCAGGTTACGGGCGCCGACCATCAGAAAGGTCAGGCAGTTCGCGGTCAGCGCAAAGATGTGATAGAGGGGCAAGGCGGTAAGAATGAGTTCCTCGCCTTCGCGCACAGCCGGCTTGATCCAACTGTAGGCTTGGGTCACGTTGGCGGCGATATTGCCATGGGTCAGCATGGCGCCCTTGGAGACGCCCGTCGTACCGCCGGTATATTGCAGGAAGGCGATATCCTCTTGATTCAGTTGCACTGCCCGCCCACCCTGGCGGCGCCCGGTCGCCAGCGCACTGTTGAAACCGATAGCCCCGGGCAATTTCCAGGCCGGAACCAGTTTCTTGACATGCCGCACGACAAAATTGACGATCATGCCCTTGAGACCGAGCATCTCACCCATCGGGGTGACCACGACATTTTTCACCGCCGTCTTGGCAATGATCTGCTCCAGCGTATGGGCAAAATTCTCGACGATGACGATGGCTGTTGCCCCCGAGTCTTTCAACTGGTGCTCAAGTTCGCGCGGTGTGTACAGCGGGTTGCAATTGACCACGATGCAACCGGCGCGCAGGGTACCGAACAATGCGACCGGGTATTGCAGCAGATTGGGCATCATCAGCGCGACGCGGTCGCCCTTCTGCATGCCCCTGGATTGCAGCCAGCCGGCAAAGGCGCGGCTCGCTTCGTCGAGTTGCCGGTAGCTCATCGCCTTGCCCATGCTGATATAGGCGATCTTTTCGGCATAATCGGCACAGGCCTTTTCGAACAGCGCAACCAGCGATGGAATGTGATCGATGTCGATCACGGCCGGCACGCCCTGGGGGTAACTCTGCAGCCATATTTTTTCCATTTGTCTCTCCTCCTTTGTCATCGGCCTAAGCGCCGAGCAAGGCCTTCTTCAAGGAACTGTCGGCCGGATTGTCGCCGAGCCAGACCTTGAGCAGCGCCTTCGCAAAAGACTGGCCGGCCACCTTGCCGAGAACCTCTTCGTTCAGGCGAAGCACCACGCCGTCGACGGAAAAATCTATGGCAATGGTATCCCCTTCCCGAGCCTTTCCGATAGTCTTCATTATGCCGGCCAACTGCTCGACCTGCGGCTTCAACTCGGCCAGTTCCTGTGGGGAATTGTTGTTCTTCAAGCCGTCGACAAGCGCCGAATGCAGTGACTCGGCATCGAGATCGCGGAGCAGGCGCATGGACATCCGCCGCGGTTGCCGGCTGTCGTATATCGCGGTCGGCGTCGATGTCTTCTGACCGACATACAGCGCGCCGACATAAATCTTGATGAACAGCTTGCTGCGCAGACCGGCCCCGTTGAGCAGCAGGTCGCTGCCGCCGACGCGGATACTGTCGTTCACCTTGACGCCGGCCACTTCGGCCGCATGCACTCCCGGAACAGCCAGCAAGGCGGCGACAAGAGCCACCCGCCGAACGCTTGTCGATGTAATCATGAATTGTCTCCTCCACCGCTCTTTTGTCGGTAGTAATATTTATCGGCGATGTAAACCGTGCGTTCCACCACGGCATGCACCACGCCCTGCACGTCCTTCAACTCGATCTGATAGGTCCGCTCCAACTCCGGACGCTTTGCCAATTCGCTCCGGACGTCCGCCATTTCCTCGTCGGTCAGGACGAAATCGGCATACAGTGTCGACAGTCCCGGCCGGCGATAGCGAATACTGGCGGCCTTGTCCCAGACCACGTACGCATCGCCAAGCGCGGCCATCAACATCATCGGATGCGCCCCGTCGGTAATCGCAAACAGCGAACCGCCGTAAAGCGAACCGACGATATTCCTAGTCCGCCAGTTCAGCGGCAGGCGTATTCGAATATGACGAAGATCCGCAGCGACATGGGTAACCCGGCCGCCCGTTCCACGAAAAGCGGGATGAAAGTTGAACCCCATCCGCACCATGCGGGCCCGCCAGGCGGGCGAAAAACGGGCAAGCCAGGCGGGTTTCAAGGCCTACAGTGCCTCGATGATGCCGGCCGCACCCATACCTGTGCCGATACACATGGTCACCATGCCGTACTTGCCGCCGGTGCGGCGCAGGCCGTGAACCGCCGTGGCAATCCTGATGGCGCCGGTGGCACCCAGCGGGTGGCCCAGCGCGATGGCGCCGCCGAGCGGATTGACCTTACCGGGATCGATGTCCAGTTCCTGCATGACGGCGATCGACTGTGCGGCAAAGGCTTCGTTGAGTTCGATCCAGTCCAGTTGATCCTGCCTGATACCGACCTGCGCCAGCACCTTGGGAATCGCCACGATCGGGCCGACCCCCATGATCTCCGGCGCCACTCCGCCCACCGCGAAACCGGCAAAGCGGGCCAGCGGCGTCAAATTGTGTTCCTTCAGCACCTTTTCCGAAACCAGCATGACGGCGCCGGCGCCGTCGGACATCTGGGAGGAATTACCGGCCGTTACCGATCCACGGGCATGGAAGACCGGCTTCAGTTTACCGAGCCTCTCCGGCGAGGCATCGCCCCGCGGACCTTCGTCGGTGTCGACCGTACGCTCGCGGTGCACGATCTCGCCGCTTTTCAGATCGGGCAGGCTTTCGCGTATCGTGTAGGGCGTCGTTTCGGCCTTGAAGTGACCGGCCGCGATGGCGGCGCAGGCCTTCTGGTTGGAAAGCACGGCGAAGGCATCCTGCGCATCGCGGCCGACCTTCCATTGCTTGGCCACCTTTTCGGCGGTCAGACCCATGCCGTAGGCGATACCGATGTTCTCGTCGCCGGCGAAAACAGCCGGATTGATCGAAATCTTGTTGCCCATGATCTGCGGCATGGCACTCATCGACTCGGTACCGGCGGCGATCATCACATCGGCCAGACCGAGCCGGATCTGGTTGGCGGCATCGGCCACCGCCTGCACCCCCGAGGAGCAGAAGCGGTTGATGGTGATACCCGGCACCGAAATCGGCAAACCGGCCAGCAGCAGGCCGATGCGGGCGACATTCATACCCTGTTCGGCCTCCGGCATGGCGCAACCGACAATGACGTCGCCGATGCGCGCCGGGTCGACACCCGGCACCTGGGCGACGACGGCCTTGATTACGGCGGCCAGCATGTCGTCCGGCCGCACGTTCTTGAACATGCCGTTACGCTTGCCTACCGGCAGGCGGGTAGCGGCGACGATGTAGGCTTCTTGAATCTGTTTGCTCATTTGTATGATCTCCTGGCCCGATCAATTGCGGAGGGGCTTTCCCGTATCCAGCATGTGCTTGATCCGGGCCTGGGTTTCTGGGGTTTTCAGCAGTTCGACGAAGAGGCGGCGCTCGACGGTGATCAGCCACTCCTCATCGACCAGGCTGCCGGATTCGACCTCGCCACCGCACAAGGCGGTTGCGGCGGCCTTGGCGACCCGGTAGTCGTGAGCGGAAATCATGCCGCCCTCCTTCATGTTGACCAGCATCATCTCGAAGGTGGCAATGCCATTCTTGCCGGCCACCGGGATACCGCGCGCCATCGGCGGCGGTGCATAGCCGGTATCGGCCATGGCGCGCGCCTCCTTGAGCGCGACGAAAAGCAGTTCGTCGGCATTGAACAGAATGGTGTCGGACGGCTTGGCGAAACCCAGCTCGATTGATTCGACGGCGCTCTTCGCAACCTTGGCCATGGCGATGGTCATGAACACCGGCTGCAGGAAATTGAACACCTCGCCCGGCGTCGGCGAGCGTGCCGCCCATTCGGCAGCCCGCACGGCGAACTCCTTGCAACCGCCGCCGGCCGGAATCAGGCCGACCCCGGCTTCGACGAGACCGATATAGCTTTCCAACGCCATCACACGCTTGCCGGCGTGCATGACGAATTCGCAACCGCCGCCCAACGCCATGCCCTGCACGGCGGCAACCACCGGCACCTGTGCGTACTTCAAGGTCTGCGAAGCGCGCTGGAACTTCTCGACCGTCCTTTCCAGCAGATCGAAACGGCCGGCCGCGATGGCTTCGGAAACCTGCGCCAGATTGGCGCCGACGGCGAAAGGTGCCTCATGCCAGACGACGACGCCGTCGAGGCTCGTTTCAGCCTGGCGCACAGCGGCGATGACGCCATCCAGCACCTCGTCGCCGATGGTATGCATCTTCGACTTTATCGAAACAATGCCGATTTTCCGGTCGACCGCCGGCAGGGTCCAAAGCCGCACACCATCGTTCTCGTACAGGGTCTCGCCGGATTTCGCCGGGGTCGCCCCGCCCTCGCCGAGGACACGCTCGGGGAAGAACTGGCGCTGATAGACAGGCAGGGTCGAGCGCAGAACATAAACATTCCGGCTGGCCGAATAGGAGCCCTGCTCGTTATGCACGCCGGTGCGCCCGGCTTCCAGCGCCCAGGCCGGCAGCGGTGTCGCACTCATTGCCTTGCCGGCGGCGATGTCGGCGGCAACGGCCTGAGCGATATCGGCCCAACCGGCAGCCTGCCAGGTTTCGAACGGCCCCTGCGTCCAGCCGAAACCCCAGCGCATGGCCAAATCGAGATCGCGGGCATTGTCGGCGACATTCGCCAGCTGGACGGCGGCATAATGGAAGATATCGCGGAAGATGGCCCACAGGAACTGCGCCTGCGGATGCGACGAGGCCCGCAGTGCGGCGAATTTCTCGGCCGGATTCTTCATCTTCAGGATGGCGTCGACGGCCGCGTCGATCTCGCCGGCCGACTTGCGGTAATCCTGCATTTTCAGGTCGAGCACCTGGATTTCCTTGCCCTGCTTGCGGAAAATGCCGCAACGGGTCTTCTGGCCCAGCGCCCCTTGGGCGATCAGCGCCTGCAACCAGGCCGGCGTGTTGAAATGACCATGCCACGGATCGTTCGGCAGCGTGTCCTGCATGGTCTTGACGACATGGGCCAGGGTATCGAGGCCGACGACATCGGCGGTGCGATAGGTCGCGCTCTTCGGCCGACCGATTTTCGGACCGGACAAGGCATCGACTTCGTCGAAACCGAGACCGAAGGCCTGGGTATGATGCATGACGGCGAGAATGGAAAAGACGCCGATACGGTTGGCGACGAAATTCGGCGTATCGAGGGCGCGCACGACGCCCTTGCCGAGACGCGAAGTCAGCCAGGTTTCCAGTGCATCCAGGGTAGCGGGGTGGGTACTCTGCGTAGCGATGATCTCGACCAGGCGCATGTAGCGCGGCGGATTGAAGAAGTGGATGCCGCAGAAGCGCGGGCGAATCTCGGCCGGCAACCCCTGGGCCAGGGCATTCATCGACAGGCCGGAGGTATTGGAAGCGACGATGGCATTGGGCGCGATATGCGGCGCGATTTTCGCATAGAGATCATTCTTCCAATCCATGCGTTCGGCGATGGCCTCGATGATCAAGTCGCAGTCGGCAAGCAGGGGCAGATGTTCGTCGTAATTGGCGGCATCAATGAACTTCAGCTTGTCCTTGCTTGCCAGCGGCGCCGGGTCCAGCTTCTTCAGGCCGTCGAGCGCCTTCCTGACGACACCGTTCTTGTCGTCTTCCTTGGCCGGCAGGTCAAACAGCACGACCGGCACATTGGCGTTGGCGAGGTGCGCCGCGATCTGCGCTCCCATCACCCCCGCGCCAAGCACGGCCGCTTTCTTCACGATCAGCTTGTTCAATTGCATCTCCTTTATGTTTCTTCCCACTTCAACAAAAATAAAACGAACGTTTGAATTATAGGGTAGCGGCTTCTACGGTCAAGCCTTTTTGGGTCAAGAATTAAAAAAACCCCGGGCCGGCCGGGGAGCGAGACGCAAGAAATGAAGATGTTAGAAGGCCATTGAGTACTGGGCACCGAAAAGCAGCGCACGGTCCTGATAGCTGCCGGCAACCAGGCCGCGGCCTGCCAATGCCTGGTTGTTGTTGATCTCGGGGTCCTTGACGTAGAGATAGGCCATGCCGAGATCGAAGGTGCTGGTCTTGTTCGGTTTCCATTGCGCCCCCAGGGTGAACCAGGTGCGATCATTGTCGGGCAGGGAAACAAGCCGGGTGCTCGGCCCCTTGACTGGTGTCTGGTCGTAAGCGATACCGAATTTGAGTTTCCAGGCATCGTTCAGCTGATAGTTGCTGCCGAGGGCGACGCGCCAGGTATCGCGGAACTCGGTATCCAGCGTCTGGGCCGTGACTCCGTTCTGCAACCCCGAGGTCCGGATGACGTCGATCTTCGGAATCGAGCTCCAACCGGTCCACGAGACGTCACCCAGCAATTCCCAGCGTTCGTTCAACTTATGAGTTGCGCTGACAATGAAGGTATCGGGCAGCTTGACATCGGCCCGGGTGTTGCTGGCCGCACCGGTCGCCCCCAGCCCGGCGGCAGCCGGCCCGTTCAGAGAAATATCGCCATCCAGGTGAAAATTCATGGTCGAGCGATAGGAAACCCCGATCTTGGTAGCCGGTGACAAGGTGAACAGGGCACCGGCATTCCAACCCCAGGCATCGCCATCGAGGTTAAGGGTCGCCTGGGTGGCAGCCAGCGCCGGGGAAATGACTGCTGCCGCACGGACATACTCGGCATTCAGCGTCTGGTAATCGACGCCCAGGCCGAGCGACAACCATTCGTTGGCACGCCAGGCGATGGACGGGTTGATATTGATCGTCTGAATATCGAACTTGACGGATTGCGCCGCGCCGTACCAGTTGTTGTCGTATTCGGTGCTCAAGCCGAACGGGGCGCCGATGCCCAGACCGACATAGATATCCTTGTTCAGGCGCCACGACAGGTAGGCATTGGGAACGACAGCGGTAACGCCGCCGTTGCTGTTACCGGACAGATAGCCCGTGGACGAAGCGCTGTTGTTGAACTCGTAGCTGGTATTGATCACGGTCGCACCGAGCGAGAATTCGCGATCCTGCAACTGGGTCATGCCGGCCGGGTTATAGAAAACCGTGCTGGCGTTTTCGGCGACCGCCGCCGAACCGGCGTAGGCGTTACCCAGGCCACTGGCATTCTGCTCCAGCAATTGGAAGCCGGCAGCAGCGGCGCTGCCCGAAAAGGCAATGGCGATGAATGCCGGAATGAGGCGTGGTGTAAGGTTTTTTTGCATTGAATTGTCTCCTGTTTTGTTTATGTCGGGAAAACCGATCCCTGTACTGCAACTGCCATTAAAATCCCAAACATCGTTTTAAATATCGTTTGAAACGGACAAAACAAACGCCATTTGGGGAAAAAACAACACTAAAAATTCAAACCCTTGCGATAGTTCAGGGGGCCACCACTGAAGGGGGCGAAGCCGGCGCCAAAAATGACTCCGGCATCAGCCAGTTCGCCGTCGGCCACGACGCCATCGGCCAGCAGTTTCTCGACGCGATCGATCAAGGGCGCCACCAATCGCTCGGCGAGGCCGGCCGGCACACTGCCGGCGGCGCCCTTGGCCGCCCGCCCCGACGACCAGTCGTAAAAGCCCTGCCCGCTCTTCTTGCCCAGTTGGCTTTTCCCGACCCGTTCGCTCAGGCAGCGCGGCGCCTCGGCGCTGTCTGTCAGTTGCCGCCCAGCCGCCATAGCGATATCGAGGCCGACCGTATCGGCCAATTCAATCGGCCCCATCGGCATGCCGAAGGCGAGCATCGCCTGATCGACCGTTTCCGGCGCAATGCCCTCGTCCACCGCGCGCATCGCGGCCAGCATGTAAGGCGCCAGCACGGCGTTGACCAGGAAACCCGGCGCGCTCCTGACCGGCAACGGCAGTTTGTCGATCTGCCTGACGAAGGCGCAGGCGGCCTGCACGACGGCCGGTTCGGCACCATCGGCGGCGACGACTTCGACCAGCGGCATCATCGCCACCGGATTGAAGAAATGTATGCCAATCAGGCGTTCCGGCCTGGCCAACACGGTGCGCAGTTCTTCTAGTTTCAGGCTGGAGGTGTTGGTGGCCAGCACGGCCCCGGCTTTCATGCGTGGTTCGAGCGATTTGAACAGCCGGTGCTTGGCTTCGAGATCCTCGACAATGGCTTCAATGACGACGTCGGCATGGGCCACACCGGCGCCGTCGGGGTCGGGAATCAAACGATCGAAAGCGGCGCGGACCAGCAACGGCTCGCGCAATCGCTTGACGAACAAGGCGTGGGCGCGTTGCAGGGCCGGTGCGATACGCTTCAGCCCCTGGTCCTGCAGGGTCACCGTCATGCCGCGCAGTGCGCACCAGGCGGCGATGTCGCCGCCCATGACGCCGGCGCCGATGACGTGCACGCGGCCGGCCTTGAAATCGGAGGCCTTGCCGAAGCCCTTCAGACGTTCCTGCAGGTGATAGACACGAAGAAGGTTGCGGGCTGTCGGCGAACTGATGATGCGGTCAATGATCTCCGGCGCGGCCAGGGCGTTGCCGTCGTGCTTCGCCCACAGGTCGATGATGGCGTAAGGCGCCGGGTAGTGTTCCGGTCGCGCCTTTTTCGCCACCTGCTTGCGGGCACCGTTGGCGGCGACCGATTTCAGCGGGCCGCCGAGCAGACGCTGCATGAACGGCAGCGACCGGCGCGGCTGACCGGAAAGGAGCAATTGGCGGGCGGCCATTTCCATGACGCGCGGCGCTACGCAATCGTCGGCCAGGCCTATTCTTTTGGCCCGTTTGGCGTCCACCGTCCGGCCGCTCAACATCAGGTCCAGCGCGGCTGCCGGGCCAATGCGCCGAGGTAGGCGCAGCATGCCGCCCCATCCGGGAAAGATGCCGAGCATGACTTCGGGCAGACCCATCTTTGTGCCGGATTCGTCGACCGCCAGCAGATAGCGGCAGGCCAACGCCAGTTCCAGGCCACCGCCGAGGCAATGGCCGCGGACCAGCGCCAGCGTCGGGTAGGAAACGACGGCCAGGCGCTTGAACAGTTCCCAGCCGCGAGCGACCAGCGCCCGGCCCCGCTCGGCGCTGTCGAGTTGCGAAAACTCCTCGATGTCGGCCCCGGCGATGAATCCCGCCTCCTTGCCGGAGCGGAAGATCAGCCCCGTCGGCGGTTGTCGGTCGAGTTCGTCGAGGATCAGGCCGAATTCGGCCATCGCTTCAGCCGACAAGGAATTGGTCGACTCACCGGCCTTGTCGAAAACGGCGATGGCGATGCCGTCTTCTTCCCGGATCAGTTGCCAGTGTTTCATCGGCAGTTCTCCACCAGCATGGCGCCGCCAAGGCCGCCCCCGATGCAAATCGCGGCGATACCCCGCTGCGCGTTGTTACGCTTCAGGACGTGCAGCAAATGCAGCACGATGCGCGCCCCGGAAGCCCCGACCGGATGGCCGATGGCAACGGCGCCGCCATCAACGTTGAGTTTGTCGTCGGCGATGATGCCCAGCGGAGCGGGCAGGTCGAGTTGTTGGCGACAGTATTCCTCGGAATTCCAGGCGGCCTGACAGGCCAGTACCTGTGCCGCGAAGGCCTCGTTCAATTCCCAGAAATCGATGTCGTTCAAGCCCAGGCCGTGGCGCTGCAGGATGGGCGTCGCCGCGTGCACCGGGCCGAGCCCCATCTGGGCCGGGTCGAGACCGGCCCATTCGCTGTCGACGATCCTGCCGATCGGTCGCAGCTGCCATTTTTGCACCGCCTCTTCCGAAGCGAGGATCAACCAGGCGGCGCCGTCGGTGATTTGTGAACTGTTGGCGGCGGTGATCTGGCCGTATTTCTTGTCGAAGAAGGGCTTGAGCCTGGCCATGCCGGACATGCTGGCGTCGGCGCGCACACCGTCGTCCTCGGCGTAAATATTGCCCCGGGCATCGACGGCCGGGACGATCTCGCCGAAGTGCCCGGCTGCTCGGGCGGACATCGCCTTGAGGTGGCTGTTGACGGCGAATTCGTCCATCTGCCGGCGGTCGATGCCGAATTTCCAGGCCAGGTTTTCGGCCGTCTGGCCCATCAAGAGGCCGACCACCGGGTCGGTCAGGCCCTTCATCAGACCGATCACCGGCCGCAGCAATTCGGCATAGGGCAATTTCAAAAAATGGCCGATTTTCTGTTTGACGGTGCGCAGGCTCATCATGCCGGCAAACCAGCGCACCATCGCGTCCGAATAGAGCAGGGGCGCCCTTGACAGCGCATCGACACCGCCGGCCAGCACCAACTCCGAACGCCCGCACTGTATGTTGGCGATGGCCGAATCGATGGCCTGCATGCCCGAGGCGCAGTTGCGCATCACCGTCCAGCCCGGCACCTTGGGACCGCAGCCCAGACGCAGGGCGACCATGCGACCGATATTGGTTTCGTCCGGCGACGGCGCGGCGCAGCCGAGAATCACCTCGTCGAGATCGGCTGGGGCGAAGGGTTGACGCAGCAGCAAAGCGCGGCCGGCCTGGGTCGCCAGGTCGGAGGCGGCAAAGACGCCCGGCCCCTTCTGCGCCTTGAGAAAGGGCGAACGGGCACCGTCTACGACGTAGATCGTCCGGCCCATGTTCAGGCGGCCAGCCGGCGTTCGGCCGGTTTGTTGGCGCTGGCCACGCCGTAATCGAACGGAAAGTCGTCGACATGAACGACGATGTCGCGCAGCCGGTTGCGCTGTTTCACGATTTCGTATTCGGCGGCGGAAATGACGCCGGCTTCGAAGGCAACCACGGCGATATCGCGGACGTTGGCCTGGGGGTTGTTGTCGAAACTGCCAGCCTTTTCGGCTTCGCGAATCCTGGCTTCGATCGGTT
>JAJXVG010000022.1:14372-27431 GCA_021782315.1 Pseudomonadota bacterium | reverse complement strand
GTCCAGAAACAATTCTCCCCGAATTCGACCCGCCTCGAACTGAACGTCGAACTGCGCCTGCCCGAAGGTTCGTCGATCGCCGCCATCGATGCCGAAACGAAGCGACTGGAAGCCTGGCTGGACAGGGACAAGGCCGAATCAGACCAGTTCGAGCATTACATCGCCTACATCGGTTCAGGTTCGCCGCGCTATTACCTCGGTCTGGACCAGCAATTGGCCGCCAGCAACGTCAGCCAATTGGTCATCGTCGCGCGCAGCATCGAGACGCGCGAAGCCCTGCGCGAGCGCCTGATCAAACTGTTCGCCGGCGGCAGCTTCGCGGCCCGCGCCAACATCACCCGCATCGAGAACGGCCCGCCGGTCGGCTACCCGGTGCAATACAGGGTTTCGGGCGAGGATGTCGCCGTACTGCGCGAAATCGCCGGACGGATTGGCGCGGTCATGCGCGAAAGCCCCGAACTGTCCGACATCAATGTCGACTGGAGCGAACTGTCGAAAACGGTAGACATCGAGATCGACCAGGACAAGGCGCGTCTGCTCGGCGTTTCCTCCCAGGACATCGCCGCGCTGCTCAACATGTCGCTGAACGGCTATACCGTCACCAGCTACCGTGAAGGGGAAAAAAGCATAGACGTGGTTTTGCGCGGGGAGATCGAGGAACGTACCAGGCTGTCCGGCCTGGCCGACCTCGCTGTGCCGACGCGCGCCGGCAAGAGCGTTCCGCTCAGCCAGATCGGCCGCCTAAGGCACAGCTTCGAACCGGGCCTGATCTGTCGGCGCGACCGCCTGCCGACCATTACGGTACGCGGCGACCTTTACGGCAAGACCCAGCCAGCCACCATCGTCGACCGCATCCGGCCGAAAATCGACGCCATCCGGGCCACCCTGCCGGATGGCTACTTGATTGCGACAGGCGGCTCGGTCGAAGAATCGTCGAAAGGTTCCATCTCGGTCATGGCCGGCGTCCCGCTCTTCGTGCTGGCGGTGGTCACCATCCTGATGATCCAGTTGCAGAACGTCTCCCGCGTCGCCATGGTGCTGCTGACTGCGCCGCTCGGCCTGATCGGCATCGCGCTCTTCCTGCTGATTTTCCGGCAACCCTTCGGTTTCATGGCCCTGCTCGGCACCATCGCCCTGTTCGGCATGATCATGCGCAATTCGGTGATCCTGGTCGACCAGATAGAGCAGGACATGGCAGCCGGCCGGCCGCGCCGGGAAGCGATTGTCGAATCGACGGTGCGCCGCTTCCGGCCGATCGTACTGACCGCGGCGGCGGCGGTATTGGCGATGATTCCACTCTCGCGAAACGACTTCTTCGGTCCGATGGCGGTCGCCATCATGGGCGGCCTGATTGTCGCCACCGCGCTGACCCTGCTCTTCCTGCCGGCGCTCTACGCCGCCTGGTACAAGGTCAGGCCGCCAAGCGACTAGCGCAGGGCGGCGAGTTCTTTCTGAATAGCCAGGATGTTGCGCTCGTGTTGCCCGACGCGGTCGCGATAGGGCGCGGTTCGATCGTTCGCACCGCCGCCGGCAGCCTCCTGCTCGGCCAGGTCCTTCTTCGCCTGATCGAGGTTTCGCTGCTCGCTCGCCAGTTCCTGCTCGAGAATAAGTCGCCGGTCGCCATCGCGCGCCTTCTGGGTCTCTTCCTGGACGCGCGGAAAACCGGGCGGCGAAGGATGGGAGGCGACATTGCCGGTCTTTGGCTTCGGCGGTGCGGGCAGGGTATTTTCCGGGCCGCTGGCAACCACTTTACAACTTTTGTCCAGCTTGGAACTGGCGTAGGTTATACCACCGGCAGCATCGATACATTTGTAGATGCTCTGTGCCGAAGCCGATAACGGCAAGAACACAAGGAGCAGGGCAAGCGGACAGCGTGTCATCGTCATTGTTCCTCGGAAGCCTCCAGTCTACCGGACTAAGGACCGATGCTGGAAAAAAGGAATAAAAAAGGGCGGGAAAATCCCGCCCTTTTTTTGACTGTCCGGCCGATCAGCAGGAGTAGTACAGGTCGAACTCGACCGGGTGGGTCGTCATGCGGACCTTGTTCACTTCTTCCATCTTCAAGGCGATGTAGGCTTCGATCCAGTCCTTGGAGAAGACGCCGCCACGGGTCAGGAACTCATGGTCGGCTTCCAGGGCGGCCAGCGCTTCCTCGAGGGAGGCGCAGACGGTCGGGATCTGTGCGTCCTCTTCCGGCGGCAGGTCGTAGAGGTTCTTGGAAGCCGGATCGCCCGGGTGGACCTTGTTCTGGATGCCATCCAGGCCGGCCATCAGCAGGGCGGCGAAGCACAGGTACGGGTTGGCGATCGGATCCGGGAAACGGGTCTCGATGCGACGGGCCTTGGTCGAGGCGACATACGGAATGCGGATGGAGGCGGAACGGTTCTTGGCGGAGTAAGCCAGCTTGACCGGTGCTTCGTAGTGCGGGACCAGACGCTTGTAGGAGTTGGTGCCCGGATTGGTGATGGCGTTCAGGGCCTTGGCATGCTTGATGATGCCGCCGATGTAGAAGAGGGCGGTTTCGGACAGGCCAGCATAGCCGTCGCCGGCGAACAGGTTCTTGCCGTCCTTCCAGATCGACTGGTGAACGTGCATGCCGGAACCGTTGTCGCCAACGATGGGCTTGGGCATGAAGGTGGCGGTCTTGCCGTACTGGTGGGCAACGTTGTGCACCACGTACTTCAGGATCTGGGTCTGGTCGGCGCGCTTGACCAGGGTGTTGAAGACGGTGCCGATTTCGCACTGGCCGGCGGTGGCGACTTCATGGTGATGCACTTCGACCGGCACGCCCAGGGCTTCCAGGGTGAGGACCATGGCCGAACGGATGTCGTGCAGGCTGTCGACCGGCGGCACCGGGAAGTAGCCGCCCTTGACGGTCGGACGGTGGCCGGTGGCACCGCTGCCGTCGTTCTTTTCGCCCGACCCCCAGGCCGCTTCGGCAGAATGGATCTTCAGGGAGCAGCCGGACATGTCGACATTCCACTCGACGCCGTCGAAGATGAAGAATTCGGGTTCCGGACCGAAGTAGGCGGTATCGCCGATACCGGAGGACTTCAGGTAGGCTTCGGCGCGCTTGGCGATGGAACGCGGATCGCGGTCGTAGCCACGGCCGTCGGCCGGGTCGACGACGTCGCAGGTGAGGACGACGGTGGTTTCGTCGAAGAAGGGATCGATATAGGCGGTGGCCGGATCCGGGTTCAGTTGCATGTCGGAAGCCTGGATGCCCTTCCAACCTGCGATGGAGGATCCGTCGAAAGCGTGGCCGTTTTCAAACTTGTCTTCGCTGAAGGCGGAAACCGGCACGGTGACGTGCTGTTCCTTGCCGCGGGTATCGGTAAAGCGGAAATCGACGAATTTAGCGTCGTTTTCCTTGATCATCTTGATCACGTCTTGCGGGGTTGCCATAAGCCTTAATCTCCTAAGAAAACAAGTTGCCGGGCGATCCGGCGACAATCAAAAAATCAAAAATCCTTACCCGGAGCTTTTAGCAGAAAGCATGCCAAACACCGGCGATCAATCTTTCTATTTTGCCACAACGGAATGCAGGGTTTAAGCAAAGAATTCTCCCACCCCGATACGCACCATGGTAGTGCAACCAAAATAGGGAACGCACTATTTCGGTGCAACAAGGCAATTCAGCGATACGTGGCAAATCAGGGGATGCGATTTGAGGCGCTCGGCCAACCGGTCTTCGGCCTGTTGCAAGGCCTCGCCGTTCTCAAAGAAGAGGTGACTGAAGTAGATTTCGGCTTCGACCTGTCCCCTGAGATAGTGCAGCACTACTTTCTGGGGCTCCGGCAATCCCGACAGCAGGGGACGCAACTCATCCAGCAGGCTGTCACGGGGAGGCAGGCGCATGGCATGGAGGTCGGAATTCATGTCGTCCTCCGGATCAATATGAACGAGGACGTCGAGTACCGCCGGATGTTCGCGCAGGACCCTGGCGCGGGCCGACTCGGCGATACGGTGCCCCTCGGAAACGCTGATCCGCGAATCGACCTGGACATGGGCATCAACCAGCGCCTGGTGCGCCATGCGGCGAGTACGCAGCTCATGAAGCCCGCGGACGCCCGGCGTCGCCAGCAGCGTCTGGCGGATCGCCTCGACCTGGACGTCTTCCAGCCCGGTGTCGATCAACTCCTTGATGGCGCCCCAAGCCAGACCGCCCCCCATGTGCAGGATCATGAATCCCATCAGGGCCGCCGCCAGGAGATCGAGAAAAGGCCAGCCGAGCAGGGCGCCGCCGATACCCACCACGACGACCAGCGCCGAAACGGCATCGGCCCGCGTATGCAAGGCATTGGCCACCATCAGTTGCGAACGCAGGCGCTCCGCAACGCGAATCAGGTAGCGGTACAGACCTTCCTTGACCAGAACCGTGGCCAGCGCCGCCCAGAAAGCGGACCACTGGACGGCGGGTAGCGCCTCGACGTGCTGGAGGCGCAGACCGGATTCCCAAAGAATGCCGCCGCCGACCAGGAATAACGAGATGCCGAGAACCAGGGTGGCCGCCGTCTCCATCCGGGCATGACCGTAAGGGTGCGCCCTATCGGCCGGATGCGCACTTTGCCGGCTGGCATAGATAACCAGAAAATCGGACAGCAGATCGGAAAAGGAATGCAGTCCGTGCGCCACCAGCGACTGCGAATGCGCCAGCCAGCCGATGACGAGTTGAACTACGGTCATCGCGAGATTGACTGCAACGCTGATCCAGGTCGCCTTTTGGGCCCGGGCAGAGCGTTCGGCCGGCGACGCGGTGAAGTGGTGCTGCGCTTGTCCCATGTTGTCTGCCCTATACTAACGGTTCTCAATTCTAGTGTAGTGTTGCACTCTTGGTGGCACAGTTAAAACTGACGGATTTTTGGTCAGGGCAAGGCGCAAACCACAGCGATACCCAGTGGTATCGCGAGGATTTGCAACGCCGCCATGGCCGAAAAGACGAGGTTTTAAGTGCCGGAGAGCATGCAACACTATACGAGCAGCAGGAAATCATGGGAAAGATAAGCGAGATACTCGACCTGGCCAAAGCACGCGGCACCGCGCTCGGACGCCCCTATCTGGGCGAACTGACGCCGCAGGAAGCTTACGACTTGCTACGCCTGGCCCCCGGGGCGAAGATCGTCGACGTCAGGACCCGCGCCGAATGGGACTGGGTCGGCCGGGTGGAGGGCAGCGTCGAGATCGAGTGGAACCAGTATCCGGGCGGCGTCCGCAATCCGAATTTCCTGTCCGAACTCCGGCGCCAGGTCGACCCAGAAGCGCTGGTCATGTTCCTTTGCCGCAGCGGCGCCCGCTCGGTCGGCGCGGCCACGGCGGCGACCGAAGCCGGCTACGGCAGCTGCTACAACATCCTCGAAGGTTTCGAGGGCGACAAGGATGCCCATGGTCACCGCAACACCACCGGCGGATGGCGCAAGGCCGGCCTGCCGTGGATTCAGGGATAACTTCGCCGCAACCAAGCCGCACCGCGAAATACCAGCAGACAAGTTCAGAGTACAGTATGCAAACAGCAAACATCTCCTTCGATCCCTTCAACCGCCTGACCGACGACGACTGCCACGAACGCATCCGCGCCGCCCGCGCCAAACTGGGCAACAAGGCCGTCATCCTCTGTCATCACTACCAGCGGGCCGACGTTTACCAGTACGCCGACCTGACCGGCGACTCCCTGAAACTGTCGCGCCTGGCCTCGCAGACCGATTCCGAATACGTCATATTCTGCGGTGTGCATTTCATGGCCGAGGTCGCCGACATCATGACGGCGCCGAACCAGATGGCCATCCTGCCCGACCTCGCCGCCGGCTGCTCGATGGCCGACATGGCCAACCTGGCCAAGGTCGAACGTTGCTGGCGCGAGTTGAATGGCGTGCTGAACGCCGAGGAAGAGGTGACGCCGGTCACCTACATCAACTCGGCGGCCGATCTGAAAGCGTTCTGCGGCGAGCACGGCGGCATCGTGTGCACATCGTCGAATGCCGGCACCATCGCCAAATGGGCCTTCGAGCGTCGCCCCAAGGTGCTCTTCTTCCCCGACCAGCACCTCGGCCGGTGGACCGGTCACAACATGGGTTTCGCCATGGACGAAATGGTCGTCTGGGACCCCGATCTCGAACTGGGTGGCCTGACACCGGCCCAGATCAAACAGGCGCGCATCCTGCTCTGGAAAGGCCACTGCTCGGTACACCAGATGTTCCAGAAACCGCAGATCGACGCCTTCCGCGCCAAGTACCCCGAGGGCAAGGTGATCGCTCACCCGGAGTGCAATTTCGACGTCTGTGCCGCCTCCGATTACGTCGGATCGACCGAGCATATTGTAAAAACCATCAAGGAAGCGGCGCCGGGCACGCGCTGGCTGGTCGGCACCGAACTCAACCTGGTCGACCGTCTGGCCAAGGAGGTATTGCCGCAGAACAAGACGGTCCAGTTCATGGCCACCACCATCTGCATGTGCTCGACCATGCAGCGCATCGATCCGCAACACCTCGCCTGGACCCTGGAAAACCTGGCCGCAGGCAAGGTCGTCAATCGAATATCGGTCCCGGCGCACGAAGCCGGGCTGGCCAAACTAGCCCTTGATCGGATGCTGGAAATTTCCTGAACCATCGTAAAACTATTACAAACAGCACTTGAATTTTTGCTTTTTTGCAATAGGTTGCGGCTTGTCTCACAAAATTTAACCACTCCTTTTTGACCGGCAGGAGTAGGGCGGTGTCTAATTCACCCTTTTGGAGCCAATAATATACATTGTGCCCTGGGTGCGCCTACTCTACCTGCTCATTGGAATCGGGCTCTCCTCGCCGGGCTTCTCCGCCCCTGCAGTCGCGCTGTACTACGGAAACGCCCACGCGCTCACCGATTTCAGGGCCTTCGACATTGTGGTCGTCGATCCCGACCACGGCCACGACCCTAAGCGCTACAGTCGCCCCGACAGCGAGCTTTACGCCTATGCGGCGGTAGCCGAAGCGCAAGCCGGCCGCGCCTACTTCAAGAAAATTCCGGAAAACTGGAAAATTGCCCGCAACGGCGACTGGGATTCGGTCGTCATAGACCAGAGCCCACCCGGCTGGCCCGACTTCTTTGCCGACGAGGTCATCGCCCCGCTGTGGGCCAAGGGTTACCGTGGCTTCTTTCTCGACACCCTGGATGCCTACCGGCTGGCCAAACAATACGACGAAAAGGCACAGCAACAGGGCCTGATCCGCGTCATCGAGACCTTGCACCGACGCTTCCCGGGCATCAAGCTGATCCTCAACCGCGGCTTCGAGATCGTGCCCAGCGTCCGCGACAAGATCCGGATGGTGGCCGCCGAATCCCTGTTCCGCGGCTGGAATGCGAAAACAGCCCGTTACGAGGCGGTATCCGAGACAGATCGCGCCTGGTTGCTCGATCAGTTGAACACCATCCATGAACGCGACGGCCTGCCCATTCTCGCCATCGATTACGTCCCGCCCCAGGATCGCGCCACAGCCCGCGCCACGGCCGCCAGCATCCGGAAACTGGGCTTCATCCCCTGGGTCACCGATCAGGCGCTGAACACCGTGGGCATCGGCGCCGTCGAAGCCGTGCCGCGACGCATACTCGTCCTGCACAACGGCGATGAGGCCCCCTCGGTCAGGTTCAGTGCCGCCCATCGCTACCTGGAGATGCCCCTCAACCACATGGGCTACATCGTCGATTACGCCGATATCCGGGAGGCGCTTCCCGACAATGTCCATGCCGATCGTTATGCCGGCGTCGTCAGCTGGTTTTTCGGCGGCATGTCGAACAAGCAGGGCAGCCTGCTCAACCGCTGGCTCGCGGCAAAGCGCGAAGAAGGCCTGCCGGTGGCCGTCATCGGCAGCTTCGGCTATCCGATCGAAGGCGAAACAGCGCGCCGCATGGGCCTCACACGCCTGCCCGCCCCGCCCCCCGGCCAGATCGGCATCGCCGGCCAGCAGGCCATGATCGGCCTGGAGGCGCCGGCCCGGCCTTCCCGCGACAAGCTGGTCCCGATACGCAGCAGCGGCCCATCCGACCTGCCTCTGCTCAGTCTGCGCGACAGCCGGGGAAGCACTTACACGGCGGCGGCGATCACGGCCTGGGGCGGCTTCGTACTCGCCCCCTTCGTGATCGCCGAAGAGCCAAGCCTGCCCGGCAGCGACGAAGAGGACACGCGCTGGGTCGTCGACCCCTTCGCTTTCCTGACTGCCGCGCTGCGTCTCCCGGCCATTCCGGTCCCCGACATCACCACGGAAAACGGTCGTCGCCTGTTCTTTTCGCATATCGACGGCGACGGCTTCCCCTCCGTTGCCGAACTGCCCGGCCGGCCGCTGGCGGCCGAAGTGCTTTACCGCGACGTCCTGCAAAGATACCGGGTGCCGACCACGATGTCGGTGATCGAGGCCGAGGTCGCCCCTGACGGCCTCTACCCCGCGCTGAGTCCGCGCCTGGAAGGCGTCGCCCGCCAGATGTTTGCCCTGCCGCATGTCGAAATCGCCAGCCACTCCTATTCGCACCCTTTCAAGTGGAGCACGGTGAACCACGGCGCCCTGACCAACCCGCAGGAGGAATATCACCTCAAAATCCCCGGTTACACCATGAATCTCAAGCGCGAGATCGTCGGTTCCGTCGACTATATCCGGCGCCGCCTCGCGCCGCCGGGCAAACCGGTGGACATCCTGCTCTGGTCGGGCGACACCAGCCCCGGCGACGATGCGCTGGCGATTGCCGAAGGGGCAGGCCTGCTCAACATGAACGGCGGCGACACCTTCATTTCCCGGCGCCATCCTTCGCTCAGCGCGGTCGGCCCGTTCGGCATCCAGCGCAAGGATTTCCTGCAGGTCTATGCGCCGATCACCAACGAAAACATTTACACCAATCTCTGGCAGGGACCGTTCTACGGCTACGAACAGGTGCTCGAGACCTTCGCGATGACCGAGCGCCCGCGTCGCCTGAAACCCGTCGACATCTATTTCCACACCTATTCGGCCAGCAAGGTGGCCGGCCTGAAGGCATTGCACAAGGCCTTCGCCTGGGCGGAGGCCCAGCCCCTGAACCCGGTATTCGCCTCCGAGTACATTCGCAAGGTGCAGGATTTCTACACCCTGGCCATCGCCCGCGAGGGAGACGGCTGGCGCATCCGGAGCGACGGCAATCTGCGAACGCTGCGTCTGCCCGCCGCGATGCATCCCGACATCGATTCGGCCCAGGCCGTCGCCGGGTTCAGCCGGGGCAGCGAGGGCGATTACCTGCACCTGGTCGACCGGGCCGCGTGGTTCGCCGCCAGCCCTTCCGGCAATGCCAACCGCCAGCCCTACCTGGTCGACGCCAATGCTCGCCTGAACGACTGGCAGCGGCGAGAGAAGGATGGCAACCGGGGGCTGAACTTCCGTCTAAGCGCGCATGCCGCTCTCGATTTCCGACTGGCCAATGTCGACGGCTGCCGGACCCTGGCCGACGGCAAACCGGTCGCAGGTCGCCGCGAGATCGTCGACGGCGCCCCGGTCACCCGCTTCAAGCTTAAAGATGCTGCTGCAAAGATCGAAGTTAGCTGCGCAGCGCACTGAGCGGCCCTACCTGGCACCCCGCTGGTTTCTGCTCCTCCTCGGCGGGCTGATCGTTGTCGCCCTGATCATGATCTACCCTGAAAAAAGCCTAGTCCAGAATCTCGCCGACGCGCCGTCAAGCGAACTGAGCAGCGCCTACCTCGCCAACCTGTTGCGGACCGACCCCGACAACCCCAGGCTTCGTCTGCTGCAGGCATCCCAGGCGCTCGAACACGGCGATCTCGGCGCCCTGCGCGACGTCCTCGGACCGACGCTCGACGCCGAAGACCCGGCACTGCGCCGCGAAGCGCGCTGGTTGCTGTGGCGGGCCGCCGAACAGACCTACAAAGGTCTTCCGCTTGCCGACAATGTGCGGCGACTGCTCATGCGCCAGCAAATGATCCGACAGTTGTCCGAGCTGTCGGGGGAGGACTGGCCGATCGAACGACAGGTCGAAATCGCCAGCCAGGCCTTCGTGCTCGGCGAACCCGAGGTTGGCCTCGCCCTTTACCGGCAGGCGGCAAGCCGCAGCCGGACTACCGAGGAATCGGCCGAGCGTCTGGCCAAGGGCGCCCGCACGGCGCTCGACCAGGGCCAGTACCGGAGCAGCGCCGAACTCTATCGGCTGGCCCGCCGGAAAACGACCGACCCCGCCCAGGCCAAGGCCTATTTCCTGGCCGCGGCACGCGCCCTGCAGTCGGGCAATCTGCCGGGCGACGCCCTGGCCATGGCCGAGCAGGACATCGGCGACCTTGCCGAGGACAGGGAAGCCCTGTTTTTCATCGTCCAGCTGGCCCGGGCCGCCGGCCATCCTGAGGTCGCCGACCGCTACGTTCGCCGTTTGCTGCGCCTCAGCCTTCTCCGCCAGTTGCAGCAGCTTCGCCTGGCGGCTGCCCATGGCGGTGCCTTGCCGCAAAAGGTCGCCCTTCATGCCGAGGGGCCGCAACTACCCTTTGACGACAAGGTATACACCCTCGGCTACGAAGTCTTTCTCGAAAACCGCAAGCTCGAGGATGCCTGGAAGGTCGCCGCCTCGGCCGTCCGGCAGGTTCCGGACGACACGGCCTGGCGCGAACGCCTGGCCAAGGTCGCAGAATGGACCGGGCGCCCCGACATGGCCCTCGAACAATGGTGGCAGTTGGCCCGCCGGACGCAACGGGACGACGCCTGGCAATCCGTACTCCGCCTCGCGCCCGGCCTGCTCAACGACGCGGCCCTGATCGACGCCTTGCAATACCAGTTGGCGAAACAGCCCGGTGACCTGCGCCTGTTGCGGGAACTGGTCGCCACCTGGGAACGCCAGGGCGAACCGCGAGCCGCCCTCGATTACCTGGCACACTACTACCGCCGTCATGGTCAGCCACAGGTGCTGGCCATGACGGCCGAACTGGCCGATCGCGGCGCCGACCCCGACCTTGCCCTGCGAACCTGGCAGCGGCTTTTCGAGCTGCCGGGCGAAGCGACACCGAGTCGACTGCTCAAGGCCGCCAGCCTGGCCCTGCTGCAGGGGGACCATGGGCAAGCCCTGCGCTGGCTCGAACTGGCACGAAGCGACGACATCCCGCACAACGAAGAGGAGCGCGCTATCCTGCGCCTGACCGGACAACTGGCGACGCTGGAACAGCGAGATGAAACGGCCATCCGCGCCCTCACCAGGCTAAGCCAAAGCGAACTGGCGGAAGAAACAGATTTCGATGCACTGGTCAGCCTGCTCAACGACGCATCGCCGCTCGAAGCGGCGAGGGTCGCCGTCCGCGCCTGGGAACGTTTCGGCCAGCCCCGGCAACTGATTGTCGCCCTCGGCCTCTACGCCGGCCAGGAGCGCTGGGAAGCGATCGGCAACTTGCTCGGTCGCATGGCGCCGACCGCCGCCCCTCCTTACAATACGCTGCCCGAGTTGCGCCGCCGGGCCGACTTCCTCCGCCTGAGCGGCAGCTATTACCAGAATACCGGTCATCCCCGCGAGGCGCGTCGGGATCTGGCCGCCGCCCTGGTTCTGCTTCCTGCCTCGTACGAACTGCAAACGGCGATGCTGTGGTTGCTCATCGATGGCAACGATGCCGCCGGCCTGCGCCGTTTCATCGCCCGTCACGAAGCCGACTGGCGCGACGATCCGTCCATGCACGACGGTCTGGCCGCCGCCTACCTCGCCCTGGCGCGCCCCAAGATCGCCCTTGAGCGTTACCTGACGCCACATCTGGACGAGCACAGGAAGGATTTTCTCTGGTTGATGAATTATGCCGACGCCCTCGAACAGAACCAGCAGTCCGATCGCGCCTGGCGCCTGCGCCGCCATCTGCTGGAAAGCGAATGGCAGTCGCTGAAGGCGGTTGCGGCCAACCGACCGGAGAACCTGTCCACGCTCGGCAAGGACTGGCTGCGCGCGGGCAATCCGGAGCGGAGCCGTCGCCTCGCCCGTGCCAGGCTGGTGCTGAGCCAGGGCAGCGGCGATTGGGGACTGGAGATTCTGCGCGAACTGCTCCGCCTCGACCGCGATGCCGACAACAACTATTCCGATGCCGCCGTGGAAACCGCCATCGGCTGGTGGCAGGGGGTCGGCGAATATTCGGCGGAACGCGGCTACCTCTGGCAGCAGTACGCCCGCAGCCGGGGCAAGGCGGCGAATCGCCCGCTCTGGGCGGAGATCTCAGTAGCGCTCGCCGACAACGACACGGCCGCCCTGCGCCCCCTCCTCGAACAGGACGATGAGCGCCTGCCGCGCCACGACCGCATCAACGCCGCCCTGCGTCTCGGCGATACCCGCCTGGCCCAGAGCGACGCCTTCGCAACCCTGGACGACCAAAGCGACGACGACCAACTGCATACGCAGTTGGTCGAAACCCTGCTCGCCTTCAGCGACCATGCCGACACCGAGCTGGCCCATCGCCAGCTCGCTGTCATCGACGAGGAACTCATAGCCGCCGCCGGACATTTCGCCCTCACTCCCAAGCTGGCGCTGGCTATCCGCTTCGGCAGCCTGCCACGCAGCGACAGGGATACAACGATAATTCGCAACGTACCGGGCGAAACATTCGCCGGCCTGCAGATCGACTGGGCCCACGACAGCGGCGAAACCACCGTGCTCGCCGAAAAACGCCATAGCCTGAGCGATTACACGCCGCTTCAGATCGAGCACGAACACCGCATCGACAATCGACTGTCGCTGCGCGTGGCTTTAGGTCAGCACCTGGTCAGCCAGGAGAGCATTGCCCTGCGCGTTGCCGGCATGAAAGATCGCCTTGCCTTCAACCTGAATTACCAGCCGACCCGCGTCGACCGCATCGGTTTCGAACAACTTGTCGAGCGCTACATGGTGCAAACCGGTTCGCCGGTCGGCAGCGGCACGCACAGCACGTTCACCTTCGACCACGCCCTGCGCCAGGACAATCGCGATCTGGAAATCGGTGCTTTCTGGTCGACGCATCGCTTCAATCGCGAACCCGCCTACAGCGACCCAGCCCTCGCCCCACTGCTGCCGATCGGCGTTGCTGGCGTCGGCGACCTGCAAGCTTCTTTCTTCCTGCCCGACAATTTC
>JAJXVG010000022.1:0-14362 GCA_021782315.1 Pseudomonadota bacterium | reverse complement strand
CTACGGCCTCCGCCTGACGACCGACATGCGCTACGAAGAGCAATACACTCGTGCCCTGCGCCCCTACGGCAGCATCGCCAGCACCTGGCACAGCCAGTTCGGCGCCGGCTACGACGTGCGCCTGGGCCTGGCCGGCAGCCTCTTCGGCAGCGATCACTTCAGCCTGACCTGGGGACAGACCAAAGCCGGTCTCCAGACCGGCGACCTGACCCGCGAACTGACTTTCAACTACCGCCTGCACTATTGATCCCCTTGAACGAAAGCTCATCATGACCACGACGCTTCGCTTTTTGCTGCTCACCGCTCTGACCCTGCTCATCGGCGCCTGCTCGACGCTGGACCGGAGCGCCGCCCCGGCCATCGACCGCCAGGCGCTTTGGGTCGTTCTACCCTTCGCCAATCACACCGAAACGCCGCTGGCCGGTCAGCGTGCCGAACGGATCGCCGAAACCATCCTGCACAGCAAGGGCATCGCCCGGATCAAGCGCTACCAGGACAGTCTCCAGCAAGACACCCTGTTCGATTCCGGCGACGGCAAGCAACAGCAGGACGCGCTCGCCTGGGCTCGCCAGCAAGGCGCCAGCTACGGCTTGGCCGGCGCCGTCGACGAATGGCGTTACAAGGTCGGCGTCGATGGCGAGCCGGCCGCCGGTGTGACCCTGCAAATCATCGACATTGCCAGCGGCGAAACCTTGTGGAGCGGCGCCGGCGGCAAGAGCGGCTGGAGTCGCGAAGCCCTTTCCGCCGTTGCCCAGCAACTGATCCGCAGCCTGCTCGACGGCGGCCTGTCCGCCGCCCGTTAGGTCCTGCCCATGTCCTTTCTCCGGCCCCAGGTGGCGCAACCGCCCGCCATGCCTGTCGAGCAGGTCCAGCACGATGCGCAACGGGCAGAGGCCGAGCCGCACTGGAGCGCGCTTGGACAGCTGACCTCGCCGACCACCAGCCCCTGGGCGATCATCGGCGAAACCCTCCTCCTGCCGATGATAACGGTCGCTCTCGGTCTCTGGCTCAACCCGACCGATCCCTTATGGACGCAAGCCCATTTCCCCTGGGCCTGGTTCGCCCCGGTCGTTCTCGCCCTGCGCTACGGCCCGCTCGCCGGCATCGGCGGCACCGGCATGCTGTTGCTGGCCTGGCTGCTTCTCAATGCTGGCAACCCGACCGCCTTTCCGAAACTGCTCTACCTCGGCGGCCTAATTCTTGTCATGGTCGTCGGCGAATTCTCCAGCCTGTGGCTGGCCCGCACCCGCCGTGCCGAATCGGTCCAGCGCTACCTCGACCAGCGCCTCGAATTCATTACCCACCAGCACTACCTGTTGCGACTGTCGCACGACCGGCTCGAGCAGGACCTGATCAGCCGTCCGATGGCCATGCGCGACGCCCTGAGCAAGATGCGTGGCCTGGTGACGAGCGAGCAGGGCGAATCCGGCAGCGCCAGCGCCAATGCCCTGCTTCGCCTGCTTGCCCAATACTGCCAGTTGGAAGTCGCTTCCCTGCACCAGATCAAGGCCGGCGTCATCCAGACCGAAGCGCTGGGCACACTGGGCGTCACCACAAGGCTGGCGACAGGCGATCCACTCGTCGTCCACGCCCTGGAAGCCGGTCGCCTCTGTCATATCAGCCAGTCGACAGTCGAGAACAACAATCCCAGTCGCTACCTCATCGTCGCACCGCTCACCAACCTCAACGACGAATGTTTCGGCCTGCTCCTCGTCGAACACCTGCCTTTCTTTTCGCTGCAGGACGAAACCCTGCAAACCATCAACCTGCTGCTCGGCTACTACGCCGACAGCCTGTCCGTGCAGGCGCTGGCCGCCCCGATACGCCAGCGCTTCACCGAGTGTCCGCCCGAGTTCGCCTTCGAATTGCAGCGACTGTGGCATATCCGCCAGATCAGTCATGTGATCAGCGCCATCGTCGTTCTTGAATTTCGTCACCAAGCGGCCCCCCCCGACCTCGTCCAGCAAATCCAGCGCCAAAAGCGAACGCTCGACGAAAACTGGCTGATCGCGGAAGACGAGCGCAAGTTCCTCGCCACCCTGATGCCGCTCTCCGGCGCTTCGGCGGCCGAGGGCTATCTGAGTCGGCTGGAAATCTGGGCCCGCCAACGCAACGGCAAGACCCTGGCCGAGCTCGGTATTTTCGGCCACATCCGGCTCCTCGACAGCCTGCCGCCGCTGGCGCTGTTGCAGCAGGTCGAGGACATCGTCCATGCCTAGTTTCAAGATCGGCCTCTACGCCCTGCTCCTGGAATTCACCGCCTGGTCCGGCGGCAGTCTGCTGGGCGAACATGCGGACGGTCTGCTGTTCTGGTATCTCGTCCTGCACGGGACAGCCAGCCTGCTCCTGGCGACCTTCGCCATCCTGCTGCTACCTGCCACTCTCACCCGGCCGCGCCGCCCCATCCTGCTGCTCATGGCTGCCTGCAGCTACGCCGTGCCCGTGCTCGGTTTCATCGGCGTCCTGGCGGCCATCGTCGTCTTACGCACCTACCACCACCGGGTCGTCGACGCGGAGTTCGAATCGCTGCAATTGCCGGAATTCGATCCGCACCAGCACCCCGGCGGCAACCTCCGGCAATCCGGTCTGCGCGCCTTCCTGAGCAATCCGAAAGTGCCGGTCGCCTCGCGCATGAGCGCCCTGGTCGCCCTGCAGTACGTTTCCGCCCGCCTCGCCTCGCCGCTGCTGCGCGACGTCCTGACCGATCCGAGCGAAGATATCCGCCTGCTCGCCTACGGCATGCTCGACAACCAGGAAAAGCGGATCAACCAGGCCATCGACGATGAGTTGAAAAAACTGGCCGCCGAACAGCGCGAAGATGGCCGGGAAGAACGCGGACCGCAAGCCCTCGCCGCCGCCCGTCGCCTGTCCGATCTCTACTGGGAGCTGATCTATCAGCGCCTGGTGCATGGCGACCTACGCACCCACGCGCTGGCAGAATCGTCGCGCTACTGCCAGATCGTCCTGCGCCAGGAGCCGGACGACGCCGCCCTCACCTTGCGCCAGGGGCGCTTGCTACACGATCTCGGCCATCCCGAAGGCGCTGCAACCGCCTACTACAAGGCGCTCGCCCTCGGTCTGCCGTCAACCCGCGTATTGCCCTACCTGGCCGAGCTGCGTTTCGACCAGGGCGACTACGCCGACGTGCGCCGCCTGATGCGCGACCTGGAAAACTGGAGCGCGCTGCCCCGCCTGCGCCCGGTAATCGAATACTGGAATCCGCAATGAGCATCCCGAGCAGCAGCCAGGCCGACATCGCATTGTTGCTCGAAGGCACCTTCCCCTACGTCAGCGGCGGGGTATCGAGCTGGGTCAACCAGATCATCCGGGCCTATCCGGAATACCGTTTCGCGCTCATTTTCCTCGGCAGCCGGCGCGAGGACTACAGTACGTTCAAGTACGAATTGCCGGCCAACGTCGTGCATTTCGAGGAACATTTCCTCTACGACGGCCTGTCCACGCACGAAAAGCCGAAAGCGCGGCAGGGCGACGAAAAAGCCTTCAGTGCCGCCGCCCGCATGCACGAAAAATTCGCGCCCGGCGTGGCGCCGAATGAGGCGATGCAGGCATTCAAGGCGGTCGCAGGCGTCATGATGCCAGGCAGCAAGCTGACCCTGGAAGATTTCCTCCATAGCGAACAGGCCTGGGAAATCATTTGCCAGCGTTATCGGAATTTCTGCACCGACCCGTCCTTCGTCGACTTTTTCTGGACCGTGCGTATCATGCACGCCCCCTTGTGGAAGCTCGCCAGGATTGCCGACGCCCTCCTCGAGGTCAAGGTCCTGCACACCATTTCGACCGGCTATGCCGGTTTTCTCGGCGCCCTCATCCACCAGACCCGAGGAACGCCGCTGATTCTCTCCGAACACGGCATCTATACCAAGGAACGCAAGATCGACCTGTTCAAGAGCGAGTGGATACGGGACAACCGGAATATCTTTCAGCGCAACCCGGGCGAACTGTCCTACTTCCGCCAGATGTGGATCCACTTTTTCGAATGGCTGGGCCGCTTCTGCTACGATGCCGCCGATCCGATCCTCGCCCTCTACGAGCAGAACCGCCTGCGCCAGGTGGCCGACGGCGCTTCGCCCGAACGTACCGCCAACATCCCGAACGGCATCAGCCTGAAACGTTTCGCGCCGCTGCGCGCCGCCCGCCCGGAGAAACTGCCGCAGGTCCTCTGTCTGATCGGCCGCGTCGTGCCGATCAAGGACATCAAGACCTTCGTCCGCGCCATGCGCAGCGTGGTCAATCAACTTCCCGACGCCGAAGGCTGGATCGCCGGCCCCGAGGACGAGGACCCCGCCTACGCCCAGGAATGCCGCAGCCTCGTTCTCAGCCTGGGGTTGCAGGACAAGGTGCGTTTCCTCGGCTTCCAGAAAATCGACGAGCTGATGCCGAAAATCGGCCTGACCATCCTTTCCTCGATCAGCGAAGCACTGCCCCTGGTCATTCTCGAAGGTTACGCTGCCGGCGTGCCGACCATCTCGACCGATGTCGGTTCCTGCCGTCAGTTGATCGAAGGACTGGATGACGAGGACAAGGCGTTGGGCGCCTCCGGCGCCGTGGTCAATATCGCCGATCCGCAGGGGCTGGCCGATGCGGCCGTCGCCCTGCTCCGCGACGAAGATGGCTGGCGGGCCGCCAGCCAGGCCGGCATCGCCCGCGTTGAGCGCTACTACACCGACGATCTGATGTTCGGCAGTTATCGCCGCGTTTACCATCAGGCGCTGGCCGCCAACGGGAAGACGGGCTGAGATGGCCGGCATCGGTTTCGAACTGCGCCGCCTGCTGCGCAAGAACACCCTGCTCGGCCTGATCGAGGCCTACACCTATGCCGGCATCATCGGCTCCGGCCCCTGGGTTTTTTCCATTGTCGGCATCCTGCTGGTCGGCCTGATCAGCGCCAGCATCGTCACCCCATCCTATCTGGTCACCCAGTTCCAGACCTCGGTGACCTATCTGGTCGCCAGCAGCCTGGTCCTCACCGGACTGGTCCAACTCGCCTTCACCCGCTTCGTCTCGGATCGCCTGTTCGAAAAACGCAACGACTGGATCATGCCCAACCTGAACGGCCTGCTGCTCATCGTCGTGCTCGGCGCCAGCCTGATCGGCACACTCTGCCTGTTTCTGGTCTTTCCCGGCCTCAGCCTGCTCTACCGCCTGCTGATGCTGGCCGGTTTCGTCCTCATGTGCTCGGTCTGGGTCATCACCGTCTTCCTCTCCGGCATGAAGCGTTATCACGCCATCGTCATCCTGTTCGGCTCCGCCTACGGCCTGATCATCATGCTTGCCCTGCTGCTCCGCCCCTATGGATTGGAAGGCCTGCTCGCCGCCTTCGTCCTCGGTCATCTGCTGCTGGTCGCCGGTATGTGGTTGCTCACCGCCCGCGATTTCCTGCCGCGCGACCATCTGATCAGTTTCGATTTCATCCGCCCCGACATGCTCTACCCGAGCCTGATGGCCATCGGCCTGCTCTACAATCTGGGCATCTGGGTCGACAAGTTCATGTTCTGGTATTTCCCCGGCACCGGCGAGCGGGTCATCGGCCACCTGCAGGCCTCGGTCATCTACGACCTGCCGGTCTTCCTGTCCTACCTGTCGATCATTCCCGGCATGGCGGTATTTCTCGTCCGTATCGAAACCGACTTCGTCGAGTACTACGACAAGTTCTACAACGCCGTGCGCAGCGGCGGTTCGCTCGAGTTCATCGAGGACATGCGCGACGAGATGGTGTACTCGATTCAGCAGGGCCTCGGCGAAATCGGCAAGATCCAGACCCTGGCCGTACTCGGTATTTTCGTTGCCGGTCCGAACCTGCTCCGCGTGCTGGGTATCAGCGAACTCTACCTGCCGCTCCTCTACGTTCAGGTCATCGGTGCCGGACTGCAGGTGGGCCTGATGGCCGTACTCAACGTTTTTTTCTATCTCGACCAGCGACGCGTCGTGCTCTGGCTGTGCGCCGAGTTCGTTCTCCTCAATGTCGCGCTGACCGCACTCAGCCTGACCTGGGGGGCCGCCCTCTACGGCTACGGCTTCACGCTGGCCGTGCTCGTCACGCTGATCACGGGACTGATGCAACTGTCCCGGCATCTGAACCGTCTCGAATACGAAACGTTCATGCTGCAATAAGGCACAAGGCTTGGTACCCTTGCCGGGTGCCGCCGCCTTCCGGCCCGCCCGGCACAGTCCCCGGAGCATCCCCGTGAGCACGCCCAGCCTTCATATCACCACCTACAACATTCACAAGGGTTTTTCGCAGTTCAACCGTCGGATGATGGTGCACGAATTGCGCGAGCGCCTGCGCCACCTCAATCCCGACATCGTTTTCCTGCAGGAGGTCCAGGGCCTCCACCTGGGCCACGCCGAAAATCACGATAACTGGCCGGATTCGCCGCAGCACGAATTCCTGGCCGAAGACATCTGGCAATCGGCCTACGGCCGGAACATGCTGTACGACCACGGGCACCACGGCAATGCCCTGCTTTCGCGCTTCCCCATCCTGAATTCGCACAATCAGGACGTCACTCACCTGCAGTTCGAAAGGCGCGGCATGCTGCACTGCCAGATCGAACTTCCCGAAGGCCCGGTCGCCCATTGCGTCTGCGTGCACCTGTCCCTGTTCGGCTATTCCCGGCGCAAGCAGATGGCAGCCCTGGCCGATTACCTTGATCGACTGGCCGAACCCGATGCGCCGCTGATCATCGCCGGCGATTTCAACGACTGGCGCAACCGGGCCGGTGACGAACTGACCCACCGCCTGGGGCTGCAGGAAGTATTCAGCGCGCATGGCGGCGCGCCGGTCCGCAGTTTCCCGGCCGCCATGCCGATGTTCCGCCTCGACCGCATTTACGTCCGCGGTTTCGCGGTCAGGCACACCGAGGTCCATTACGGCATGCCGTGGTCGGCCATATCGGACCATGCCGCACTGTCGGCCCACCTCACCCGGAATGGCGCCTGAGTTTCTGCCGGGCAACCGGCTCACCCTGCTCAACTCCGGCGGCGACTATTTCCCCGCCCTGCTCGCTGCGATCGATGCGGCCAGGGTGGAGATTTACCTGGAAAGCTACATCTTCGCCAATGACGTGGTCGGCCACGCGGTCACCGCAGCCCTGTGCCGCGCCGCCGAACGGGGGGTCCAGGTCAATGTCACCGTCGACGGTTTCGGTGCGCGGAATTTCAAGGACGACTTCCTGCCCCGGCTGAGCGCCGCAGGCGTCCGGGCCATGTTCTACCGACCGGAAATCGGCCGTTTCCACATTCGCCGCCATCGCCTGCGCCGCCTGCACCGCAAGCTGGTCGTCGTCGACGCCTGCGTCGCGTTTATCGGCGGCATCAACATCATCGACGACGACAACGCGCCGGACGGCATGCGCCCCCGCCTCGACTACGCCGTCCGCCTGGAAGGCCCGACGCTGCGGCAGGTCCATTACGCCGTCCGGCGCATGTGGGAAACGGTTTCATGGGCCAATTTCAAACGCCGCTTCCGCCTGTCCCCCGTCGCCACTCCTGTGTGCACCGTGGTCGGCGACCAGGAGACCGCCTTCCTGATCCGCGACAACATCCGTCATCGCAACGACATCCTGCATGCCTATCTCGACGCCATCGACGGTGCAAAGCAACAGATACTGATCGCCAACGCCTACTTCCTGCCCGGCATCCGCTTCGGCCGGGCCTTACTCGCAGCGGCGCAGCGCGGGGTCAGGATCACCGTGCTGCTTCAAGGCAAAAGCGATCATCCACTACTGCACTACGCCACCCAGGCCTTGTATGCGATGTCGCTGGCCGCCGGCATCCGGATCTTCGAGTACGAAAAAAGCTTCATGCACGCCAAGGTGGCCGTCATCGACGGCGTATGGGCCACCGTCGGCTCCTCCAACATCGACCCTTTCAGCCTGCTCATGGCCAAGGAAGCCAATCTGATCGTCCGCGACCGGCTTTTTGCCGGAGAACTTGAAGCCAGCCTGCGCCAGGACATCGCCGTCGGCGCCCGCGAACTGCTGGCCGAGGAGCTTTCCCACCTCCCCTTGCACTCGCGCCTCCTGCGCTGGCTGGCCTACGGCCTGGTGCGCGCCATGGTCGGCATCGCCGGCTACCGACAGCGGCATTGGGGTGCGGCCGACACTAGGTCGGAGGAATGACGATCAGGGCCTGGCGGGGAATTGCGGCGAAAGACCAGTTGGCCTGCGCCCACGCCCAGACTTCGGCGAGCCCCGCGCTCGCCAGCTCGGCCGGCGGTGCCTGCCCCAGAAAATGCAGGGCCTGCAACAGTTCCGCCACCGCCCGATCGGTAGCCAGGGGACGGGCCAGCGTCTGCTTGGACAGTTTTTCACCGGCGCCGTTGGCCGCTACCGGCAGGTGCGCATGGGCCGGCGTAGCGAATCCCAGACAACGCTGCAGCCAGATCTGGCGGGGTGTCGAAGCGAGCAGGTCGGCGCCGCGAACGACATGGGAAATCGACTGGAATTCGTCGTCCACCGTCACCGCCAGTTGATAGGCGAACAGCCCATCGGCCCGGCGCAGCACGAAATCGCCGACGTCGCGCGCCAAATGCTGGACGACCCGTCCCTGCACGCGATCGTCGAAAGCGATTGGCTCTTCGGCGACCCGTAAACGCCAGGCCCGCACTTGCCGGCCGGGCGCCAGGCCTTCGCGACAAAACCCAGGATAAACCTGCCCACCGTCCACCGCCACCGACGTCGCCAAATCGGCGATTTCCTTGCGGGAACAGGCGCAACCATAGGCCATGCCTGCGTCTCGCAGTTTTTCCAGCGCCTCTGCATAGGCTTCCAGGCGACGGCTCTGATAGAGGACCGGCCCATCCCACTCGAAACCGAAGGCCTCGAGCGTGTTCAGTATGGCATCCGCCGCCCCCGGCACCAGGCGCGGCGTATCGACATCCTCCATGCGCACCAGCCACTGGCCGCCCTGCCTGCGGGCATCGAGGCAACTGCCCAGGGCGGCGACCAGGGAGCCGAAATGAAGCGGGCCGGTGGGCGACGGCGCGAAGCGCCCGCGGTAATGCTGCAGTTCAGTATCCATGCCAGTGGTTCATCAAAATTCGATCGAGGCCAGAGACGGCAAGACCGCCGGATTCAGCGAACCGTGCGGCGCAGGAAGGCGCCCAACGGCCGGTCCTCTTCGGCGATATGTCGCTCGAACCAGTATTCCACGTAGCGCAGCACACTGAATACGTCCTGCGCTTCCGTCACCACTTCGGAAAGCCCTTTCTCGATGGCGGAAACCATTTCCAGGTGTTTTCGATCGTGGACAGCAAAATTGTATCCGGCAAGGGCGGCGAGCCTTTCCTCCGTACGAAAATGCTCGTGCAAGAAATCGATCAAGCCCGCCGCCAGTTCGGGAGGCAACGCGTTCGAGCGAAGGCAGGCTGCCTTGATATCCGCCAGCAACGAGAACAGTGCGCCGTGCTGCCGGTCGATTTCCTCGACTGAGAGGACCAGGGATTCCGGGAGAAAAGCAATGCTGTCGCGGTCCATGAGCCGCACTCCTTCGCATCAGAAAAATTGCGCACGAATCTTTTCAAGCCGACGATTATTTAAGCAGAATAATGCGAATATTCAACAAGCCATATTTAATGGAATATTTGGCACGTAAATGGCAAAATCAACGAAACGCTAAAAGGAATATTAGCAGACAAGCGCGGAGAGGGCCCCACGACACTGCTGCGTCGACCATCCAGGAAAGCGAGCAATGAGCGAGACACGGAACAAACACGACATGGTCAGCACCGGGGACGTCTTCTCTCTTCAGTCGACCGGGCGCGGACTTCGACCGGTCCACTTCAGGCTCGTCGTTGCCCTCGCCGCCGTCGCTCTCGTCTGGAGCCTGTTGCTGGTCGGGTTCGCCGGCATGCGCGCGGAACTCCAGAAAACCCTGATGCAGTCGCAGATGGCAATCGCCACGCAACTGGCCGACGAGATCTACCGCAGGCTGCACGAGTACAAGGAAGGGCTGAGCAGCGTCGCCATTCAACCGGACACCGAGCGACTCGTCGACGCCGGCTACATCCAGGACTTTCTCACCCAGCGCCGCCTGATGCATCAGATGTATTCCGGCGGCCTGTTGGTTATCGGCACCGACGGCAAGATCATCGCTGACTTCCCCGTACATTCCGGGCGCCGCGGCAGCGTCTACGAGATGGATGAAGAAATTCATCAGGTGATTACAACCGGTCGGACGCAACTCGGCAGGCCGGTCATCGACCCCGTTCTCAAGCGGCCGGTCTTGCATATCAACGCACCGATACCTGACCGCCACGGCGCGGTCAAGGCAGTGATGGTCGGCACGATCGAACTGAGCGGCACCAGTTTCTTCGGACTTTTCGGAGAAACCGGGCATCTAGGCGAGACCGAGGTCTTCCTGATTTCGCTTCGGGACAATCTCTTTGTTTCCGCACCGGACAAAAGCCGGGTGATGACTGCCCTGCCGGCGCCGGGCCACAGCGCGATAGGCGACCTGCGACGCCAGGGTTTCGAAGGCACCATGCTGTCTACCGGTGAGCGCGGCATCGAAAAGCTATTTGCCATCAAACACATAGAATCGACCGATTGGGCACTGGAACTGGCCACGCCGACCAGGATCATCTTCCGCCCCATACGCCACTTGACCGACATCATCGTACTGAGCGGCATTGCCGCCTCGGTACTCACCCTTCTTCTCGTCCAGTACCTGTGGATCCGCTTCTTCGTTCCCCTGCTCAAGGCAACCCGGCAACTCGACACGATGACCAGCCTGTCCCTCACCGAGAGGCTGCTACCGGAAACAGGAGGCCCGGAAGTCCGCAGCTTGTTCGCCAGTTTCAACCGTCTCGTCGGTCGCCTGGAATCCCAGGACGCCTTGCTGAATGCAGTGGTCGACAGCTCCGGCAACCTGATCTGGTCGGTCGATGCCCAGTCGTTTGGCTTGCAGACCTTCAACCGGGGCCTGAAGGATTTCTGCGTGCGACATTTCGGCATTCGTCTCTGCCGTGGAATGCTGCCGGCTGAAATGTTCCCGGCCGACCTGGCTGCCACCTGGAACGACTATTACCGGCGAGCCCTGACGGCGGCGCCCTATTCGGTGGAGCATCGTCTGGAAGCGGGCGGCCGCTTCTTCCGCCTCAATTTCCACCTGATCTTCCAGGAAGAGGCGACCTCGAGCATTTCGGTATTCGTCGAGGACATCACCGAGAGCAAGCAGAACCTGGAGCGCATCGAACGTCTCGTAACCGAACAGAAGGCGATCCTGAACAGCGGCCTGATCGGCATCGCCACGGCGCGAGAGCGCCGCATCGTCTGGGCCAATACGACATTTGCCCAGTTCCTGGGCTACGAACCGGAAGAACTGATCGGGATGCCTACCAGCCGCCTCTATGCCGATGAGGAAACCTACGCATCGATCGGTGCGCAAGCCTATCCGGTGATCGCCGCCGGCCGGGTCTTCCGCTCGCAATTCAAGTTCCTGCGCCGGGATGGACGCCCGGTCTGGATGGAGGTGAGTTCGACCAGGCTCAGCGCGGAAAGCGAGGACTCGCTGTGGATGTTCGTCGACATCAGCGAGCGCCACCAGGCCGAAGAGGAGCAGCAGCGCCTGACCCGCGCCCTGCGCCTCCTCGGCGACTGCAACATGTGCCTGGCCCAGGCCGACGACGAGCAGGCCCTGCTCACCGACATCTGCCAATTGCTGGTCGATCGCGGACGCTACCGGATGGCCTGGATCGGCTTCGTCGAGCACGACGCCGACAAGAGTATCCGCCCGGTGGCCCATGCCGGCCACGACGACGGCTTCCTGGAGAAGATCAGGGTTTCCTGGGACGGCGACAAGGATATCGGCCAGGGCCTCAACGGCAGCGCGGTGAGAAGCGCCAGAGCCCAGGTCAGCCAGAACTGGCTGACCAATCCTCAGATGACGCCCTGGCGCGAGCTGGCCCTGGAAAGGGGATACCAGGCGAGCATCGCCATTCCCGTTATCATTCAGAAAGCGGTGATCGGGGTTCTCAACGCCTACGCCACCGAACCGGACGCTTTTTCAACGGATGAAGCGCAACTGCTCGGCGAACTGGTCGACAATCTCAGCTTCGGCATCCAGACCCTGCGCAACCGGCGGCAGGGCGAGGCGGCCGAAGCGGCTTCGCAGGCCAAGAGCACTTTCCTGGCCAACATGAGCCACGAAATCAGGACACCCATGAACGCCATCATCGGCATGGCGCACCTGATGCAGAACGATGGCGCAACACCCAGCCAGGCCATACAACTGAGAACCATCAACCGGGCCGCCGACCATTTGCTGGGCATTCTCAACGATATTCTCGACCTGTCCAAGATCGAAGCCGGCAAAATGGTGCTGGAAGATGTCGATATCAACGTCGAAGGCATCCTCAACAACGTCGCCTCCATCATGGCCCCCAAAGTCGAAAGCAAGGGACTTCAACTGGTCATGGATACCCCGCCCTTGCCCCGGCTTCTGCGCAGCGACCCGACCCGGCTGGCCCAGGCCCTGCTCAACTACGCAAACAATGCCGTCAAATTCACCGAGGAAGGTACGATCACCATTCGCACTCGCCTGCTCGAAGAGAACGAGGATAGCAAACTGCTGCGTTTCGAGGTCGAAGATACCGGCATCGGCGTCACGCCCGAACAAATCAGCCGTCTGTTCTCGAGTTTCGAGCAGGCAGACAATTCGACCACCCGTGAATACGGCGGCACCGGCCTGGGCCTCGCCATCACCCGCAGCCTGGCGCAACGGATGGGCGGCGATGCCGGCGTCTGCAGCACCCCGGGGGCAGGCAGTACTTTCTGGTTTACCGCTCGCCTGCACAATTCGACGACGGTTCATGTTCCGGAAGAGGCGAGCGCCTCGCCAACCGGGACGCCGAAGGACATCCTCGCTCGCGATTACGCCGATCGGAAAATATTGCTGGCCGAGGACGACCCGGTCAATCGCGAAATCGCCATGGCCTTCCTGAACAGGATCGGTTTTATCGTCGATACGGCGGAGGACGGTCAGCAGGCCGTGAATAAGGCTTCGCAAGCGAACTACGACCTGATCCTGATGGACATGCAGATGCCGCATATGGACGGCCTGGCGGCAACCCGGCAGATTCGCACTCTGCCGGGCTGCGCTGCGCTGCCCATCATCGCCCTGACCGCCAATGCATTCGTTGAAGATCGCCAGAAATGCCTGGCGGCCGGCATGAACGATTTCATCGCCAAGCCGGTGACACCGGTCAACCTCTACAAAACGCTGCTCAAGTGGCTGCAGAAAACATCCCCGGCGCCTCAGGCATAAGCGCCCGGACGACATCTCTCGCCGCCAGCATCGATGTCATCGGGCCGTAACTTTACTTTCATACTATTCGGGTCCAGAATCCGCCCGTTTTGCGGAAACCCTACATGGAACCTTGTTCGAGTGACAGCTGTCGCCAGGAAAACCTGAGCGGCAAGTTCCCGGCACGATAAGGCGCAGATTTCCTGCCGCTGTCTTGCCAGGCGCAGGAAGCGGTTCAGAAGGCCGAGCGAATCGGCTGCCTCCCCCTCTTCTTCGAGCGCTTGGCACGTCCGTCGCACCCTTCCCGGGTACCGGGAAGAAAGGCCGGGCGCAACAGCGCTGCCCTCGGACGAACCATGCCGGGTATCCGTCCCGACCCCTGCAGGAGACCGGTCATGCCCTTCATCTTTTCGCCCGGTGCGCCGACAGCTTTCTGTCGCCGAGCACCGCACCGTATCGACCCATGTTTCGCCTTGTCGCGGCGCTAGTCCCTTGAGCAGGAACACTCAGTTCTTCCCGCGCCTGGTTGTCGAAAGCGGCGGCAATCGCTGGGACTGGGCCATGCTGCCCCTGATCCTGGCCCTGCTCGTCCTTCTCGCCTATGGCGGACAACAGATGGCGACCCCCTACCAGGTGGGCGAAACCATCCCCCTTTCACTCGAGCCGGAATACCTGCCCTATTACCTGCTGCGCACCACCCTGCGCATGTTCATCGCGCTCGGCGCCTCGATGATCTTCAGTTGCGTCTTCGCCGCGCTGACGACGAAATACCGGACGGCGGAGAAGGTGCTGGTGCCCATCCTCGACATCCTGCAATCGATTCCTGTGCTCGGTTTCCTGTCGATCACGGTGACCGCCTTCATCGCCCTCTTTCCGGGCAATCTCCTCGGCGTCGAATGCGCCGCGATCTTCGCCATCTTCACCTCGCAGGCATGGAACATGGCGTTCAGCGCCTACCAGGGCTTTCGCACCGTACCGGCCGAACTGAAGGAGGCGGCGCGCGTCTTCAAGATTTCGGGCTGGCTGACCTCCTGGGGGCAGGAACTACCCTTCTTCCTGCCCTTCTTGCTCTGGAACATGATGATGTCGATGTCCG